>DASVCI010000021.1:0-70907 GCA_036381695.1 Steroidobacteraceae bacterium
ACGTGAGGGAAACGCTGGGAATTTGTTCCCGGGCGTACATCGTGAGCGGCGGCGAAGTCATCGCCCGGGGGACTGCGGAGGACATCCTTGCAAACGCCCAGGTCCGTGAGGTGTACTTGGGCCAGGATTTTCGACTGTAGATCGATCGAGACTTTCCGGGGCGCGCGGACCCTCGTCCGCTCGTGTCAGCGCCCCAAGTTGCCAGACGAATGCTCAAACCAGCCCTGCAGCTCAAACTCGGCCAGCAGCTCACCATGACCCCGCAGCTGCAACAGGCCATCCGCCTGCTGCAGCTTCCGGTGCTCGAGCTTCAGGCGCAGATCCGCGAAGCGCTCGAAACCAACGTCATGCTGGAGGCGGAGGACGAGGTGGGAAGCCTCGAATCCGCCGACGCCGCACTCGAGGAGCCTTTCGATCTCAACGGCGCCGGCCAGACGAGCGCGGCGGATGAAGCGGAGGAGGAAGTCGAGCCCGAGCCCGATCTCGACATTCCCGACAGCGACTGGAGCGAGGCGCACATCACCGGGCCGTCGCAGACGCCCTGGTCGGGAGAGGACGACCACACGCAGGACTTTTCCGCCCCGGGCGGGGAAACCCTGCAGGAACATCTGACCTGGCAGCTCGAAATGTCGCGCCTCGACGAGCGAGACAGGCGCATCGGCGCGGCGATCATCGATGCCATCAACGATGACGGTTACGTCATCGAGCCGCTCGAGGAAATCGCGCGCAATCTCGAGCCTGAAGTCACCGCGAGCGTCGCGGACGTCGAGCGCGTCCTCAAGTTCGTGCAGAGCATGGACCCGGTCGGAGTGGGCGCACGCTCGGTGAGCGAATGCATCGGGCTGCAGCTGCGCCAGCTCGATCCGGACACTCCGGGACGGGACACTGCGCTCATCATCGCGGCGAACTACCTGGACCAGGTCGCCGACCAGCAATACTCGCTGCTCAGGCGGCAGCTGCGCGTCACCGAGGAAGAGATGGAGCACGCGCTGGCGCTCGTTCGAAGCTGTCAGCCGCGTCCAGGCTCGAGCGTCCACTCGGTCACCGCGGAGTACATCGTGCCGGACGTGTTCGTGCGCCGGACCGAGCGCGGCGGCTGGGCAGTCGAAATCAACCCGGCGAGCCTCCCCCGAATCCGTGTCAATCAGAGTTATGCCGGATTGATCGGACGCTCGTCCGATCATGCCATGTTACGTACGCAGCTACAGGAAGCACGCTGGTTGATACGAAGCCTGGAGATCCGCAACGAGACGCTGCTCAAAGTGGCGCGCTGCATCGTGCAGCGGCAATCGGCGTTCCTGGAGCACGGCGATGAGCACATGCAGCCGATGATCCTCAAGGACGTGGCCGAGGCTGTGCAGATGCACGAATCGACGATCTCGCGCGTCACCACCAACAAATACATGCACACCCCTCGCGGCGTGTTCGAGTTCCGTTATTTCTTCTCGAGCCACGTGGCCGCCACGGACGGGCGCGAGATGTCTTCCACCGCGATCCGCGCAAAAATCCGCAAGCTCGTCGCGGCCGAGCCGCCCGACAAGCCGCTTTCAGACAGCCGCATCGCCGAAATCCTCTCGCAGGAAGGCGTGCTGGTCGCGCGACGCACCGTCGCCAAATATCGTGAAGCGCTCGGCATTCCCCCCTCGAGCGAGCGCAAGCGGATCGCAGTCCGATGAACAACGAGGTCAGGAAGTGCTGACGGGCACCGGGCGAGACACGACGAGCACGTTCGTGGCGTTGCCCGGGGCCCGCGCTCTACCTGCCCTCCTCCCTCCCTGCCTTTTCGAAGGAGGCATTTCCATGCAACTGAACGTCACGGGTCATCACGTCGATGTCACGGCCTCGCTCAAGGGCTATGTCGAACGCAAGCTCGACCGTATCGTGCGCCATTCCGATCACGTCATAGACGTTCATTGCATCCTGACCGTGGAAAAGCTCCGTCACAAAGCTGAAGCGACTGTCCTGTTGAACGGCATGACGGTGTACGCCGATGCCGTGGACCAGGACATGTATGCCGCCATCGACGCGCTGGTAGACAAGCTCGATCGGCGCGTGAAAAAGCACAAAGAGAAGCTCGCCGACCACCACGCGCTCGAAGCGCAGAAGTACCGCCCGTCCTGAGCAGCACGAGCGCTTTCATTTCTCCCCGGGCGGGCCACGTCGGCAGGCCCGCCCGGCGCGGCCAATCCCGACGGCCCGCCCGTTCCCCCTTCCAGTCCTCCGCCGGTCTTCACGCGCCGGCCGGTTCATCCCGACAACTTGCTAGAATCGGTCGCGCGGCCCTGCGATTGGCCGGTTGACCGGAAACCTCCACGCCTGCGACTCCTTCCATGCGTCTCGTGATCGTCAGCGGCCTCTCGGGCTCCGGCAAGAGCGTCGCGCTGCACATGCTGGAGGACCTGGACTACTACTGCGTGGACAACATCCCCGCGGGCTTGCTGCCGATGTTCATTTCGCACACGGTGCGCTCGCAGGAGCCGACCTACGGCTATACGGCAGTCGGCGTCGATGCCAGGAACCGCCCTGCCGAAATTGCCTCGGTGCCGACGCTCGTGGCCGAGCTCAAGCGCAGCGGCGTCAATTGCGAAGTGCTGTTCCTGCGAGCGGACGAAGAAACGCTCCTCAAGCGCTACAGCGAAACTCGTCGGCGGCATCCGCTGAGCCGTGACGGCCTCGGGCTGTCCGAAGCGTTGCGGCTCGAGCGCGAGCTCATGGAGCCGATCGCCGATGCGGCCGACTTGATCATCGATACGACCCGCACGAGCGTGCACGAGCTGCGCGAGCTGATCCGCCAGCGAGTCGCCGGTCGCAGCGAAGGGCGCATGTCGATCCTGTTCGAGTCGTTCGCCTATCGCCACGGCGTGCCGGGGGATGCGGATTTCGTGTTCGACGTGCGAAGCCTGCCCAACCCGTATTGGGAGCCGGGCCTGTCATCCCTGACCGGGAGGGATCCAGCGGTGGTCGAGTATCTCGAGCGGCATCCGGCGGTGGCGCGAATGTTCGCCGACCTGGTCGCATTCCTGGAGCGCTGGATCCCCGAGCTGATCCGCAGCAACAGGAGCTATCTCACCATCGCGATCGGCTGCACCGGCGGCCAGCATCGCTCGGTCTACCTGGTCGACCGCCTCGCCCGCCATTTCTCCTCGAAGTACGCCCAGGTGCAGACCCGGCACCGGCTGCTCGGCGGGAAGTGAAGTAACACGAACATCGGCCGGCCCGAGCTGGACAGCCCGCCCTGCGTCCCTGGCCCACCTCCTCGCAGGGCGCCTTCGAGCTCGCTCCTCGATGCAGGGAGCCGTTTCCACCTCGACGTGATTTCGCGAGGTGCCTAAACTGCGCGCCACTTTTTCGCCTCCCACAGCTCTTCCGCCCATGACCGAGGCCCAGGAACCCAAAGAGAGCCGGCTCGCCGCGTTGCGCAGTGCGCTCGAGCAGGGTTCCATGCGCCACGCGCAGCGGATGATCAACTCGATGCACCCTGCGGAGGTGGCCTCGTTGATCGAGTCGCTCCCGCCGGCCAAGCGCGAGATCGTCTGGGAGTTCGTCGACCCCGAGCTCGAAGGCGACGTGCTCATCGAGCTCAACGAGGAGGTCCGAAGCGGCCTCATCGGCGGCATGGATGCCGAGGAGCTGATCGCCGCCACCGAGGACATGGAGGTCGACGACCTGGCGGACCTGATCGGCGATCTGCCCGAGACGCTCATCGAACGCGTGCTGCAATCCATGGATGCGCAGGACCGCGAGCGACTCTCGCAGGTGATGCGCTTCGAGGAGGACAGCGCCGGCGGCCTCATGAACCTCGACGCCGTCACCGTCCGCCCAGACGTGACGCTCGAGGTCGTGCTGCGATACATGCGCATGCGCGGGGAGTTGCCGGATCGGACAGACCAGCTCTTCGTGGTGAACCGGCACGATCAGTACCTCGGCGTGCTCGACATCACGCGACTGCTGACCGAGGAGCCGGAGCGCACGGTCGGCGAAGTGATGGACTCGAGCGTCGAGGGCATCGCGCCCGAGACTTCGGCGCGTGAAGTGGCGAAATTGTTCGAGGATCACGACCTCGTCTCCGCCCCGGTCGTGAGCCGGGACGGCCGCCTCATCGGACGCATCACGATCGACGACGTCGTCGACGTGATCCGCGAGGAGGCCGAGCACTCGGTGATGAGCATGGCCGGTCTCACTGAGGAGGAAGACATCTTCGCCGGGGTGGTCAGCAGCGCTCGTCGTCGTGCCGTGTGGCTGGGCGCCAATCTCGGTACGGCCTTCATCGCGGCCAACGTCGTGCACGTATTCGAAGCGACGATCGAGAAGATCGTCGCGCTCGCCGTGCTCATGCCGATCGTCGCGAGCATGGGCGGCATCGCCGGCAGCCAGACCCTGGTGATCATCACCCGCGGTCTCGCGCTCGGTCAGGTCGAGCACACCAACGCGCGCTGGCTCCTGCTGCGGGAAGTCGCGGTCGGCTTGTTGAACGGCGCCCTGCTCGCCTCTTTCGTCGGGCTGGCGGCGGGATTGTGGTTCGAATCGCTCGACATCGGAGCGATCGTCTTCACCGCGCTCCTCATCAATCTGCTCGCGGCCGCGCTCGCCGGCGTGTGCGTCCCGCTGATTCTCAAACGCCTCGGCATCGACCCGGCGCTTGCCGGCGGCGTCGTGGTGACGACAGTCACCGATATGGTCGGCTTCGCCTCACTGCTGGGCCTCGGCACGCTTTTCCTGACGTAGAGAAAGGCGGCGCATCACGCTCGTCGCTCCGCTCGAGGCTACGGCGAAGCCGCCCATGAAAGACAAAAGGTCGTCGGCCCGCCGCATCGCGTCCTGATAGCCGAGCGCGATCAGCTCGCGCGTGTAAGTGTCCTGGAACAGCAGGTAGCTCATGAGCTGCCCGCCCCCGCGGTTCATCGCGCCCATGGTCCTCAAAAGGACCCGCAATGCCCGCGGCAGCGAATCGACGTGATCGCGGGCGACCTCCGACAGATCCTTGCTGGGCAGCAGCACCAGCATGTCGATGCGCCGTAATCGGACCGAATCATCGGAGAGCGCGCCCGTGATCGGGCCGACGCGGTCGACGATCCGGTTGAGCTGGGTGAGGCGCTCGAGGTCGGCATACAGCCCATCGGTGAACAACGCGTCCAGCATGTAGCCGAAGATCTGGCCAAAGGTAGGACAGGTCGGCTGCGCTGGAGCGGTCGGCCGCGCTTCGTTGCGCGTCCCGACGACGAGCAAGCGCTCGGCTCCGAGGTGCACCGCCGCACTGAACGGATTCGATTCGCGCATGGCGCCGTCGCCGTAGTACTCGTCCCCGAGCAGGACCGGTGGGAACAGGAATGGAACCGCCACGCTCGCCATCAGATGCTCGAGCGTGAGCGTGGTGCGCTCTCCAGCGCGCCGCATCCGGCTCCAGGGCTCGAGCCCGGGCTTGGCTTGAAAGAATGACACCGAGCGGGCGCTGACGTAGCCGGCTGCGGACATGGCGATCGCATCGAGATGGCCGGCCTCGATGAAGGTGCGGATGCGATTCAGATCGAACTGCTGGCGCAGCAGCTCACGCAGCGGTGAGTTGTCGAGGATCGAGCGCGGAGGCGGCAGGAGCCAGCCTCCGGAGATCAGCGACAGGAGCCAGTGCAGGCCCGAGCGCAGCATGCTGACCGTGTCGGCCCGAAACACTTGCCCGACCTGGAAGTTGCGCCACACGCGCTCGAGGTTGCCGACCGCCACCCTGAAACGGTCGGCGTGCACGGCGATAGCGGTTGCGTTCACCGCTCCGGCCGAGGTGCCGGTGACGATCGGAAACGGATTGGCCGAGCGCGCCGGCAGCAGATCGGCGATCGCCCTCAACACGCCCACTTGATAGGCCGCACGGGCGCCGCCCCCGGGGAGGACCAGGCCGATCTTGGGCGCGGGTGTCTCGGGTGGGGTGCCTGAGCTCATCGGAAAAAATGACGCGAGCAGGG
Organism: Steroidobacteraceae bacterium; assembly: GCA_036381695.1. GTDB lineage: Bacteria > Pseudomonadota > Gammaproteobacteria > Steroidobacterales > Steroidobacteraceae > Steroidobacter. The sequence continues at coordinate 5,955 of DASVCI010000021.1, forward strand.
AACGAAAAGTGCCCGACGGACCCTCTAACGCAACGGGCTCGCAAATGTGCGAAGAGAGGTAGTATGGCACAGTGTCCGGGCCCGCCCACTTCGAGGAGCCTCATCATGAATGTCGCCAGTTCCGCTCGATTGCTGTCGCTTGCCGCGTTGCTCGCCTTCGGCGCCGCCTTCGCCGCCCCGCCCCCGGTCGGGAGCGTGGCCCCGGATTTCAAGCTCCAGGACCAGAACGGCAAGTGGCATGAGCTCAAAGACTATCGCGGCAAGTGGGTGGCGCTGTATTTCTATCCGAAGGACCAGACTCCGGGCTGCACCACGCAGGCGTGCGAGTTCCGGGACAACATCTTCGCCTTCCGGGACGCCGGTGCACAGATCTTGGGTGTCAGCGTGGACGACGTGAAATCGCACAAAGAGTTCGCGGAGAAGCACAGCCTGCCGTTTCCGATCCTGGCCGATCCGAGCAAGGAGACAGCCAAGCGCTACGGCGTGCTGAAGAGCTATCTCGGCAAGATGGAGCTCGCCAAGCGCGACACGTTCCTGATCAATCCCGAAGGGCGCATCGTCAAGCACTACGAGGACGTCGACCCGAAGGGCCACTCGCAGATCGTGCTCAACGACATCAAGGAATTTCAGAAGCGCACGAGCTGAGCTCGGGTCAACAGAAGCGAGCGCAGGGTCAAAGTGGGGCATCCTTCATTGCCCCCATCCTGTCCTTCCCCCGTGTTCACGGGGGAAGGGACGCAACAATCACGCGCAAATTCTCTTCATCTCCTCCCCCGCGTGCGGGGGAGGATGGGTGGGGGCAAGCAAGGGCCCCCGACCCGCCTCGCGGGGGAGGTCAGGGTGGAGGCATCAATTCAGCGCCTTGATCGCCGCATCGAGCCCGGACAGAGTCAACGGAAACATCCGATCCTGCAGAAGCTCGCGCGTGATGCGGATCGAAGGCGTGTACTCCCAGCGGTCGACCGGCTCGGGGTTGAGCCACACGTGATGCGGCCATGCCTGTAGCAGCCGCTGCATCCACACAGCCCCCGCCTCCTCGTTCCAGTGCTCGACGCTTCCGCCGGGCTGCACGATCTCATACGGGCTCATCGTCGCATCGCCCACGAAAATCAATTTGTAATCGTGCCCGTAAGTGCGCAGCACCTCGGCCGTCGCAATGCGCTCGACGTGGCGGCGGCGATTGTCCTTCCACACCGTCTCGTACACGAAGTTGTGGAAATAGAAATGCTCGAGGTGCTTGAACTCGCTGCGCGCGGCCGAGAACAACTCTTCGCAGACGCGTATGTGATCGTCCATCGAGCCGCCGACGTCGAGGAACAGCAGCACCTTCACCGCGTTGTGGCGCTCCGGCACGAATCTCAGATCGAGCAGGCCCGCGTTGCGGGCAGTCGAATCGATCGTGCCTTCGAGGTCGAGCTGCTCGGCTGCGCCTTCGCGCGCGAACTTCCTGAGCTTGCGTAGCGCGATCTTGATGTTGCGCGTGCCGAGCTCGACCGTGTCGTCGAAGTTGCGGAACTCGCGCCTGTCCCACACCTTCACGGCCCGCCGATGACGCGACTCGCTCTGGCCGATGCGAATGCCTTCGGGGTTGTAACCATAGGCGCCGAACGGAGAGGTGCCGCCAGTCCCTATCCACTTGTTGCCGCCTTCGTGCCGTTCCTTCTGCTCTTCGAGCCGCCGCTTCAGCGTCTCGATGAGCTTCTCCCAGCCGCCGAGCGCTTCGACCCGCGCCATCTCCTCCGGCGAGAGCACACGCTCGGCCGTACGCCTGAGCCACTCTTCCGGAATGCCCTGCATGAGTGCTGCGAAATCGGTCTCGACCCCCTGGAAGTGCGCGGCGAACACCCGATCGAAGCGATCGAAATGGCGCTCGTCCTTCACGAGGCAAGCGCGCGCGAGGAAGTAGAACTCCTCCGCGCTCGCATTCACGAGCCGCGCATCGAGCGCTTCGAGCAGCGTGAGGAACTCGGTCAGAGAGACCGGCACGCCGCCTTCGCGCAGCTTGAAGAAGAAAGGAATCAACATCGGGATGATCGCGGCGATCGGGTCACTTCGAGCGCCTGGCTCAGCGCGCGCTCCTCCTGTTCAAAAACACGAGCTGCTCGAACAACTGCACGTCCTGCTCGTTCTTGAGCAGCGCGCCGTAGAGCGGCGGAACGGTCTTGCGGGGATCGTCGCTTCGAAGCGCCTCCGGCGGAATGTCCTCGGCCACGAGCAGCTTGATCCAGTCGAGAAGCTCCGAGGTGGACGGCTTCTTCTTGAGGCCCGGCATCTCGCGCACTTTGTAGAACGTCGTCAGAGCCTCGGCGAGCAGCTCTTTCTTGAGCGTCGGGTAGTGCACCGCCACGATCCGTTCCATCGTCGCCTGGTCCGGGAAGCGGATGTAGTGGAAGAAGCAGCGGCGCAGGAACGCATCCGGCAGCTCCTTCTCGTTGTTGCTCGTTATCACGATGATCGGCCGGTGCCGCGCGCGCACCCACTGGCGCGTCTCGTGCACGTAGAACTCCATGCGATCGAGCTCGTGCAGCAAATCGTTCGGAAACTCGATGTCGGCCTTGTCGATCTCATCGACGAGCAGCACGGGCTGCACTTCACTTTCGAACGCTTCCCACAGCCGCCCCTTCACTATGTAGTTCGAGATGTCGTGGACTTTCGCCTCGCCGAGCTGCGAATCCCTGAGGCGTGAGACCGCGTCGTACTCGTACAAGCCGTGCTGCGCCTTGGTCGTGGATTTGATGTGCCAACGAAAGAGCGGCCGGCCGAGCGAGCGCGCGATCTCCTCCGCGAGCTGGGTCTTGCCGGTGCCAGGCTCCCCCTTCACGAGGAGCGGGCGGCCAAGCACCGTCGCGGCGTTGACGGCCATCATCAGGTCTTCGGTGGCGACGTAGCGATCGGTCCCGGTGAAGCGTTGAGACATGAGCACTCCATGGAAGCAGGCGGGGGTGACCCCGGGCGAATCTTCGGGCTCGCGCAGACGAGCCTGCCGCGCAGTCTACTAGGGAACGCTTCGGTTCGCGTTCGGTGCCGGACGGAGACTACGAAGTCGCGGGCACGAGCTTCAGCGTGTAACGCGGTGTACCAGGCAGGAGCGGTGTCGGCTCGCCTTTTACCCACGCCTCGTGACCTGCACCGTAGAACGGCGACAACGGATGATCCACAGGCCCGCCCGGCATTTGCAGGAATCCTTGCTCCTCGCGGCCCGGCGAGACGACCAGGCGCTCCGAAGCCCCGAACGACACCGCCTGCACGCGCGGCATGCTCGAATCTCCCGGCAAAGGACGGTGGGGCATGTCGAGCCAGTACCGCGCGAACGGCAGAGCCGCCGAGAGCGGGTGCCGCATGCTCAATGTGTTTTGCGCTCCCCACGTGCACGCGGCCAGCTCTCCGCATTCCTCGAGGAGCTGTGCAAGCGCTCGATCGACGGAGGCGAGCAGCGCGGCTTCCCAGGTCGGGTACTCAGGATCGAGCAGGTGCTCCGGTCGTTGCGTGACGAGCATCCAGAGCGGGCCTTCGAACTGCGAGGATGGAGTGAACACCGTCTGCGGGAATCGGGCCCGCGCCTCGGCCGTCAATGCATCGAACACATCCTTGCGGATCTGCAAGCGCATCGCGCGCACGATGCGATAGCCGACGTCCTCCTCGTCGGCGTGCCCGGACCATTTCTCCATGTAGCCACGAGCTTCCTCGCGCAGCGGATGGCCTTCCAACGCGGCTGCATCGAGCAGATCGAGCAGCCAGTCGCGCCAGCGGGCGAGGAAGAGCGCGCGATCATCGAGCTGAATGGCGAGCATGTCCTCGGCGGTCGCACTCGCTTTCGCGAGCAGCGCATCCCGAATCTGTGCGGCGCGAGCACCCAGGTCATATCCCCCGTCGCCGAGGAACGCGAGCCAGGTTTCCAGATCGATCGTGCGCGTATTCGCCGTCCAGAGTCGACCGGAGGCCGGATCGATGATGCGCGGATACTCTTCCGGCCGCCTCCAGCCGGTCCAGCCGGTCTCCGGCGCGCGCCAAGATGCGGGGACAGTGGAATCGTAGTTCGCACGCCCCGGCACCTGACCCATGAAGGACCAGCCGATGCGTCCGCTCGAATCCGCGACCACGATGTTCTGCACGGGCCCGCCTGCGCGATTGGCGGCATCCAAAGCTTGCTCGACGTTTCGCGCGAGCTCGAAGCTCAGCATGTGCATGTTGGTCGCCTGCGGACGATGAGCCGTCCACGCAAGCGCAAGCGGTCGCCCGGCCTCGTCGTGCTGCACGATCGGACCCCAGCGCGTCGAGCGGACTTCGATCGTCACTGGCACCCCGCCCCGCACTTCGATCGTTTCCTTGCGCACCTCGAAGGGCTCGCTGCCCGAGGCGGTGAGATAACGCGCTTCGTTCTCAGGGTCGGGCTCGACCACGACCAGATCGGTCCAGTCGCCGTAGCTGTTGGTGAAACCCCAGGCGAGGTGGCCGTTGCTGCCGGCGATCAGCATGGGCAGACCAGGGAGCGTGACGCCGACGAGATCGCGCTGCTCCTCACCGGATGACTCGACCACGAGCCTCGCGCGGTACCAGACGTGCGGTAACCGCAGACCGAGGTGCATGTCGTTCGCGAGCAGAGCCACTCCATCTTTCGTATGCGTGGCAGCTACCGCCCAGCTATTGCTGCCTGCCATCGTGCGCTCTTCGAGCGGCGTGCGGGAAGCAGGCGCATTGAGCGCGACCAGACGCGTCGGTTCTGCGCGCAGGTCATAAACCTCAGGACCAGGCGGAGCGGAACCTCGCAGCGCCCCACCAGTCACCGGCGCATCCCACTCCGTGCCCGGAGGATGCATGAACTCGAACAGCGCCGCGGGCAACACTTGGCGCAGCCGACCCTTCGCGAGCTCCTCTTCGCCGCTCGAGTCATTCAGATCGAGATACATCGAGAAGGCGACCAGCACGCAGTCCTCGACCTTCCAGGGCTCGGGCAAAGTGCGCAGCACCCAGTATTCCCACGGTCGCGCCTCAGCCTGCTCGAGGGCGTAGTTCGCGCCCTCCGTATAGGCTTCGAGAAGCTCGCGCTCAGTCTCGCTGGCCCGAGCGAGCACTTCGGCGGTGACCCGGCGAAAGCCGTGGATGCGCAGTTTCTCGTCTGCCTTGATCGCGGGAGCGCCCAGGAGCTCAGCCAACTCACCAGCGGCGGCGCGGCGCATCAAGTCCATCTGGAAGTAGCGGTCCTGCGCGTGCGCAAACCCGGTCGCGAAGGCGAGATCGCGTCGCGAGCGGGCGCGAATCGTGGGCACGCCGTTCTCATCGCGCTCGATGGAGGCGACGCCTGCAAGCTGGGGAACGGGGATCTCGCCTTCGAGCTGCGGCAAGCTCGAGCACAACGTCAGATACACAGCCGCGCCACCGCTCGCGAGCAGCAACGCTCCACCCAAGGCAACGTAACGCGCGATGCGCACACGCATGCGCTCAGCGACTCTTCGACCAGAATCTGGCCGGCTCTCTGGTCAGCTCCGATGCAAGCATGGGGTCGATCGCAGTCGTGGCGCCCCGTCTAGACCCGCACTTCCAGAATCTTCATCGCGTTGGTCTTGCCGGCCACGCCCGAGAGCTCCCCTTTGGTGAGGATGATGCGATCGCCGGTCTCGACCATGCCGAGCTTCAGCATGAGCTTGAAGATGTCGGCGTAGAGGAGCTGCGCGTTGGTGTGGGTGATATCGAACGTCACCGGATAGACGCCGCGATACAGCATCACCCGCCGACGCGTCTCCTCGTGCCGGGTGAACGCGTAGATCGGAATGTCCGAGCGGATGCGCGACATCCACAGCGGCGTCGAGCCCGATTCGGTCAGAGCGACGATCGCCTTCACTTTCAGGTGATTCGCCGTGTACATGACGGCCATCGCGATCGCCTCGTCCGTCCGCTCGGACATGCCGCCTTCGGTGCGATGACGCACGGGAGAATGTGAGGACTCGTACTTCTCCGCCCCGAGGATCACCTGCGCCATCGCCTGCACGGCCTTGACCGGATACTTCCCGACCGCGCTCTCGCCCGAAAGCATGACCGCATCGGTGCCGTCCATCACCGCGTTGGCGACGTCCGACACTTCGGCGCGGGTCGGCAGCGGGTTGTGGATCATCGACTCCATCATCTGAGTGGCGGTGATCGACACCCGATTACGGCGGCGCGTGGCATCGATGATGTGCTTCTGCAGGCCGGTCAGCTCGGCATAGCCGACCTCCACGCCGAGGTCGCCGCGCGCCACCATTACTGCATCGCTCGCCTGGATGATGCGGTCCAGGTTGACCAGCGCCTCGCTCCGTTCGATCTTGGCGACCAGGTGGCCATGCCCGCCTTCCCGGCGCAGAAGCTCGCGAGCCTCTTCGATATCGTCGCCGTCGCGCGCGAACGAGACGGCCAGGTAGTCGACGCCGAGCTCGGCCGCAAGCTTGATGTCCGCCCTGTCCTTCTCGGTGAGCGCGCCTGCAGAGAGGCCGCCGCCCTGCTTGTTGATGCCCTTGTTGTCGGACAGCTCGCCGCCGACGGCAACGCGCGTATTGATGCGCGGCCCTTTCACGTCCACTACCTCGAGCACGATCTGCCCGTCGTTGAGGAGCAGCGTGTCGCCCGGGCGCACGTCGTTCGGCAAGTTCTTGTAGGCGACTCCAACCGCTTCTTGCGTCCCGGCTCTCGGATCGAGCGAGACGTCGAGGGCGAACGAATCGCCCTCGTTGAGCATGATCGGGCCTGAGGCGAAGCGCTCGATGCGGATCTTAGGCCCTTGCAGATCACCGAGCACGGCGACCCATTTGCCGAGCTGCTCGGCGACTTCACGCACCATCCGCACACGCTTGACGTGCGCTTGGGGGTCACCGTGCGAGAAATTGATCCGGACGACATCGGCGCCGGCCCGCACCATGTCGGCCAGCACTTTCGGGTCGTCCGTGGACGGGCCGAGGGTAGTCAGGATCTTGGTGCGTCGGAGCATGGTACTCGCGGGTGCGCGACCCTGAAGCTTGTGAGAGTGGGCGCTAGTCTAATCGAGACGTGCGCCGCCGTTAGCCCTGCGCTCTTTCCTCCAGCACCGCCACGGCCGGCAGCTTCTTGCCTTCCAGGAACTCGAGGAACGCGCCGCCGCCGGTAGAGATGTAGGAAATGTCGTCCTCGACCCGGTACTTCTCGATCGCGGCCAGCGTGTCGCCGCCTCCGGCGATCGAGAAGGCGGGGCTGCGCGCGATCGCCTGCGCCAGCGTGCGCGTGCCCTCGCCGAACTGGTCGAACTCGAACACGCCGACCGGGCCGTTCCAGACGATCGTGCCCGCGCCCTCGAGAAGCTTGGCGAAATGCTCGGCGGTGTCCGGCCCGATGTCGAGGATCATCTCCTCGGAGGAGACCGCGGTCACGGGCTTGACGTCCGCCTCGGCGTTGGCCGAGAACTCCTTGGCGACGACCACGTCGCTCGGGAGCGGAATCTCCACGTTCAGCTCGCGGGAGCGCGCCAGCAAGCCCTTGGCGATGTCGATCATCTCCGCTTCGACGAGGGATTTGCCGACGCTGTGGCCCTGCGCGGCGAGGAACGTATTGGCGATGCCACCGCCGACGATGAGCTTGTCGACTTTGGTGAGGAGGCTCTCCAGGACCGTGAGCTTGGTCGACACTTTCGAGCCCGCCACGATCGCAATGAGCGGGCGCTTCGGCTTCTCGAGCGCGGTCTCGAGCGCAACCAGCTCGTTCATGAGCAGCGGGCCAGCGCAGGCGACCTTCGCAAAACGAGCCACCCCGTGCGTGCTCGCTTCGGCCCGATGCGCGGTGCCGAACGCGTCCATCACGTACACGTCGCACAAGGCGGCCATCTTGCGCGCCAGCTCTTCGTTGTCCTTCTTCTCGCCCTTGTTGAAGCGCACGTTCTCGAGCAGCACGACTTCGCCGGCGGCGCACTCGACGCCGTCGAGCCAGTTCTTCTCGAAGCGCACCTTCACACCCAGCAGCTCCGACAAGCGCTTCGCGACCGGCGCGAGCGAGAACTCCTCGTCATAGACGCCTTCCTCGGGCCGCCCGAGGTGCGACATCACCATGACGCGCGCGCCGGCATTCCTCGCCTCTTTAATCGTAGGCAGCGCCGCCCGGATGCGTGCGTCGCTGGTGACGACCCCTTCCTGGATGGGCACGTTGAGATCCTCGCGGATCAGCACGCGCTTGCCCTTCAAGTCGAGATCGGTCATTCGCAGAATTGCCACGACAGTCCACCCTCAAAGGAATCTTCCGAGCCGCGAAGCTTGCGCTTCCCCTTCCGGCTCCACTTTCCTTCCCGCCGCTTCCATCCCTTTACGTCCCTCTCACTCCTCACCGCTTGCGGCTCTTACACCCCCTCCCCCGCTCGCGGCTCTCACATTCCCTCCCCCGCTTGCGGCACTTGCACCCCCTCCCCCGCTCGCGGGGGAGGGTCGGGGAGGGGGCAGCTTGCGACCCTCAGCAGGGAAACGCAGCCGCCCGTCAGGGCCTCAGCCCGCCTTCGACCACGCGAGCGCGGTGTCGAGCATGCGGTTCGAGAACCCCCACTCGTTGTCGTACCACGCGCAGACCTTGACGGCGGTCCCGTCGATCACCTTCGTCATGGTCGCATCGTAGATCGAGGAGTGCGAATCGTGATTGAAATCGACCGAGACGAGCGGAGCGTCCGAATACGACAGCACACCCTTGAGCGCGCCCGCCGCCGCTTCCTTCATCACCGCATTGATCTCCTCGATGCTGGTCGCGCGCCTGGCGTTGAAGGTCAGATCGACCAGCGACACGTTGATCGTTGGCACGCGCACCGAGAAGCCATCCAGTTTGCCGTTGAGCTCGGGCAGCACCAAGCCGACCGCCGCCGCGGCGCCCGTCTTGGTCGGAATCATGGACTGAGTCGCCGAGCGTGCCCGACGCAAATCCTTGTGGTACACGTCGGTGAGCACCTGGTCGTTCGTGTACGAGTGGATCGTCGTCATGATGCCGGCGTTGATGCCGATCTTCTCGTGCAGCACCTTGGCGAGCGGAGCCAGGCAGTTGGTCGTGCAGGAGGCATTCGAGATCACGGTGTGGCTCGACTTGAGCACCTGGTGATTGACGCCGTACACGACGGTGGCATCCACGTCCTTGTCTCCGGGCGCGGAGATGATCACCTTCTTCGCGCCGCCCGTCAGGTGTGCGCTCGCTTTGGCCTTGCTCGTGAACAGGCCCGTGCACTCGAACACCATCTCGACGCCAAGCTCGCCCCAGGGAAGCTTCGCCGGATCGCGCTCGGCGAACACCTTGATGGCATCGCCGTTGACGATCATCGAATCGCCCTCGACCTGCACCTCGCCCGGGAACCGCCCGTGCACCGTGTCATAGCGCGTCAAATGCGCGTTCGTCTTGGCATCGCCGAGGTCGTTCAGCGCGACGATCTGGATCTCGTTGCGCCGCTTCGCCTCGTACAAGGCCCTGAGGATGTTGCGACCAATGCGGCCGTAACCGTTGATTCCGACTTTGATGGGCATAGCGAATCCCCTTCGATGAGCTGGCAAGCTTGCCGCGAGCGCCGCACGAGCGGCGCCCGCTCAATCACTCCACACGCCGGGCCGAAGTACCGGGCTCGCCTTGCTTCGCGCCCCGGCGCTGACGCGTCCCCGGCTTCCTAGCTGAGCACGCGCTCCACCGTCTCGATGACGTGCTCGACGGTGAAGCCGAAATGCCTGAACAGGTCCTTGGCCGTGCCCGAGGCGCCAAAGGTGGTCATTCCGATCACCGCGCCGCGCGGCCCAACGAAGCGCCACCACGTTTCGGGCACCGCCGCTTCGATCGCAACGCGCCTGTCCACCGATCGCGGCAGCACGCGCTCGCGATAGTCCGCGTCCTGCGCTTCGAAAACGCTCACGCACGGCATCGAGACGACGCGCACGCGCCGTCCCTTCTGCTGCAGCGCGCGAGCCGCTTCCACAGCCAGCGAGACCTCGGACCCGGTCGCAATCAGGATCGCCTCCGGCGTGCCCTGGCAATCCACCAAGACGTATCCGCCCCGCCGAATGTTCGCGAGCTGCTCGCCGGAATGCGTCTGCGCCGGCAGCGCCTGGCGGGTGAGCGCGAGCACGGTCGGCCCGTCCCGGCGCTCGATGGCGGCGGACCAGGCGACCGCCGTCTCGGCCAGATCGCAGGGCCTCCACACCGTCATGTTCGGAATCAGCCTGAGGCTCGGCAGATGCTCCACTGGCTGGTGCGTCGGACCGTCCTCCCCCAAGCCGATCGAATCGTGCGTCAACACATAGATCACGCGCTGTCGCATCAGCGCGGACATCCGCATCGCGTTGCGCGCGTAATCCGAGAACACGAGGAATGTGCCGCCGTAGGGGATCAGCCCGCCGTGCAGCGCGATGCCGTTCATGATGGCGGCCATGCCGAATTCGCGCACGCCGTAATGAACGTAATTGCCCGATGCATCCTCGGCCGTGCACACCTTCGAGTCCTTCCGATTGGTATTGTTCGAGCCCGTGAGGTCGGCCGAACCGCCGAAGAGCTCCGGAAGCGACGGCCCGAAGGCGTTGAGGACCTGCTGCGAGGCCTGCCTGGTCGCGAGATTCCCGCTCGCCGCGGCCGCCTGGGCGAGGTACTCCTGAACCAGCGTGGGCCAGGACGAGGGCAGCTCACCCCGCATGCGTCGCTCGTACTCGGCCGCAAGCTCCGGGAAAGCCGCCTTGTATCGCTCGAACCGCGCGCGCCACTCCGACTCGAATTTGGCGCCGCGCTCGCGCGCGTCCCAGCCCTTGCGGATGTCGTCCGGAATCACAAAGGGCTCATGAGGCCAGCCGAGCGCGACCCTTGCAGCGGCCACTTCATCCGTTCCCAGGGCCGCGCCGTGCGTCGATTCGGTGCCCTGCTTGTTCGGAGCGCCATACCCGATGATCGTCTTGCAGCAGATGAGGCTCGGACGCCCGGTCTCGGCCTTCGCCGCCGCGATGGCCGCTTCGATCGCCGCCGGGTCGTGACCGTCGACGTCGGGCACGACGTGCCAGCCATAAGCCTCGAAGCGCTTCGGCGTGTCATCGGTGAACCAGCCCTCGACTTCGCCGTCGATCGAGATGCCGTTGTCGTCGTAGAACCCGATCAGCTTGCCGAGCTCGAGCGTGCCCGCGAGCGAGCACGCTTCGTGGGAAATTCCTTCCATCAGGCAGCCATCGCCCAGGAACACCCAGGTGTAGTGATCGACGATCTCGTGCCCGGGACGGTTGAACGTTGCGGCCAGCACTTTCTCGGCGAGCGCCATGCCGACCGCGTTCGCGAGGCCTTGGCCGAGCGGCCCGGTCGTGGTCTCGATGCCGAGATGCGGATCATGCTCGGGATGGCCCGCCGTGTGCGAGCCGAGCTGACGGAACGAGCGGATGTCGTCCATCGTGAGCGGGTAGCCCGACAGGTGCAGCAGCGCGTACAGCAGCATCGAGCCGTGGCCGTTCGAGAGGACGAAGCGGTCGCGCTCGAACCACCCGGGATTGCCGGGGTTGTGGCGCAGGTGGTCGTTCCACAGGACCTCGGCGATATCCGCCATGCCCATGGGCATGCCCGGATGGCCGGAATTGGCTTTCTGAACCGCGTCCATCGCGAGTACACGAATGGCATTGGCGAGTAGCCGGCGGCGCGGTGTCTGCATCGAGTGGGGTCCTGTTGCGGCGCCCCGGACATCGGGGGCCGTTTAAGAGCCGCGCATTTTGGACCATGGACGCGGGGAAGGCCACCCCGCGCGAGCGCCGCCGCGAGGCGCTCGAGGCACGAGGTTGCGCAAGCATCCACAGTGCGCTCCTCGCCTGCCGCCCGGCCGCGAAGCGCCCTGTAACCCGCGATGTTTTTGTGCAGATCCGGAGCGCGGGACGGTTTCCTGACGCCTCGCACGAGAAGGCTTCCGAACCTCAGGGCGACGTTATGTGATGACGGGAAGTCCGAACGGCGCTTCGGGAAATCACGGTCAGGGCGCGGTGTCGCCGATCGCCCGCAGATTCACAAGCGCGGCTCGTTGCGGCAATGTGTGCGCGGAATCCGCGATTCTCACGCCGCCGACCGCGCAGCCTCCGGCAATCCTTGCCACGAGGGATCGGGAGCCGTGGGACATATTCTCCGAGGCGCTTCCCGAAGCGTTGCCTCTGAGACGGAGTGCAAGGAATCGGATGCCGCCGCCGCCCGCCGCCGCGCGTTTAGGACACTGATCACTTTTTCGCCGCGGCCGGCTTGTTAAGGTGCCGCCGGGCGCAATGCAGCCCTCTCGCCCGCGGGCCAGGGATTTTTTTCTTACCGGAGTTCAGGCGCCAGCCTCTATGCAGTCGGTCCGCCTCGTCCAGTTCAGCGACATGCACCTCTTCGCCGCAGCCGACGGGCGCCTGCGCGGCGTTGCGAGTCTCCCCGCCTTGCAGGCGGCGGTGGCCGACGCGTGGCGACGATCGAGCAAGATCGACGCCGTGCTGCTGACGGGGGATCTCGTGCAGGACGATCCCGGCGGCTACCGCTGGATCCGAAGCACCTTCGGTGGGAGCACCGTGCCGGTGCTGTGCCTGCCGGGCAATCACGACCTTCCGGATCACATGCGCGCGACTTTGAGCGCTCCGCCGTTCGTCATCGGCGGGCACCGGCGATTCGGCCGCTGGCTCCTCGTCATGCTCGACACCTGGGTGGCGAACAGCGCCGGCGGCCGCCTCGGCGGGGGCCAGCTCGAGAGCCTGCGTCAGCTCCTCAGCGCTCACCGGAACGAACATGTCCTTTTGTGCCTGCACCACCATCCGATCCCGATGGGGAGCGACTGGCTCGACCAGGTCGGGCTGAGCGACGCCGAGGAGTTCATGGCCGTGGTGCGCGCGCATCCCAATGTGCGTGGGGTGCTCTGGGGCCACGTGCACCAGTCGCTCGACAGTTTCATTCACGGCGTACGCTTCATGGCCTCGCCGGCGACCTGCGCCCAGTTCATGCCCGGGAGCAATCGCTTCGCGATCGACAGCCGCCCGCCCGGCTATCGTCTGCTGGAGCTGCGTCCGGACGGGACGATCCAGACGGAAGTCTGCTGGCTGGAAAGTTACGCGCACAGCGTCGTCGCGTAGAATCCGCTGCATGAGCAAACAAATCGGCCGACGGGCGGGCGCGCTCGTCGCGCTCCTCTCCTGGGCCCTCGCGGCCCTCGGCGCCGAATCGGCTGAGCGGCACGCTCTCTGGTCGCTGCAAGGGCGCACCAACACGGTGTATCTGCTCGGCTCGGTGCATTTCCTCAAGCAGTCCGAGCCGCTCCCCGAGGCGATCGACGAGGCGTATGGGGAGGCCGAAGCGCTCCTCATGGAGCTCGACATGGACGATCTGGACCCGCTCGAGGTCCAGCAGCTCACCCTGGAGCTCGGCGTGCTGCCGCCGGATCAATCTCTCGAAAGCCTGCTCGGCTCCGAGACGTACGCGCGCGTGGCGACGAAGTCCCGCGAGCTCGGGATGGATCCCACCATGCTCAACCGCTTCCGCCCCTGGCTCGCGGCGATGACGCTGGTGCAGCTCCACCTGATGAAGCTCGGCCTCGACCCTCAGTCCGGCATCGAGCAAAGGCTGACGGCGCGGGCGGGCGAGGATGAGAAACCCATCCATGGCCTCGAGACCTTGCGGCAGCAGCTCAGCATGCTGGCCTCGCTGCCCGAAGAGCATCAACGCGAGTTTCTGCTGTACAGCGTGGACGATGCCGAGCGCGCAGCACAGGAAGCCGAGGAATTGATCGCCGCCTGGCGGCGCGGCGATACGGAAGCCCTGTCAAAGCTGCTGGCCGAAGGCTTCGAGCAATATCCCGACCTGTACCGGCCGCTGACTGTCGACCGCAACCGCCGCTGGCTGCCGAGAATCGAGGAGCTCCTTCAGGCGAAGGAGGACTATCTGGTCGTGGTGGGAGCGCTGCACCTGGTGGGCGAGGACAGCGTCATCGAGCTGCTCGAGCGCAAAGGTTACAAAGTCACGCAGCACTGAGAGCGCCCGCGCGGGGGCTATTGCTCGTGGGGCTCTCAGGGCCCGTCCTCATACTTCGATCATTTCGAAGTCTTCCTTGCCGGCCCCGCAATCCGGGCAACGCCACGAAAGCGGCACATCCTCCCAGCGCGTGCCCGGCGGGATGCCCGAAGCCGGATCTCCCTTTTCCTCTTCGTAGATGTAGCCGCAGATCACGCACATGTACGCTTTCATTTCGCTTGCTTGGGACGTCCGGCGGTGGAGGATGGGCGCGCGATTATAGGGTACGACGACAGATGGCGTGGAACTTCCTGGCCTCAGCCCGCCCAGGCGCCAGAGGTGCAATTCGCGCACGGAGCTGCCGACCGATCATCGCAGCCGCGTCGTGCGTTGAGGTCGCGCGGCGCTTACACTGCGCGCAATTTCGTCGGAGTCGTCCTGTGTCCCTGTTCGAAGAAGCGTGTCGCTACATCCCCGGTGGAGTGAATTCTCCAGTCCGTGCCTTCCGCGCCGTAAGGGGTGAGCCGATATTCATCGAGCGCGCGAGCGGCGCGTACGTCTTCGGGGCCGACGGGCGGCAGTACATCGACTATGTGGGCTCGTGGGGCCCGATGATCCTCGGCCACGCGCACCCGAGCGTAATCCGTGCCGTGCAGGAGCGCGCCGCTCTCGGCTTGTCGTTCGGCGCGCCCACCGAGATCGAGACTCGCCTGGCGCGGAAAGTCTGCGAGCTGGTGCCGTCGATCGAGCTGGTACGGATGGTCAACTCCGGCACCGAGGCGACGATGAGCGCGATCCGGCTCGCTCGCGGCTACACGGGGCGCGACAAAATCGTCAAGTTCGAAGGCTGCTATCACGGCCATGCCGACTCGCTTCTGGTCAAAGCGGGGTCCGGCGCGCTCACCCTGGGCGTACCGACTTCCGCGGGCGTGCCGAAGGAGTTTGCGACCCACACCCTCACTCTCGACTACAACGACATCGCGCAGGTGCAGCAGCTCTTCAACGACGTCGGGCGCGAGATCGCCTGCGTGATCGTCGAGCCCGTCGCCGGAAACATGAATTGCGTCCCGCCGGTGCCGGGCTTTCTCGAAGCGCTGCGCGAACAATGCGATCGGTACGGGAGCGTGCTGATCTTCGACGAGGTGATGACGGGCTTTCGCGTCTCGCTCGGCGGCGCACAGCAACTGTTCGGCATCAAGCCGGATCTCACCACGCTCGGAAAGATCGTGGGCGGCGGCATGCCCGTCGGCGCCTTCGGCGGGCGGCGGGACATCATGGAACGCATCGCGCCGCTCGGCCCGGTGTATCAAGCGGGCACGCTTTCCGGCAATCCGGTCGCGATGGCGGCGGGGCTCACGACGCTCGAGGAGCTGAGCCGCCCGGGCTTGCACGAGCAGCTCGAGCAGAAGACCCGTCACCTGGTCGAAGGGCTGACGCAAGCCGCGCGGGCGGCGGGCGTGCCGTTCAGCACCAATCACGTGTGCGGAATGTTTGGCCTGTTCTTCACCGAGCAGTCGCCGGTGCACCGCTTCCGGGATGTCATGGCTTGCGATCTCGACCGCTTCCACCGCTTCTTCCACGGGATGCTGTCCGAGGGCATCTATCTTGCCCCCTCTGCGTTCGAAGCGGGCTTCGTCTCGCTCGCCCACACGAGCGAGGACATCGAGCGGACGATCGCCGCCGCGGCCAGGGTCTTCCGTTCGCTCTGACGGATGCAGCAATCACTCGCGCTTCGCCCCGTCGATATGTTCTGGCACGGCCCGCCGCTTTCGCGGTGGGAGCGGCTGTGCATGCGCTCGTTCGTGGCGAATGGCCATCAGGTCCGTCTCCATGTGTACGACGAACCCGCCAACGTTCCGCGTGGAGTAACTCTGGTCGATGCGGCCGAGATTCTGCCGAAGAGCGCGTTGTTTGCTCACTCTCGCTCCGGCTCTTTCGCCGTGTTTGCCGACTGGTTCCGATACCGGATGCTGTACGAGCGCGGCGGGCTCTGGGTGGACACGGACGTGGTATGCCTCAAGCCCTTCGACTATGAGGCCGAAGAGATTTTCGGCTGGCAGGACAGGAACACGATCAACAACGCCGTCCTGGGGCTCCCGCGAGGACACCGCTTGGCCGAGTGGATGGCTTCATGCTGCGAACACCCCAATCGCATCCTGCCTTACGACAACGCGCGTGCGCGCCGGCGAAAGGTCCTGCGCATGCTGCTCGGGCGCGGCCGGGCCGATTCGGTCTGGGGTGAGACCGGGCCTCAGGGGCTCACGGCCGCCGCGCGCTATCTAGGCTGCACCGCGCCCGCCCTGCCCTTCTGGCATTTCTATCCGATTCATTATTGCAACTGGCACGCGGTCTTCGATGACACGCTGCGCGACAATCCCGGCTTTCTCGCGAACAGCCGGGCGCTGCATCTTTGGAACGAGATGGCGCGCCAGGAGCCGGGCTTCGACAAGAACGGCCGCTACAGCCCGGGCTCGCTCTTCGAGCAGCTCTGCGCGCGCTATCCCGAAGACGCCTGAGCGGCGCGCTCACCACTTGTAACTGAGCGAGAGCGTCGCGCTCGTGACGTCGTAGAAGCTGTCCGGACGAGGCTCTCTCGGCGGATCGCTCGGCAGCAGCTTGTCGCGAGCGACCTTGTCTGCGTAGCGCAGGTCGAGGCTCAGATCGAAATTCGGCAACACATCGCGCCACTGCGCACCGACGCCGTAGTAGTAACCGTAAGCCGGCGTCGCCAGATCGTAGCGAGCCGCTCCCACAAACGCGGTGATGGCGAGCGGGCTGCCGAACCGATAGCGATAGTCGAGCGCGCGCACGCCAAGAAGCATCTCGCCGTCGATGCGATCGATCTCGGCGCGCACTCCCAGGTCGCTGCGGGCTGAGACGGCCCGACGTGCGCCGATCGCGAAATGGGGAGCCGCTTCGGTCGATGTCGTGCGCTTGGGGCTGTCGTCGCCGAGCCGGATCTGCACGCGGTGCATATTGATGCCACCGTCGACAAACAGCTCGGCCCCTCGCGGCCGTTCCATTCCTTCGAACCCGCCGATCGTCGATTCACCGGCCCAGTCGTCGCCGAAGCGAACGAACCCGGCGAGCCGGCCGTAACTGTCACCGAAAACATCCTTGCCAGCGATCACTTCCGCACCGGCGGTGAAACCACGCAGTGTTCTCGAGTAGCCGAGCGTGAAGTCGTAGCCGCGCTCGTAGTCGAACGACCCGTAGTCTTCGTTGTCGATCGTCCGCGCTCTCAATTGCATGCGCCCGCCGAAGGGAGGCTCCCAACCGAGACGGAGCATGTGCGTCTGCGCGCCGACAGCATCGCCGGGAACGCGGGAGTCGGCACCCCAATGGCCGAGAACGTGTCCTTCGTTGGTCAGGCCGTCGAGGTAGATGCTGTGCACATACCATCCGTTCTGCCACTCTGACGCCTCGTACGTCAGATCGAAGCGGCGCCACAGCCGGGGAAAATCGATGCCGACCGACAGGGCGGCGTTGCCAAGCCGATAGTTCCCTTCGTACGAGCTGTCTTCCCCGGCATATTCGAAGTACACAGAGAACGGCGTGGGGCCGGGAAAGATGAAGCGGCTGCTCCAGGCGGCGACCTGGTTGCCGAACTCTTCGTCGGCCGTCAGCTCGGCGCTCCGATTGTCGGCCTCGTGCGGGTTGAGCAGCGCGTCGAGAAAATCGCCGAATCCACGCCCGCCGCGTGCCCCGCCGCCGAACTGCAGCACGCGGGTCGCACCGAGCGACCAACCCGGCGCCGGAGAAACGCTCAGTCTGAGGCCAGCGAGCCGGGGCTTGCCGTCAGTGAAGCCGTCCCCGAAGACGATCCTGTCCGAGTGTTCCATCTCGGCGAGAAAGATCTCGTATTGCACGCCGAGCGGACTGATGGGCTGGTAGTTCGAAAGCGTCACCGAGGGAAGCGTGGCCGCTTCGGTGCTCAGCGTCATGGCGCTGTCAGTGAACGGCGAGAGCCAATGATCGCGGTAGCCGACATCGAGCTGTGCGTACGAGAAGCCGACGCTCAGCATCGAGCCCGTCGGAGTCGCGTCGTCTTCGTCGGCGATACCGCCGACGCTCACGATTACATGATCGCTGGGTTGCCAATAGGCCAGCGCGGACGCCTGCCAGGCGCCGTCACCGGTGGTGCCGTGACGATTCGGGAGCGGCGCCGTGCCATCCGTCGCAGCCGCTTCGACACTCGCGTGCGGAAGGTCGATTGTGTTCATGTAACGCTGCAGATAACGGCGCACGTTCGCGCACAACGCGGCATCGATACGGCACGCCGTCGGCAGCGCGTCCAGGACGGTCGCGGCAGGAATCGGTCGCGACAGGATCGGACGATCGGCCAGGATCAGCACGCGCTCGATCTGGCGCTCCATCTCCGGCGACATGTTGAGCGGCAGGTACGGGCTTGCGCCGCGGGCGAGCGCTACGGAGTGCAGCAGCCCTGAAAGCGTCGCGACGGACAAGGACAAAATAACTCGCATCATTCGTTCCGTTCATCTCCAGCGGACACGGATTCTCTCGTACTCTCGCGCTTGCGAGCGCTCGACGACCTGGTATTGCAACGTCGAGAGCCCATCCGTCGTCGGATCGATGAACCCACGCAACAGGAGACTGCGGCGCTTGCGATTGATCCGTACGTGCGGCGGCGTGGACGCGCTCTTGCGGACCACGTGCTGGTGGGACGGGTTGGGCAGATCGAGGAACACGCCCTCGTTATCGTAGTAGCAAAGACAGCCGGCGAGCAGCAAGCGGAAGAAAAAGTCGTCGTCCTCCTTCCCCCAGCCCCAGTACTCGTTCGAGAAGCCGTTGACCGCAAACGCCTGCTCCTTGCGGATCGAGACCGCGCCCGAGAAATAGTATCGCTCCCGGGTCGTGGCCTCGCCCGAGCCGGTCACGATCCGGTGCACCAGTCTCAAAGGTTGCGAAGGGCTCGCGTAATTGGCGTTCAACGGCACGGCATCCACGTCGTGCAAACAGTAGTAATCCGTCTCGTCTGCCGCGTAGTGCATGCCGATGTTCAGCAAGCGCCCGCGGTTGAACAACCCTCCGGCTTCCTGCTCGACGACGAGCACTCGGTGACGGATCGCCTGGCGCTCGAGCGTCGCCTCGAGCTCGGGCATGAGCCGCCGCAAATGCTCCTCGCGATCCCGATAGGGGATCACGACGGTGAGCCTCTGATCGAAGGCGAACGAAAGCGGCTGCGGCGTTCGCTTCGCGAGAATGGTGCGTGCGACGCTCGGAATCAGCTTCCAGTTGGCGATGCTGACGGGTCTATAGCGCCCGTCCACGCACAGATCCTGCAAGGGATCGAAGCCGAGCCGGCGGCTGGGCCACCATCGGTTCACCCACGACGGCCCGTGAGTGGCTGTGTCGACAAGAGGCGATCGCGGCAAACCATTCTTCCTGCGCTCAGGGGACGTGCAGTCTAACGACTCGCGGGTCGAAGGCGTAGGCGTAAGTTGCGCCCTTCCAGTGCCCGTCGCGATCGGGCATGCTGTCGCAAACGAGAGCGCTGGTTCCTTCCGTGCGAACCTGTCTGCTGATTACGACATATAACTGGCCCGAGGCGTTGCGCCTCACCCTGGCGAGCGTCGCCCGACAAACGCGGATGCCCGAGGAAATCGTCATCGCCGATGACGGCTCGGGGCCCGACACGCGCGCGGTGATCGATCAATGGCGCGGGCGGGGCCTGCCCATCGAGCACGTCTGGCAGGAAGACGTCGGCTTCAGGGTCGCTCGGTCCCGCAACAGCGCGATCGCGTGCACGCGAGCCGACTATATCGTCTCGATAGACGGCGACATGGTCTTGCATCCACGCTTCATCGAGGATCACGTGAACGCGGCGCGGCCCGACTGGTTCATTCAGGGTGCGCGCCCGCGCTTGTCTCCTGAGACCACGGCGAAGCTGCTCCAGCACGGCGTGCCGCGCGTCTCCCTCTTCGCCCGCGGAATGCAGCAGCGACCATACGCACTGCGCAGCACCCTCTTGAGCAAGCTCATGTCGCGGACCAAGACCACGGTGGTCGGGATCCAGGGCTGCAATCAATCGTTCTGGCGAGAGCATGCCGTGCGGGTCAACGGCTACGACGAGCGCTTCAACAATTGGGGCCCGGAGGATCGCGAGTTCGCGGCGCGGCTGCTACACATCGGATTGCAGCGGCGACAGCTACGACATCTCGCCATTGCCTTCCACCTCTACCATCCGACGCGGGCTCCGCTCGAGAAAAACCCGCTCAATCGGCTGCTCGAAGAGACGCTCTCCAAGCGTGCCGTATGGGCCGAGCACGGCCTCGACGCGCATCTGCGCGCGCGGGCGGCATCGATCGCGCAACCAGTGACTCGAGACGCTCGCAGCGGACAGTGATCTTCGATCGCGCGCACACCGCCCGGTCGAGCGGTGTGCGCGGTTTCAACGACCGCTCAGGTCGATCGTCGAGGCGAAGCGTGGCCGCTCCTCAGGAACCGCCCGCCCGGTTCCCCTGCCCGTCCCCGCGATTTTGCAGCGATCGCGCTACGAACGGCGCCTGGATGCGACCGTGACGCTCGAGACGCGCCTGGATACCGGCCTGGGTCCGTCCATGCGCCTCGGCCAGCTCGGCGATCGAGCGCCCCGCGTCGAATTGCGCGAGCAACGCCTGATCCTCCTCTTCCGACCAGGGTTTGCCGGCGTTCGCAGGCACGGCGCCGCGCGAGCGCGTGCGACGGCGCAGACTCGGCTCCAGCGCCCGGATCGCCACGTACAGCGCGCGCACGATCTCGGCCGATTGATACACGCTCTCCGGTGGAAACACCTCCCCTGTTTGCGGATTCACGCCGCTCGCCAGCGCCGTCAGAACCGCTGCCGCCTTGCTTTCGTCCATGATTCTGCTCCTTCAGGCTGTTGTGACTTCGATGCGCGGCGGCTCGTCCCCAAGGAGTGAGCCGCACGGCGCGGCGCGAGTGTAAGGCGCCCGCAGGCGGACGGATCGACGTTAAACTCGACGTTTGTCGAGTTATTCACGATCGGCCGACCTCACGGACCCGACTGCGACCGTTGTCCATGCGCACCTTCGCCCTCTTCGTTGCACTGCTTGCGGGCTCCCTGATCCTGGCCGCGGCGCTCACCTATCCGGCCTGGCTCCTCGTCGGCGTGGTCTCGGTCGAGCCCGTGCATCGGGTGATGAACCGCGTGGCGATGCTGATCGCGCTGATCGGCCTGATCGTCCTCACGCGCCGGCTCGGGCTCGCGAACCGTGAAGCAGCCGGCTATGCCTTGCCCCCGCGCGAGTTCGCGCGCCAGTTGGCGCTCGGCTGGCTGAGCGGTATCGGATTGATGCTGCCGCTCGTCACGCTCCTCCTCGCGCTCGGCGTGCGCCAACTCAAGCCGGATCTCGACGTGGACGTGGTGAGCCTCGTGCTGGGCGCGCTCGCTACCGGCTTCACCGTGGCCTTCATCGAAGAGACGTTTTTCCGAGGCGTGCTGTTCACGGCCGTCGCGCGCACGTCCGGAACTGCGGCGGCAGTCATCGCGCCCAGTTTGCTGTACGCCGCATTGCACTTTCTCGGCGGCCGATTGCGCATTCCACCCGATGAAGTCTCGTGGATTCACGGCTTCACGGTCCTGAGCCGACTGTTCGAGCGGTACACCGAGCCGCTCGTGTTCGTCGATTCGTTCGCGGCGCTCGTGATGCTCGGGGTCCTCTTCGCGATGGTCCGCCTGAGGACGGGAGCCATCGCAGCGTGTATCGGACTGCACTCCGCCGGCGTGGCCGTGATCGTAGTGCTGCGCAAGCTTACGGCGGTGAATCCCGACGCGCCGCTCGGCGGGCTCGTCGGAACTTATGACGGAGTGATCGGCTGGGCCGCCCTCGTCTGGTTTGCGATCATCGTGGCCACCCTCGCCTGGCAGGCGAGAGGCGCGCAACGTTGAAGGGCCTGGCCCTCCGCTCGCAGCTCAGCCCGTGCGAATGTCGAGATGGCCGTGCAGCCACTTGAGCCGGGCCACAGAATCCGTCATCTCTAGCAATTCCTGTCGCTGCGCCGGTGGCAGCGGCAGCATCTCCGCGAGCCGCATGCCCACCCAGCTCGCCTCTGCGATGAGCGCCTCTTCGTAGCTCATCCCGACCTGCGAGAGCGCCTGCCGCAGCAGTTGCGACAGGATCGCGTAGCGCTCCGGCACCGTCACGGCCGGCTCTTCCGCCAGCCACTCGACCTCCCCGACCTGCAATCCATCGCTCTGGCGACCGGTGGAGCGAATCCTGAATCGGCGGGCGCCGCGCACCGTGATGCCGAGCAGGCCGTCCTCCAATTGTTCGAAATCGACGATGCGAGCGGAGGTGCCGACGGCCACCGTGCGCGCGGGGCCGCCCGCTTCCTGGCCTTCGACTATGAGCGCAATTCCGAACTCGCCCGCTTCACGCGCGCAGCGGCTCACCATCTCGAGATAGCGGGGCTCGAAGATGCGAAGTCTCAGCACGCCGCCTGGGAACAGCACGGTGTGCAACGGGAAGAGCGGGATGGTCTCGCTCACAGCACCTCCAGCCGCACCCGCGCGCGGCCGTCAGATCGGGCTCGGAGTCGGCGTTATCGGCCCGTCGAGCCGCGAATGCAAGCTATTGAACGGCCTGAACCGCCGTTTTCGCCTCGAGCGCCTGCAAGAGCTTGTTGTGAATGCCGCCGAAGCCGCCGTTCGACATGATCAGAATATGATCGCCCGGCTGCGAGCTCGCGACGAGGGCCGCAACCAGCGCCTCTATGTCGCGAACGACCTGCGCGCGCTCTCCCAGTGAGCGCACTGCGCCTGCCACGTCCCACTGCACGCTCGGGCCTTGATACAGCCATACTCGATCGGCCCCGGCGAGCGAGCCGGGCAGCGCCTCGCGATGCGTACCGAGCTTCATCGTGTTCGATCTCGGCTCGAGCACGGCGATCAATCGCGCCGAGCCGATGCGCCGCCTCAATGCATCCACCGTTCTCTCGATGGCGGTCGGATGATGCGCGAAATCGTCGTAGACGGTCACGCCGGCGACCGTTCCACGAACTTCGAGCCGACGGCGCACGCCCTGAAATTCGCCCAAGGCGGCGCAGGCACGCTCCACGCTCACTCCCGCATGTCGGGCGGCGAGCACCGCGGCCAATGCATTCTCGGCGTTGTGCCGGCCGACCATCGACCACCGCACTTCACCCATCGCTCGCTCTCCATGCAGGAGGGTGAAGGTCGAATAGTCGCCGCCTTCCGGCGCACTCACCTGCCAGGTCGAAGGCGCGGCGGCGCCGAATCGCTCGACGGGTGTCCAGCAACCCATCTCCAGCACCTTCGCGATGTTGGGGTCGGCTGCGTTCGCGACCACCTGCCCGTTGCGCGGGACCATGCGCATGAGCTGATGGAACTGCCATTGGATGGCCGCCACGTCCGGATAGATGTCGGCGTGATCGTGCTCCAGGTTGTTGAGCACGACGGTGCGCGGGCGGTAGTGGACGAACTTGGCGCGCTTGTCGAAGAACGCCGTGTCGTATTCGTCGGCTTCGACGACGAAGTGACGGCCTGTGCCGAGCCGGGCGCTCGCCTCGAAGTTGGACGGCACGCCGCCGATCAGAAAGCCCGGCGCGAGCCCGGCGTGCTCGAGAATCCAGGCGAGCAAGCTCGAGGTCGTGGTCTTGCCGTGCGTGCCCGCTACCGCCAGCGTCCATCTCCTGGCGAGCACGTGTCGGGCGAGCCACTCAGGGCCCGACGTGTACGGAATGTCGCTTTCGAGCAGCGCCTCGACGACCGGATGGCCGCGGCTCATGACGTTGCCGACGACGACCACGTCGGGCTCGAGCGCGAGCTGCTCCGGCCCGTAGCCCTCGATGATGTCGATCCCGAGCGCGGCGAGTTGCTCGGACATCGGCGGATAGACGCTCTGATCGGAGCCCGTCACCTTGTGGCCGAGGGCGCGCGCGAGCGCAGCGATGCCGCCCATGAACGTGCCGCAGATGCCGAGGATGTGCAGATGCATCGGTGCTTGTCGCCCGGGCGCTTCCCGCGGCCTCAGGGCCCGGGCGCCAGCCCGTCGAGCATGAGCTGCGCGACCGCGGCGGTGGAATAGACGATCGCGACGGTGAGCGCCATGCCGGTGATGAGCCCGCGATCGAGCGCGTGCATGAGGATCCTGCCCATGATGAGCGCCAGGATCATGAGCCGCGCGAACACCCATTCGGACGTGAATCCCTGGCCGAAGCCGAAGCCGATTTGCGCGAAGCGCACGGCGATGTCCAGCAGCAGCACGAGAGTGCCCACCCCCAATGTCGCCGTCAGGGTCTGGATGAAGCGCTGGCGACGGTCGAAGAATGCCAGCACCGCCCAGAGCCAACCGGCGAGCATCACGACGTCCACGCCTGTCGAGATGATCGCTTCACGCGCGTTCAGATTCCACAGCCGCACATCGACCAGCTCGGCGGCCACATACGCGATGAGCGCCAGCATGGCGAGGAAGCGGGAAGCCGGCAGGTCCTGCGGCCCCTTGCGCCACAAAGCGATCTCCACGAAGGTCGTGACTAGCCGCGAAAGCATGGAATGGCGGGACTCTGCAACGCTCGCAACGAAGCCGAACGCAATCGGCCGCTGTCGCGCGCAGCGACTCGCTACAATGCGAGCTGCCGACACCCGCCGATCACATCAAACAAGCACTGACGCGATTGTACACGCACGCCCATGCCGACTGCGCCACCGGTCACGACGTCCGCTGAACTCGTACAGGCGCTGGCCCGGCTCGAATCGAGCTCCTTCGTCGCGCTCGACACGGAGTTCATGCGCGAGAGCACTTATTACCCGAAGCTGTGCCTGATCCAGACCGCCGGCTCGGACGAGCCGTTCATCATCGATCCGCTGGCCGGCCCGGACCTGCAACCGCTCTGGGCCTTTCTGTCCGAGCGTCACCGGGTGAAGGTGCTGCACGCGGCGAGACAGGATCTCGAGGTGCTGTCTGTCGCCATCCCAGGCGCCGCGATTCCGGGGCCGATCTTCGACACCCAGATCGCCGCCGCCCTGATCGGATATCCGGCGCAGATCGGCTACGGGACGCTCGTCTCCGAACGCCTCGGAACGACGCTTGCCAAAGGTCACACGCGCACGGACTGGACCCGTCGTCCGTTGAGCCGGGAACAGCTCGAATACGCCGAGGATGACGTGCGCTATCTCGGGCCCTTGTATCTGGATCTGCGTCGGGAGCTCGAAGCCCGCGGCCGGCTCGAGTGGCTGCACGAGGAAACCGCGGAGCTCGAGCAGCCGCAGCTCCACCGGACAGACCCGGCTTCTGCATGGCGGCGCCTGAAAGGGCTGGATCGCCTTCAGCCACAGCAGCGGGCGACGGCGCGGCTCCTGGCTGAATGGCGCGAAACAGCCGCCGTGAAATACGACAAACCACGCGGATGGATTCTCGCGGACGATGCGCTGCGCGAGCTGGCAGAGCGCCTTCCCGCTAACCGCGCCGAACTGGAACGTATCCGCACGCTGCCCCCGGCTGTCTTGCGCAAGCGCGGCGATGAGCTGCTCGCCCTCATCGAGCGAGGCCGGGCGGAAGGCTCGAATGAGCCCGAAGCGGTCGCCGTCACCCGCCCAGCGCCGGAGCAGCTCGCGCTCGTCACGAAGCTGATGGCTTTCGTTCGGGATCGAGCGCAGCGCCTCCAGATCAGCCCCGAGGTGCTGGCAACGCGGCGGGACATCGAGCGGCTGGTGTTCTCCGGCCGCGCCGATCGCTTGTCGAACGGCTGGCGCCGAGAAGTGATCGGCGAGCCCGTGCTCGAGCTCGCTCGCCGCTCCGGGCTCGTGAAGCTCTGAGGCTGTTCAACGCCCGCGAAGGCAGGGTGTCTGACGCTGACGACGCTGGCGAGTTGTCAGTCAGCGCCGCGAGCGCGCGCGACTCTTGGCACGCTTGCTGCGCGCCTTCGCTGTTCTGCGCTTCGAGCGCGCCACTTTTGACGAGGCCGCGCGCTGCTTCCGGCGCGCACTGCGCTTCGCTGTCCTGCTGGTGGCAGCCCGCTTGGTGCTGACCGACTTGCGGGCCACAGCGGGCTTGCGGGCGCTCTTTCGGCTCGCGCTCCGGCTGGCCGCCTTCTTTTTGCCTGGTGCTTTTTTTGCCCGCTTGCTCGCGCGTGCTCGCGCGCTACCCGAACGCGACGAGGCCGCACGCCGGGCTGCGGGTTTGGCCTTCTTTCGCTTTTCCGCGCGCTCGCCCGAGACCTCGACCTTGTCGGCCGGCACCGGCTTGGCGAGAGCGGCCGCTTCCAGGCGCTCGAACACCTCGTCGAGCGACCCCTCGCCAGCCACGACGCGCAATAGCCCGAGCTTCGAATAGTGGTCCACGAGCGGCCGGGTCTGGCTTTCGTAGACTTCGAGGCGCTTTACGATGACCTCTTCCTTGTCGTCCGGCCTTTGATAGAGCTCGGCCCCGTCGCGCGAGCATTTGCCGTCCTCGGGCATCGAGCTGACGTTGTACACGGTGCCGCAGGTGGGGCAGATGCGGCGCCCGGCCAGGCGCTGCACGATCGCCTCGCGCCTCACATCGAGCAAGAGAACCGCGTCCAGCGGCTGACCGATTTCCTCGAGCAGCCGCTCGAGCGCATCGGCCTGCTCGATGGTGCGGGGAAAGCCATCGAGGATGAAGCCCTGCCGGGCGTCCTCCCGGGCGAGGCGATCGCGGATCAGCCCCAGCACGATGTCGTCGGAGACGAGCCGTCCCGCCTCCATGACCGCCTTGGCTTTGAGCCCGAGCTCGGTCCCGCGGGCCACGGCCTCGCGCAGCAAGTCACCGGAGGACACCTGAGGCACGCCGTACTTGGCCTGCAGGCGCTGTGCTTGCGTTCCCTTGCCCGAGCCGGGCGCCCCCAGCAACACGATCCGCATCATTCGAATCCCCGACCTCCCGACAAAGAGGCGCTACCCTACATAAAAGGAGCCGCGGATGGAAATACAGGCGCGATCCTGCGGGCGACCCAAGTCGAGCACGAGGCCGTTCTTTCGCTATCCTTCGCGCCCTGCCTCCCATTTCCGAACAGGTGCTGCCCATGCCCAAGAGCTCGCCCCGTAATGCGTTCTACGCCCAGTCCGGTGGAGTCACCGCCGTCATCAATGCGTCCGCGTGCGGCGTCATCGAGACGGCTCGCAAGTTCAAGAGCCGCATCGGCAAGGTGTATGCGGGCAGGCACGGGATCGTCGGCGCCCTGACCGAAGACCTGGTGGACACCTCCAAGGAGTCCCCGGCCGCGATCCGTGCGCTGAGGCACACGCCTGCTGGCGCATTCGGCTCGGCGCGCTACAAGCTGCGGAAATTCGAGGAGGACTCCTCGCAGTACGAGCGCCTGATCGAGGTCTTCAAGGCGCATGACATCGGCTACTTCTTCTACAACGGCGGTGGCGACTCCGCCGACACGTGCCTGAAGGTGTCGCAGCTCGCCGAAAAAATGGGCTATCCCATTCAGGCGATCCACGTGCCGAAGACCGTCGACAACGATCTGCCCATCACGGATTGCTGCCCCGGGTTCGGCTCGGTCGCCAAGTACGTTGCGGTCTCGATCCGCGAAGCGGGCTTCGACGTCGCCTCCATGGCGAAGACCTCGACCAAGGTTTTCATTCTGGAAGTGATGGGGCGTCACGCCGGCTGGATCGCGGCGGCGGCCGGGCTTGCGGCCGAGCGAGCCGGGGATGCGCCTCACATCATCCTGTTCCCGGAGATCACGTTCGACGAAGAGAAGTTCTGCGCGCGCGTGAAGGAGAGCGTCGAGAAGTACGGCTATTGCGCCGTCGTCGTCTCCGAGGGCGTGAAGAACGCAGAGGGCAAGTTCCTTTCCGATGCGGGCCTGCGCGATGCGTTCGGCCATGCCCAGCTCGGCGGAGTTGCCCCCGTCATCGCGCAGCTCGTCAAGTCCAGGCTCAATTACAAGTATCACTGGGCTGTCGCCGATTACTTGCAGCGTGCCGCCCGCCACATCGCCTCGAAAGTGGACGTCGAGCAGGCGTACGCCGTCGGCAAGGCAGCCGTGGAGCTTGCGCTCAAGGGACATAACGCGGTGATGCCGACGATCGTGCGCACCTCCGACCGGCCCTACAAGTGGAAGATCGGCATCGCTCCCCTCGATCAGGTGGCGAACCGGGAAAAGATGCTGCCGAGGGACTACATCACCGCCGACGGCTTCCACATCACGGCCAAAGCGCGCAGGTATCTCAGCCCTCTCATCAAGGGCGAGGATTACCCGCCCTACAAGGACGGGCTGCCGCAGTACGTGCAGCTCAAGAACGCCCCGGTGCGCCGCAAGCTGTCGAGCACCTTTGTGGTATAGTTCCGCGCCTTTTGCAGGCCGAACGCTGCTCGTTCGAAGCAACGCCGGGCCGCGGCAAGCAATGTGCCGCGCCCGTCCGGCCCACGAATCGGAACAACGAGACACTCCTGACGGGAGGAAAATTTGATGTCCACTGATGTCGCGCTTTGGCTCGCGATCGGAGCCGGCGTCCTGGCCGTGTTGTACGGCGTGCTGTCGGTCGGCTGGATCAACAGGCAGCCGGCCGGAAACGAGCGCATGCAGCAGATCGCGGCCGCGATCCAGGCCGGCGCGAAGGCGTACCTGAATCGTCAGTACACGACGATCGCCATGGTCGGCGTCGTGCTGTTCCTCGTGCTCGGGTTCGCCCTCGACTGGGCGACGGCCGGCGGCTTCGCCGTCGGAGCCGTGCTTTCCGGCATGGCCGGCTTCATTGGGATGAACGTGTCCGTGCGTGCCAACGTGCGCACGGCCCAGGCCGCAAGCGTCGGATTGAATCCCGCTCTGGCTGTGGCGTTCCGAGGCGGCGCTATCACGGGCATGCTCGTGGTGGGCCTCGGGCTGCTCGGCGTTGCAGGGTATTTCACTGCGCTCGGTGCAGATCGAGAGGCCTTGCATGCGCTCGTCGGCCTGGCCTTCGGTGGCTCGCTTATCTCGATCTTCGCGCGTCTCGGCGGCGGCATCTTCACGAAGGGCGCGGACGTGGGAGCGGACTTGGTCGGCAAGGTCGAGGCCGGCATTCCGGAAGACGATCCGCGCAATCCGGCAGTTATCGCAGATAACGTCGGTGACAACGTCGGCGACTGCGCTGGCATGGCGGCTGACTTGTTCGAGACGTATGCCGTGACGGTTGTCGCGACGATGGTGCTCGGCGGCCTGCTGTTCCAGGGAGCCGACGGCGCCCTCGACGCGAAGTACGTCATCTATCCGCTGCTGCTCGGCGGAGTCTCGATCGTCGCTTCGATCATCGGCACCGGATTCGTGAAGGCGCGCGAAGGCGGCAAGATCATGAGCGCGCTCTACAGAGGCACCGCGGTGTCCGGCGTGCTCGCGTTGATCGCTTTCTGGGTCGTCACGCAGCTGCTGTTTGATGCGGATGCCGGAAAACTGTTCGCGTGCGCGGTGATTGGTCTCGCCCTCACCGCGGCCATGATCTGGATCACCGAGTACTACACCGCGACGGAGTATCAGCCGGTACGCGGCGTCGCGTCGGCCTCGCAGACGGGCCATGGCACGAACGTCATCGCCGGTCTCGCCGTTTCGATGCGTTCCACCGCGTGGCCCGTCATCGCGGTCTGCATCGCGATCTGGGGCGCGTATCAACTCGAAGGCCTCTATGGCATTGCGATCGCCGCCACGGCGATGCTGTCCATGACGGGCATGATCGTTGCGCTCGACGCCTATGGCCCGATCACCGACAACGGCGGCGGCATCGCCGAGATGTCGGGTCTGCCGAAAGACGTGCGCAAGATCACCGATGCGCTCGATGCCGTCGGCAACACGACCAAGGCGGTCACGAAGGGCTACGCCATCGGCTCGGCGGGCCTCGCGGCGCTGGTCCTGTTCGCCGACTACACGCACAACCTGGAGACGCATCTGGTCGGGAGCGGACGCGAGATGGTCTCCTTCTCGCTGTCCGACCCGGCGGTCATCATCGGCCTGTTCGTCGGCGGCCTGGTGCCCTACCTGTTCGGCGCGATGGCCATGGAAGCGGTGGGACGCGCGGCGGGCTCCGTCGTCATCGAGGTGCGCCGTCAGTTCCGCGAGATCAAGGGCATCATGGAAGGCACGGGCACGCCCGATTACTCCAAGGCGGTGGACATGCTGACGCGCGCCGCCATCAAGGAAATGATCGTGCCCTCGCTCCTGCCCATCCTCGTGCCGGTCGTCATCGCGTTCGGCATGAATTACCTGATGGGCCCCGGCGCGGGAGTCCGGGCGCTCGGCGGCCTCTTGATCGGCACGATCGTCACGGGCCTGTTCGTCGCCATCTCGATGTGCACGGGCGGCGGCGCGTGGGACAACGCGAAGAAGTACATCGAGGAAGGCAACTTCGGCGGCAAGGGTTCGGAGACCCACAAAGCGGCGGTCACCGGAGACACGGTCGGCGATCCGTACAAGGACACGGCGGGCCCGGCGATCAACCCGCTCATCAAGATCATCAACATCGTCGCGTTGCTGATCGTCCCGCTTCTCTAGTCACTGCCTGAAATCGCCTGCGGCCGGTCGAAGAGCCTGGCCGGCCGCAGGGCGATTCGAGGATTCCCTCGACAATCGCACGATGACTCGCGCACCGCCGGCCGTCAGCCGGCGGTGCGTTTTTGTATGCGCAGAATTCAGGGAACGAGCACGCTTCGGAGTTGCGAAGCGATCAGACTCGGGCGAGGACTTTCGAGATCGCCTGCGGGCGTCCGAGGTGATAACCCTGCACGAAGTCGACGCCCATCTTCTTCGCCATCTCGAGCGCGGCCGCATCCTCGACCTGCTCGGCGATCACCTGGAAGTTGAGCGTGCGCGCCAGCTTGATCATCGCGGCGACCATCGCCTGATTCACCGAGTCGACCGCGAGATTGCGGATGAACGTGCCGTCGATCTTGAGGTAATCGAGCGAGAGGTGCTTGAGATTGCCGAACGAGGACAGGCCCCGACCGAAGTCATCGAGCGCGAACTGGCAGCCCATGCCGTGCAGCACCCCGATGAAGCGCTGCGCGTGCTCGATGTTGGTGATGACCGAGTTCTCGGTCACCTCGAACGCGAGCTGGTCCGGCGCGACTCCGGTGCGATCTAGCATGTCCACCACGAACTCGAGGAAGCTCGGATCGCCGAGCGTCTGACCCGAAAGATTGATGGCGAGGCTGCGGCTTGCGGGCAGACGGATCCCGCCCCGGCCGAGCGCGGTGAGCGCCGTCTGCACGACCCATCGATCGACGTCGGACATCAGGCGGTAACGTTCGGCCGCGCGCAGGAACTCGACTGGCGAGATCCCGCCCGGCACGGCCTCATCCTGAAGGCGCAGCAGCACTTCGAGCGCCGGCCCCTCGCTCGTCTCACGCGAGGTCGCGATGATCGGCTGGCCGACCAGCTCGAAGCGGTTCTCCTTGAGCGCGGTCTGCAATCGCTGCAGCCACTGGATCTCCCCCCGATGGCGCGCCACTGCCTCGTCGCGGGCGGAGTAGATGTGCACGTGATTGCCCTGCTTCTTGGCGACGTAGCACGCCGAGTCGGCGGCGCTCAGCACTTCCTCCGGCGCCCCGCTCTCGTGCGAGATCTCGACCAAGCCGACGCTCACGCCGACGTTGAAGATCTTGTCCTTCCACACGAAGCGGTAGTCGTTGACCTTGCGCACCACGTCGTCGGCGATCTGGCGCGCCTTCTCGAGCGGACAGCCGACCAGGAGCATCCCGAACTCATCGCCGCCCAGGCGCCCGACTGTATCGGAGTCGCGCACTGTCTCCTTTATGAGGGCCGCCACTTCCCGCAGCATGCTGTCGCCGGCCATGTGACCGCAGCTGTCGTTGACGGCCTTGAACCGGTCGAGGTCGAGATAACACAGCACGTGGCGCGCATCGTTCGTGTGGGCGTGCTCGAGCGCCTCTTCGAGCCGGCGCTCGAATTCGCGACGATTGACCAGGCCGGTGAGCGCATCGTGGCTCGCCTGGTAAGACATCTGCCTGGTGATACCGCGCAGCTCGCTGACATCTCGCACGACGATGACGGTGCCGTTGAGCTCGCCCCTCGGCCCTTTCAAAGGCGTGACGGTGAGCTCGACGGAACGCTCATCGCCGTTGCCGCGCGAGATCATCAACCCGCGTCGCCCGACGGTGACTTTCGATTGCGTGGCGAGGCAGTGACGCACCGGATCGCCGAGCGAGCGGCGATCGCTCTCGTCCACGAGCGAGATGATGTCGGTGATGCTCTTGCCCAGGGCATCGAGGGCGGAGACGCCGAGGAGCTGCTCGCCGGCGTGATTCACATAATCGATCCGCCCCATGACATCGGTCGTGATCACGCCTTCGCCGAGCGAATCGAGCGTTTCCCAGGCGCTCGAGCGAGTGCGCGTCGGCGCAGGAGTGATACTCGAGCGCGGCCCCATCTCGACCAGCGTCAGAAGCAGCGCCGGGCCGCCCCGGTAATCGATCTTCGTCGCGCTGAGCTCGGCGCGCGCCGTCTGCCCGCTCATCGGATGCAGCTCGACTTCGAGGCGCTCGAGGGCGGGCTCGCCTGCGAGCGAGCGCCTCAGATGCTCCCGGACCAGCTCGGTGTAATCGGCATGCACCAGCTCCCACACGGGCCGGCCTTCGATGCTGCGCGCATCCTCGGCACCGGTGAGCGCAGCGAAGCGTTCGTTGGCGAACAGAATGGTTTCGCGGTGAATCGCGAGCGCCTCCTGCACGCCCCCTAGCAGGCTCACGAGCGAGCGCTCGCGCTCGCCGATCACCAGCTCCTTCATCGCGAGTTGCTCGAGCAGCCGATTGACTCCCTCGGCGAGCGGCGCCGCAGGCCCGCTGGCGCGCAGGCGCTCATCGAGCTTGCCCTTGCGAATGATCGCATCGACCCGCTCGATCACGCGGGCGAACGCCAAGGCACGCCGCTCGCGCACGACGAGCACGCCGATGAGCACGATGACCGCGAGAGCGAGCGAAACGATCAGTGTCCCCGAAAGGGCGCTCACATTGAACCGCCGACTATGTCGTTCATCCCCTTGTATCCGCGCCTTCGCCCTCATCGCCCCCGCAGGCGCGCCTGGCGAAGATCGCGACACGCGCACCGCCTGCGCCCTCCTGGCCCTGCCGACGCAAGCTCGGCTCGAAGCTGCGCAGTCGAGTGCAACGCGTGGATTTTCGTTATCGGGAGCATAGCGGACGGCCACGAGAGAAGCCGGCCGGATTGACCATATTCTACGCGTGGTTTTTCCCGCCCGGCGTGCGCTTGGAGCTCGCGAGACGAGGCGCCCGGCTCGATCTCGAAACGATCGGGACGAGCGCCGGGCGAGCGTTGACCATAAGCTTGTGTGACTTAATCAAAGTCCGTACGCTTTGCGGCCCGTCCGTTCACTACCGTCTCGCCGCATGAGTCTCGAAGTCGCCGCTCGCATGATCGACAGCCAGGTCCGGACCTGGGAAGTGTTCGACGAGCAAGTCTTGGAGGCGATGCGCCAGGTGCCCCGCGATCGATTCGTTCCCGCCGCGCACGCCGCCCTGGCCTATGTCGATGCGCCGATTCCGCTCGGCCACGGCCAGACGATGCTGCCGGCGAGAGTTCACGGGCGGATCCTCCAAGCCCTCGCCCTCGAGCCGGCCGACCTCGTGCTCGAGATCGGCGCCGGGAGCGGTTATCTCACGGCCTGTCTCGCCAAGCTCGCCGCCCGCGTACGCTCGCTGGAGATTTATCCGGACCTGGCGCAGCTCGCCCGCTCGAACCTTCTGGCGGCGGCCATCAACAACGCGGCGGTCGAAGTAGCAGACGGCATGCAGCTCGCCGAGCAGGGCGTCTACGACGCCATCGCAGTGACCGGGTCGCTTGCGATCTACGACGAGCGCTTCCAGCAGGCGCTCAAGATCGGCGGGCGATTGTTCGTCATCGTCGGTCAGGCGCCGGTCATGGAAGCCTGGAAGGTGACCCGCGTCGGAGAGCGGGAGTGGCAGCGCGAGGGGCTTTTCGAAACCGTCGTCGAGCCGCTCGTGAACGCACCGCGCCCGTCCCCTTTCGTCTTCTGAGGACCTTCCCATGAGCATCCCGGAAATCACGCCCGCCGAGTTCCTCGCCCGCCGCTCGAGCGGCGAGTCCTTGACGCTGCTCGATGTCCGGGAGGACTGGGAGCTCGGCATCGCTTCGGTGCCGGACGTGCTGCACATCCCGATGGGCGAGGTGGCGAGCCGGCTCTCCGAGATCGAGCGGGGCAAGGAGGTCGTGGTGATGTGCCGCTCCGGGCGGCGGAGCCTCGAGGTCGCGAAGTTCTTGCAACAAAACGGCTACCAGGCGGTCAATCTGGCGGGCGGCATCCTCGCGTGGTCACGCGACGTGGATGCAACCATTCCGACCTATTGAGGAGTCGAAGCAGGACCGGCGCGTCGCGGGCCCCCTGATGAGGCGGACGGAAAACTGTCCGCATGAACTTCGAGGCGCGGCGGAGCGTCGGGCCCGCTCATCAACAACCCTCCCGGTCGTGTCATCATCGACGCCGACCGCGAGCCACGAACGATGCGCCTTGAACCGGGCGCGAACGGGAACGAACGACATGACGTTACGCGTGTTTTCGGCGGCCCTGGGGCTGTCACTGCTCACGTTCGCCGCCGAGGCGGCCGACCTGCTCGCAGTCTACGAGCGAGCGTTGCAAAACGACCCGCAGATCCGCGAGGCGGATGCCAATCGGCTGGCGGCCCGGGAGGCCAAGCCTCAGGCTCTGGCGGCTCTGCTGCCGCAGATCGAGGCCAGCGGCACGACGGGCAAGCTCGATCGCGAGATCGGCCGCACGGACCTGTTTCCTTCCGACCCGAACGACCCGAACAGCCCGCTCGTCCCGACCACGATCACGACGGAAGGCGATCTGGACAGCACCCAGTACGAGGTGAGCCTGCGTCAGACGCTGTTCCGCTGGGACGAGTGGGTCGCCCTGCGCCGCGCCGATGCACAAGTTGCGCAAGCAGAAGCGGACTATCAGGCGGCGCATCAGGATCTGATCCTGCGCACGGCTCAGCGCTATTTCGACGTGCTTGCCGCGCAGGACACGGTCGATGCCGCCCAAGCGAGCCTGGAAGCGTTTACGCGCCAGCTCGAGCAATCCGAGAAACGTTTCGAAGTCGGGCTGATCGCGATCACGGACGTACAGGAAGCGCGCGCGGCGCATGACCAGGCCGCGGCCGCACTGATTCAAGCCAAGCGCGAGCTCGCCACTGCACGCGAGTTGCTGCGCGAGCTGACCGGTGAGCCGTTCGACACGCTCGCCGCCCCAGTTGACGAGCTGCCGCTCGAGCCGCCGGTACCGGCGGATGAAGAGGAATGGGTGAGGACCGCGCTCGAGCAGAACCTGCGCGTCATCTCGGCGCGGCTCGCGACTGACATCGCCAAGCACGATGTGCGCGTCGCCCGGGCCGGACACTTCCCGAGCTTCGACCTCGTGGCGAGCCGCTCGGACCAGGAGCTCGAAGGCACCCAGACCAGCCGTGATATCGGCGTGACGCCCGGCGATCAGAGCCAGCTTTCCGATTCGATCGGCATTCAGGTGACGCTCCCGATCTATTCGGGCGGCGCGGTGTCCTCGCGCGTGCGCCAGCGTGTCTATCTGCACCGGGCGGCGCGTGAGCGGCTGGAACGGACCAACCGGGAAACCGAGCGCGCCGCGCGCGATGCGTACCTCGGCGTGCTGAGCGAGATCTCGCGAGTGCGGGCGCTCAGACAGGCGCTCGAGTCGAGCCGCACGGCCTTGCAGGCGACAGAGGCGGGCTTCGAAGTCGGCACGCGCACGACAGTCGACGTGCTCGACGCACGCCGGCGCCTGTTCGAAGCGCAGACCAACTACGCCCGCAGCCGCTACGACTACATTCTGAACGTGCTGCAGCTTCAGCTCGCGGCCGGAACGCTGGAACGGGCGGATCTCGAAAAGCTCAACGCGTTCCTCAAGGAGCGACCGATCACGCGATGAGCGTCTGAAGGAGCGGCGGCAAGCGGCCGCTCCGCATCCGATCACCACTCGCCGGTGTTCGGCATCGACGCCCAGGGCTCCCTGGGCGGCAGCGGCTCACCCTTCTGCAAGAGCTCGATCGAAATGCGATCGGGAGAGCGCACGAACGCCATGCGCCCGTCTCTCGGCGGGCGGTTGATCGTCACGCCGTGCTGCATGAGCCGCTCGCAGAGCGCGTAGATGTCGTCCACCTGGTAAGCAATGTGGCCGAATGCGCGCCCGATGCCGTACTCCTCGGGATCCCAGTTGTACGTGAGCTCGATCTGCGCTTGCTCATCGCCGGGCGCGGCGAGGAAGACCAGCGTGTAGCGGCCCTTCTCGTTGTCCATGCGCCTCACCTCCTTCAGGCCGAGCGCACCGCAGTAAAACCGCAAGGAGGCGTCCAGGTCGGTGACACGCACCATCGTGTGAAGGTATTTCATGAGCTTGTCTCGACATCGTCGGGGATCGCGGCGCCGGCAGCAGTCGGGGCACGCCTGACGTTCAGCTCAGGCGGGCGGAGCGCGCGCCGCTGACAAAATCGCACCCGGGTCCGTCAGGGGCCCGGCCGCCCCGTCCTTGCATTCACTTCACAGCCGGCCGCGGGCGGCGCAGGCATGATACGGGAACCGGGCAGGAACGTTCGCGTTCCGTTCAGAGGGCCGTCCGCGCAATATGAGCACACAGGCACTCGGGGGTGAGGCGAGATCGGCCGCAAGCGCCGCCCTCGCGTTGCTCGTCCTGTCGCTTTGCGCGCTGCCTGCGCTCGGTCAGACACCTGCGCCCGGCTCGCACCCCAAGCCTTCGACGGACGCTTCGGATCAGGCTCCGCACGGCCCCGAGCCGCCGATCCCGACGGCCGGGGATCCTGAAGAAAACCCTCCCGAAGAGGGCGAATGGAGCCAGCCCGCCGATCCGCGCGATCCGCCGGACACCGCAGCCGAAGCTTGCGCTCAAGACCAATCAGACCAGGCCTCGTTTCTCGAGCGCATGCGACGCAGGCTCACGGTAACCGCCTGCGCCTCCTCTGCCTGGCTCGACAGCCTGTTCGGCGACCAGTTCCATTATCTCGACTATCGCGACACCCACGGCAGCGTTTCGGTCGGGGGCCTCTGGAGCGAGTACGATGGTTTCGATCCCCGCCTGCGCTTCCGGGTGCGCCTGCAGCTTCCGCAATGGGACGAGCGCCTCTCGGCGTTCGCCGGGCGCGTCGGCGAGGAGGATTACATCAGCGACACCGAAGGCGACTTCGAAGCACTGCCGACGCGCCAGTTCGGCCAGCTCGAGGATGAGAGCGTGCTCGTCGGCCTCGGCTATTCGAGCCCCGATCGCTCCGGCAACGACTTCGACGCCGGCGTCGGTGTCAGGGTCGACACGCCGCTCGACCCGTACGCGCGAGTGCGCTACGAAGTGGTGCGCGCCTTCGCCGAACGCTATGTGTTCAGCGCGAGAGAGACGGTGTTCTGGCAGAACTCCGAAGGCTTCGGAACCACCACTCGCGTCAACCTGGATCGAGTGCTCTCGGATACGTTGCTCCTTCGCTGGAGCAATCTCGGCAAGTACACGGAGGAGACGCTTGGGATCGAGTGGTACTCACAGCTCACGCTTTTCCAGAGTCTGAGTGAGCGCACGGGGCTCGCGTGGCAAGCGCAAATCGAAGGGGCCACCGACAATGAAGTCGATCTCACGCGCTACGCCGCGAGGCTCATCTTCCGGCGCCGGCTCACACCCGAGTGGTTGTTTCTGGAGTTGCGAGGGGGAGTCGCCTGGCCGCGCCGCAAGCTGACCGAAGAGCGCGAGCTGAGCCCGGAGGTGGGCATTGCGCTCGAGATGCAGTTCGGCAACTGGTCCGAGCGCAAGCGCGACCGTCAGTGACTGTTCACCAGCTCCTTCCACTGGATCTCGGACTGCAACCCCGATGCCACCAACCGGAACTCGCCCTCGAGGCGAGCGATGTCGGACTCCCAATCGCCGTCGGCGCGCGCGTTGGCGCGAGTCTCGAGATCGAGCGCGAGCGCAGCCAGGTTGTCGATGTGCAGATTCGCACTCGCACCCTTCAGCTTGTGAGCGCAGAGCGCGATCGTTGCGAGGTCATTGCGGGCGGCCGCCCGACGCATCTGCGCGAGCGTCTCCTCGGTCCCAGTGAGGAAGGTCGTGACGATCTCGGCGATGAGCGCCCGATCTCCGCCGGCGATGTCGAGGAGCCTCGCCCGCACCACTTGGTCACACCCCGCCGGGCGGGCCGCCGGCTGGATGACCGGCGGCTCGTCGGAGACGATCGGCAGAAATCGATCGAGGACATCCTGCAGCCGGTTGAAGTCGAGCGGCTTCGTCAGATAGTCGTCCATGCCCGCCTGCAGACAGCGCTCCAGCGTGCCCTTCATCGCGTCCGCCGTCAGCGCCACGATCGGCGTGCGGCGCCCGAGCGGCTCCAGGTCGCGAATGCGGCGCGTCGCCTCGAGGCCGTCCATCACCGGCATCTGCATGTCCATGAGCACGAAGTCGTACTTCTCGCTCGCGCATGCCCGCACAGCCTGCGCACCATCCGAGACAGAGCGCACTTCGCAGCCGAGCCGCTCGAGGAAGCGCTCGGCCACGCGCCGGTTGATCGCATGATCCTCGGCGAGCAGCACCCTACCGGTGTACCGCCGACGCCTGGCAGGGGGCATCAGGTAAGTGCGCGCAACCATCGGTTGACTGCGCAAGTGCGGCTCGAGCGCCCCTTGAGCGAGCACTCGCTTCAATGAGCCCAGAAGCTCGCGGACGCGGACCGGCTTGGTCACGCACGCGGCAAAGCCGAGTTGGGCGAAGTGCTGCGCATCGGCTGCGTGCTCGAGCGTCGTCAGCAGGATGATTCGCACAGGCGCGATATCCCGCGAAGCGAGAATGCGCTCGCCGAGCTCGACGCCGTCGACGTCGGGCATCTGCTGATCGATGATGACCGCCTCGAACGGGGCGTCCTTCACGCCTTTCAACGCGGCGAGCGCGGCTTGGGCGCCTTCGCTCGTCTCGACGCGACAGCCGGCATACGAAAGATGCTCGGCCAGCATCTGGCGGCTCGTCTCGCAATCGTCGACCACCAGCACTCGCGCGCCAGCGAGCGGTGCCTGCGGCAGGCCGCCGGGCTCCTCGCTCATGAGCGGCTCGAGCGGCAGGGTGAACCAGAACGTCGAGCCGCGCCCCGGCTCGCTTTGCGCGCCGACCTGTCCGTCCATCATCTCGACGAGCTTGCGCACGATGGACAGCCCGAGGCCCGTGCCGCCGTACCGGCGTGTCGTCGAAGAGTCGGCCTGCGTGAACGGCTGGAAGAGCCGCTCGAGCGATTCGGCGGCGATGCCTATGCCCGTATCGCGCACCTCGAAGTGCAGGAGAGCGCGGCCGTTGCGCCTGCCGACCGAGCACACCTCCACGACGACCTCGCCCCTCTCGGTGAACTTGATGGCGTTGCCCACCAGGTTGAGGAGACACTGGCGGATGCGCTGCGGATCGCCGAGCACGCGCTCCGGCACCTCGGGGCGCACGCTGATGATGAGCTCGAGGCCCTTGGCGGCGGCCTGGAATGCCATGATCGCGCCGACATCGTCCACGGTGGATCGCAAGTCGAGCTCTATGCACTCGATCTCGAGCCGGCCGGCCTCGATCTTCGAGAAATCGAGAATGTCGTTGAGGATGCCGAGGAGCGAATCGGCGCTCGCGCGCACAGTCTCGACGTACTCGCGCTGCACGCGCGTGAGATCCGACTCCAGGAGGAGCGCGGTCATGCCGATGATGCCGTTCATCGGCGTGCGGATCTCGTGACTCATGTTGGCGAGGAACTGCGACTTCGCGCGGGTCGCAAGCTCCGCATCCTCTTTCGCCTGCGCCAGTGCGCTCGTACGCTCGGCCACGAGCTTCTCGAGACGCATCGCGTTGCTTTGCAGCCGGCCGACGCGCCAGCGATAGACCAGCACGGCCAGAGCGGCCACCGCGGCGAGACACAGCAGAACGAACCAGTTCGTCTGATAGAAGCGCGGACGGAGCGTGAAGCTGATCGAGGCGCCCTCCTCGTTCCACACTCCGTCGTTGTTGCTGGCTTTGACGCGGAAGGTGTAATCCCCAGGCGGCAGGCCAGTGTAAAAAGCCGTGCGTCGCGTGCCCGCATCCACCCAGCCAGTGTCATAGCCATCCAGGCGATACTTGAAGCGCATGAGCCTCGGCGCGACGAGGCTCAAGGCCGTGTACTGAATCTCCCATTGCGCCGCCCCGGCCGGAACGACCGGCGCTCCCTCGAGCGCGATCGGCTCACGGTCGACGACGATTTTCTCGATGATGACGGGCGGCGCGATCGGGTTCGTCGAAATGCGCGCGGGGTCGATCCGCACGATGCCGCGAATCGAAGCGAACCACAGCTTCCCGTCACCCGTGCGCGTCGCGGACGAGGTGTTGCCGCCGCTGAACTCGGAGGTCCTGAGCCCGTCGGCGATGCTGTAGGCCTGGAAGTCGAGCTCTTTGCGCCAGCCGTCGGCGAACGCGTCGAGCTCGGAGTGCGCGACGCGAAACAAG
The DNA here is from genome assembly GCA_036381695.1 of Steroidobacteraceae bacterium. Taxonomy (GTDB): domain Bacteria; phylum Pseudomonadota; class Gammaproteobacteria; order Steroidobacterales; family Steroidobacteraceae; genus Steroidobacter. Next base: position 46,366 of record DASVCI010000021.1, read on the forward strand.
CCCCGGTTGGTCGAGATCCAGAAGTGGTCGGTCTCGTCGGCCAGGATGCCGAGCGGCGTCTCGGTCTGCGGCCCGGGCCCGCGAGCGAGCGAGGACACCTGGTCATCGCGAATGCGCGCCATGCCGTCCGTCGTCCCGACCCACAAGTCCCCGTCCGATGACTCGTAGAGCGTGGTCACGCGCGTGCCGGGCAAGCCGCTCGCCTGCGAGTAGAGGCGGATCGCGCCGTTTTCGAGCACGTACAGCCCGTGCGAATCGCTCGAGAACCAGAGCCGCCCGCGTTTGTCCTCGTGCACGACGCTGATCGTCATCGGATCGAGGTCCTCGAGCGCCGGGGGCCTCTCGCCGAGGCGGCCGTCCACGATGACATCGAGACTCTTGTCGGTGCCGATCCAGATCCGCCCGCTCGCATCCTCGGTGATCGCTTTGATGAAGTCGCCCGAAAGGCCGTTACGCGTGCTGAACTGCGTCAGCTTGCCGTCGACGTATCGGAAAGCGCCCCGCCCGTGCGTGCCGAACCAGAGCGCACCTTGCCTGTCCTCGAGGACCGTGCGCACGCGCTCGTTCTCGAGCCCGAAGTCACGCGCCAGATAACGAAACTGCCCGTTCTCGTAGAGACTCACGCCCGCATCCGTTCCGACCCAGAGCCCACCCGCGCGGCGCGGCGCGATGCTCCATGCAATGTTTCCAAGCAGACCCTCGGGCGTGCCGAAAGGCGTGAACTTGCCATCCCTCAAGCGCAGAAGCCCGCCGCCGTACGACCCCATCCACAAGCTTCCCTCGACATCCTCGTACAGCGCGCGAATGTCGGTGCCCGGAACGGAAGCGACCTCGAGCTGGCTCCACTTGCCGTTCGAGAACCGGACGAGCCCGTCGCGTATGGTGCCGATCCACAGATTCCCGGCGCGGTCGCGGGTGATCGCGCGCACGCTTCCCGTCAGATGCCCATCCGTCGGCAGCTCGATGAAGGCGTCGTGCTCGCGGCGATAGAGCCGTCCCTTCTCGATGCCGAGCCACAGCGTGCCGTCGGGATCCACATGAAGCGCGCCGACGTCTTCCCCGCGGCTGGCTGCAGGGAACGGCACGCGCTCGACGCCATGCGAGTCGAGTCGATGCAGTCCCGCGTCCGAGGTCGCCACCCAGAGCCACCCGTCCTGATCCTCTATGAGCGCACGTACGCTGGCGCGATGGGTACCTTCGGCGAGACTGACGCGTTCGACGACACCCCTGTCGAAGCGAAACAGCCCGAGCGCGGTACCGAGCCAGATCACGCCATCGCTGGTCTCTACGATCGCGTTGACCGTGACATCCGCGAGCGGTGAATCGGGCGCGACGACATGAAACGTTCCCCGCTCGAGCACGGCCGCGCCCTCGCCGGTTCCCACCCAGAGCCTCCCGCGACTGTCCTCTGTAAGCGCGAGAATCAGGTTGCTGCGAATGGCCTCGGTATTGCGGCGATCGAAGACGGCGAATCGCACGCCGTCGAAGCGAGCCAGCCCCTCCTGCGTCCCGACCCAGAGATAGCCGTCGCGGGTCTGCTCGATGGCGAGCGGGGAGTTCTGAGGCAGCCCATCCACGATCTGCCAGGTGTCGAGCACGTATTGGGAAGGCGCCCTGGCCGGATCGAGCGCCCAGGAGAGCGAGGTCGCGAGCAGCGCGAGCCCTGCCAGGGCCAGGCGCACCGCAGCAGACCTCACCAGCCCGGTGAGCGCACAACGAAAACCGTGACGCGGATCAAGCCCTGCCAGAGCTGATCCATCACGGCCTGAAGGAGGAAAAGTCCCGTTGCGCGCAGAAAAGGGCATCGTTCCCGATATCGGCTGGGCCAAGACGGCCCTTTAGTCTCTTCGGCGAAAGCCGATACTGAAAGCTTTGCGACGCCGGGAACCCCAGGACCGTGAGTTCCGTCACTCGCCGCAGCCAATCCTGCGCTTCGAGGAGACGTGACATGCGATCGATTCTCGCCCTGCTGGCCCTTTCCATGACCCTGACCGCCGTCGCCGATACGCCCTCCGGCAAGACGGCCGACACCGCCCCCGCCCCTTCGGCGAAGCTCGTCTCGACCCAGGCGGCGCTCCGGGACCTGTGGGTCGGACACATTTTCTGGGTCCGGGAAGTCGCGCGCGGGCTCATGGAGAAAGACCAGTCGGCCGTCAAGACGGCCGAGCAGCAAGCGGTCGACAACGCCAGGAAGATCGCCGGCGCGATCGAGCCGTTCTACGGCAAGGCAGCTTCGGATCAGTTGTTCAAGCTCCTGGCGGGCCATTACACGGCCGTGAAGTCGCATGCCTCTGCGACCGCCGCCAAGAGCTCGGCGGATGCCAAGAAGGCTGTCGATGAGCTCACGGCGAATGCGAACGAGATCGCGAAGTTCCTGAGCGGCGCCAACCCGTATCTGCCGGAAGCCACCCTGCGCAGCCTCCTTGCGGCGCACGGCGGCCATCATGTGCAGCAGAATCAGCAGCTCGCGGCAAAAGACTTCGCCGCCGAAGCGCGCACGTGGGAAACCATGAAGGAGCACATCTACAAGATCTCTGATGCGCTCGTCGGGGCCCTGGCCAAGCAGTTCCCCGAGAAATTCTGAGCCGTCTGGCCCGGAGCACGCCGGGTGCCGTGTCGCGCAACGCAACTGGCGTCGCACGGCGCCCGCAGTCACACTGGAGCCTGGCGCGAGCGACAGCATGCGAACCGCACTGACATCGTTCACTACGACTACACCGCCGCCCGCGAGCGACGCGGTGCTCGCCCAACGCGCCTGCGAGGGCGAGCATGATGCGTTCTGCCAGATCATGCGTCGCTACAACCAACGGCTGTACCGGCTTGCGGTCAGCGTCATGGGGGATGCGAGCGAGGCCGAGGATGTTCTTCAGGAAAGCTACGTGCGCGCGTTCTACGCGCTCGGTGAATATGCCGGGAAGGGAAGTCTCGGCGCCTGGCTCGCCCGCATCGTACGTAACGAGGCCATCGATCGGCTACGCACTCGCAAGAGCCGCCGAAGGCGCATCCTGCTCGAGGCCGATCTGGACGGGCCGTGGGAGGAGGAAAGCGCGCTCGCCGGCCTCGATTCCGACGCTATCGGGGATCAACCGGTGGACCCGAGCGTCGTGAGCGAGAGGGCTGACGTGAGCCGGATGATAGAACGGGCGATCGAGCGCCTGCCCGAGCACTTCCGCACCGTGTTCATGCTGCGCGAAGTCGAAGGGCTATCGGTGGAAGAGACGGCCGAGTACCTGCAGATCCCGCCCGCGACCGTAAAGACGCGCGATCACCGGGCACGCGCGCTCTTGCGAAGCTACCTGAGTGAGAACATCGAGGAGGCGATTCCGCGAACGTTCTCGTTCATGGCGGCGCGCTGCGACCGTCTCGTCGAGCGCGTTCTGAAGCGCTTGCGTCAATGATCGAAGCGTGATTGCAGGCCCGAAGGGATTCGGGCCCCACGCTCAGCGCATGGCGATGACGTGCTGCTTCCAGCGCGCGATGAACTCGAGGAACTCCTGCTCGTCGTAGCCTCTGCGACCGCTTTCGAAAGCTCCCGTAGGCTGCGAAGCCAGCACGTGCTTGTCCGGTGAGATGATCCAGAAGTGCGGCGCGCCGCGCGCGGCCGGCAACTGGTCGAAGAAGTCCTTGTTGTAGTTCTCCTCGCCCACGTACACCTTCATCACCACGAAAGTGTCCTCGAGCTCGCGCCGCACCGTCTCGTTGCGCTCGAGGAAGCGGTTGAGCACGTGGCACCAGCTGCACCAGTCGCCTCCGGCGATCACGAGCACCAGCTTGCCCTCTTGCGCCGCGCGCTCGACGGCCGCGTGGTACTGCTCGAATGGATCGGCCTTGGGGTCATAGCCGAGCCGGGCCGCCTCGGCGCTGGCCCAGATCAGCGTGCTCAAGAGAAACGTCGCCGCGACGCCCTTCAGATCCGTTCTCATTATGTCTTCCCGAATGCTGCGCTCACGCCTGAGCGTGACGCGCAGCGTAGCGCCGTTTTCGAGCGCTGACATCCGTCGCGATTTCTTACACTCGCCGACGATCCTACTTGCAATCCTCGAGCCGCGAATCCTCGCGCGTCGCGAGGCAGACCGTCGTCGAAAGCGAAAACGGAAGCTCGTGGTCGTCGCGGAAAGAAGCTTCAGCGAACCACGCGACGTATTCGCGCTGGCCGGCAGGTGCCATACAGACGTGCTCATCGCCTTTGCGCGAGCAGCGCCGGCTCCTCCAGTGCGCATCGCGAAAATCACGATCGGAGCTGTGGGCGCTCCAGATGCGAACGAGGCGAGCGGGACGATCGGTGCTCACTTTGACGACCAGGTCGTCGGAGGCGCGCGCGAACGTCCATTCCAGACGAGGCAGTCGCTGCCCGTTCGTGCTGTATCGGTGCAAAGCGCTCAACGCGCCTATCACTCGATCCACATCCCGCAAGCTGTGCCCCTGATTGGGCACGTACAGCACGCGCTTGGGCTCGGGCAGATCCGGCCAATAGAGCTTGAGCGCATCGAGCGGCCAATAGCGATCGTTCGTGCTGAGCAGGATCAGCTTTGGATCGGTGAGCTGCTCGCGATAGCTGTAAGGATCGACGACCGACAGCAGCTCCCGCCCGCGCTCGCTCTCGAGCCGCTTCGGCAGGTCGAGCGCCGAGTAATCCTCGATCTCCTCGGACAGCCCGCCCCAGGTGGCGCGCTGGAGCGCCATCTGCGCCTTCATGTTGAGCACGTCGATGACCATGGGCGCGACGCCCGCGACACGCGGATCGATCGCGGCCGTGAGCCAGGAAGTCCAGCCGCGCTTGGATGCGCCGGCCACCGTGAACTTTTCGATCGGCAGCGACCAGCGCTCGCGCGTGAGCTGCTGGACCACGTCCATCGCGCGGACCGCGCTCTTCACCATCGGCAGGAGCAGCGGCCAGTCGCTCTCCCCGGTCTGCAGGTACTGCTGAAAGGTGTACGCGATGAGCGCATCCTCGCGCCGGTCGAAGATTGGCTGAAACGGCACTTGTCTCAGCACTGCAAGAGGAGCGCGAATCGACTCGGCCAGGCGCGCGAACAGCAATGCCTCGCGAGGAAGCTCCGATTGCCCCGCCTGCGTCTCGTACTCCTCCTTCCAGCGACCGCCGTGAACGAAGAGCAGCGCCTGTCGCGCATGCTCGTCCAGATGCCGCGGCCGCAGCACGAAGAGTTGGTGTTTCCAGGGAATGCCGCGCCAGGTCTGCGAGGTCATCAAAAGCTCGACGTACGTTGCCGAGCCGACCCGACCGGTGCGCACCTCGCGCCAGGCAAAGCTGTCGTCGGCGGCGGCCAGGTATGCAGCGAGCGCCCCGTTCGCGGTTGGCTCATCCCCTGCGGTCGCGGGCAAGCCGAAAAGCAATGCTGCCGAGGCGAGCGCGCAAGCAGCAACCAGGAAAACCGCGCGTCGTGGCTGACCCTCGCGGGTGCAAGAAACCTTACGAGACGTGCCGTTCATGGAACCCCACCCCGGAGTACCGCATCTCGAGGACGTGCCTTCGGGAGAGTGCCATGAACCAGCACGTTTACAAGACGATACAAATCACCGGTTCCTCGACCTCGGGCCCCGAGGAGGCCGTGCGCCTCGCCATCGACAAGGCCTCGCAGACTTTGAAGAACCTGCGGTGGTTCAAGGTAGTGGAGACGCGCGGCCACATAGACGGCGGCCGGATCGCTCACTGGCAGGTCACCATCGACGTGGGCTTCACGCTCGAATGAGGATTTCGGGCGAGCGGCCAAAGCCGGCTCCGAACAGTCGGTGATTTCATCGGATCGGGCCCGGGCCGCCCCGGCTCGGGCGGCGGATCGAGCGGCTTGGACGGCCGGTTCGGATCCGGCCGTGGATCTTCGAGAGGCGACATGGGGCAACTCCCTGATCGATCGTCGCGATCGATCATCGCTCGTGTACTCGGGTGGATTGCGCGACACCCCTCGCCGGTTCCGCTCGTGCGAGAACTCCCCGCAGGGAAAGGCTGAAGCTCACCGCTCGAGGATCCATTCGCGCTCCCCGATCGTTAGCAGAGCGCCCGGCGGCGTTTGCGGCTCGCGGCCGTTGCACTCGTGGAGTTGCAATTTTCGCGAGGTCACGGAAGCATCGACTCCCGCAGGACTCCTGCACCGCTCAAGCCGCCTCACGTTCAGTTGATTTCCTCGACGATGCGACGACGCGATTTTCTGCACGCCTCCCTTGCTGCCTGCGCTTTCTCCCTTTCCCCTCGTACGCTGTCGGCACTTCCCGCCGGTGCTGCCCGCGCAAGCGGCCCGTTCGATTACGCTGCGCTCAAGGGACATGCTCGCGCGCTCGCCGCGAGCGAATATCGACCGCCGGCGAAGCTCGCGCCGAAGCCGCTGATCGATCTCACGTACGATCAGTATCAGGCCATCCGCTTCCGACGCGAGCATGCGATCTGGAGCGATCGGGACAGCGCCTTCCGGATCGAGCTCTTTCACCTCGGGCGGGGCTTCAAGGAGCCCGTGCAGCTCTACGAGGTGGTCGAGGGCGAGGCGCATCCGATCGACTATCGCCCGGAGCTCTTCGATCTTTCGAAGACCGGTCTGGACACGCGCAAGCTCCCGACGGACCTCGGCTTCGCCGGGTTTCGAGTGCACACCTCGACGAACTGGACCAAGGACCTCGTGGTGTTCCTCGGTGCCAGCTACTTCCGCGGTATGGGAAGCCAGTCCACCCAGCTCGGCCTTTCGGCCCGCGGCCTGGCGATCGACACCGGCTACGAGGTCGAGGAATTCCCTCGCTTCACCTCGTTCTGGCTCGAGCGTCCGGCGCCCGGCTCGCGCACTCTCGTGCTGTATGCCCTGCTCGATTCGCCGAGCGCCGCCGGCGCCTGTCGCTTCACCGTCACTCCAGGCGCGACGCTCTTGATGGACGTAGACGCAGCGATTTACCCGCGCACGAGCATTCGCCGCCTCGGCATCGCGCCGCTCACCAGCATGTTCCATTGCGGCGAGAACGACCGGCGCATGGCGAATGACTGGCGCCCGGAGATTCACGATTCGGACGGCTTGCAGATGCTCACCGGCCGGGGCGAATGGATCTGGCGACCGCTCACCAACCCGCCCTGGATGCGCATCAGCTCCTACCTGGACGAGAACCCGCGCGGCTTCGGGCTCTTGCAGCGGGACCGCGCGTTCGAGCATTACCAGGACGATGGCGTGTTCTATGAGCAGCGCCCGAGCTTGTGGATCGAGCCCAAGCACGGCTGGGGCAAGGGCGCCGTGCAGCTGGTGGAGCTGACCGCCCCCGATGAGACGTTCGACAACATCGTCGCTTATTGGAATCCCGAGCGAGCGCCCGAGCGCGGTGAGGAGCTGCTCTATGGCTACCGCATGTATTGGGGCACCGAGCCTCCGATCGCACCGCAACTCGCGCATACAGTCGCAACGCGCACTGGCCTGGGCGGTGTAGTCGGCCAGCGCCGGAAATACTTCTCGTGGCGCTTCGCCGTCGACTTCGTCGGCGGCGAGCTGGCTGCACTGCCCGAGCGCGCCGAAGTGGAGCCAGTCATCACCGTCTCGCGCGGCCGGATCGAGATTCCCTCCGCCCGTCCGCTCGAGTCGCTCGGCGGCTACCGCGCGATGTTCGACATCGTTCCGCCGGACGACAGCCTGGAGCCGATCGATATCCGAATGTATCTGCGCCACCAGGGTCAGCCATTGACCGAGACCTGGCTGTATCAGTGGACACCGCCCACGCCGCAGGAGCGGCGCGAGGCGCTCAACGCCGTGAGCACGTAGCTCGAGGAAAAACTCAGGGCTTGCGCCCGCTGATGATCGGAATGTGCCAGGCCGCGTACTGCCGGGGATCGAGGATGGTCTCGATGATGTAGTCGAAGAGCGCGCGCACTTCCTCGCGAGTGAGCGCGCTGTGCTCGGCAAGCACGCCCGTATACCCATCGCGCCAGGCGCGCATGATCTCGGCGAACGTCTCTCGTTCGACGCGAACGGTATCGACGATGACGTAATCGACTTGCAGCGCTTCAAACCCGAGCGCATGCATCATCGACCACGTGTACCGGCCGACGCGAGCGTCGGTCCCCGTGCTGTGCGCATACGGAATCACGGCCTGGTTCCACAGCCTGTCCGGATCGAGCCGGCCGGCCGGGACATGGATCATGCCGTAGTCCTCGCTCAGGACGTGCAGCCAGCCGCCGCTTTTCAACACCCGCCCGAGCTCCGCCAGCACCTTGTGTGGCTCGGGGACGGCCTGCGTCATGTGCCGGCACACGACCAGGTCGAAAAGACCGTCCTCGAACGGCAGCTCGAAGGCATCGCCCTGTTGGAAGCTCACCCGCGGCGCAAGGGCTGCATAGCGCTGGCTGGCGTAGGCGACCGAGCTCGCCAGGATGTCCACTCCCCGCAGCTGCGCTTGCGGATAACGATCGGCCAGTCGTGCGGTAATCTCCCCGCTGCCGCAGCCGATGTCCGCAATGAGTGCCTGCGCCGGCAGCGCATACCGGTCGAAGAGCGGCGCTTCCTGCGGCCAGATCGCTTTGGCCTGGGCCGCGAGATTGCGCAGCATGGACTCATCGGCCATCTGCTCGGCCTGGGGATTACGGTGTTTCATCGTCGAGAACGCCCTCCTTGCAACCTTTTTGATGATTTCAGAGTCGCAGAAGGCAGTTCCAACCGCCAGAGGGGAAACTCCGATGCTCGTTCGCGCCACGCTAGCCGCCTTTGCCGTCCTGCTCGCTTCCGCCCCCGCGACTGCGGCGGAGAAGAAGCTGGACCGCTCCTTCACAGTCGCCGAAGGTGGCCGGCTGACGATCGACGCCGACGGGAGCGACGTAACCGTCTCCGGCACGGACTCCAACCAGGTCGTCGTGAACGTCATCGTCAAGGGCTCGGAGCGCGAGATCGACCGCACCAGGGTCGAGGCGGAGCAGTCCGGCAACGACGTCACGGTCCAGGTCAAGCGGGATCGGGGCAACTGGCTCGACTGGTTCCAGTGGAGCGGCTACAGCAAGATCGACGTCAAGGTGCCCCGGTCCTATCACGTCGAGATCGACACCTCGGGCGGCGACCTTGCGATCAGCCATCTCAAGGGCGAAGTCCGCGGAAAAACCTCGGGTGGCGATCTGAAGGTCAGCGAGGTCGTGGGGCCGGTCTACATGCGCACCTCCGGCGGCGACATCGAGATCGACAGCATCGAGGGAGACACGGACATCAAGACCTCGGGCGGAGACATCGAAGCCCGCAAGGTGCTCGGGTCGCTCACCGCCAGCACCTCCGGCGGCAGCGTAGATTTGATCGGGATCGACGGCGCAGTGAATGCGCGCACCTCGGGCGGGAGCGTCCGCATCGAGCTGTCCGGCTCGAATCGCGGCGTGTCCGCAAACACGTCGGGCGGCGACATAGTGCTGCGCCTGCCCAGAAACGTGTCCGCCACGGTAGATGTGTCCACCGGCGGCGGCTCGATCCGGACGGATCTCCCGGTCACGACTTCGGAATTCAGCGAAACGAAGCTGAAAGGCACCATCAATGGCGGCGGCGCTGAGATCCACGCACGCACGCTTGGCGGCGACGTGCGACTCCTGGCAGCGGACGGGAACTAGACGCACGATCGCGGTCGAGAAAAAAATCAGCACCCGCCGCGACAGCCGGGCCTTCCCTTCCCGCCCGCGCACGATGACACTTCGCACATCGTGCTCGTTGCCGCGGCGCGCAGGCCCGCCAGGCAGATCGGGCGTCGAGTCAAGGAGACCGAACGTGAAAGCCAAGACTCTGACCGTGGCGGCGGCCGCGCTTATCTTGATCCTGAGCGCCGGCGCCGAAGCCCAGAATCAAAACCCCTCGGAGGCGCTCGAACGCCTGTTCGAGGAGTACTTCGAGCTCTCGCTCGAGCTCAACCCGCTGCAAGCGACGTTCCTCGGCGATCCGCGCTACAACGACAGGCTGACCAACAACATCTCTCCCGAGCACCTCGCGCGAGTGCTCGAGATCGACCGGCGCTTCCTCGAGCGCGCGAGAGCCTTCGAAAAGCAGCCGCTCTCCGCGGGCGAGCGTTTGAGCCTCGAGGTGTTCATGCACGACCTCGAGGCCTCGATCGAGGGCGCAGCCTTCCCGAACGAGCAACTGCCCATCAGCCAGTTCTTCAGCCTCGCGACGCTCATGCCGGTGCTCGGCTCGGGAACCAATGCGCAGCCGTTCGCCACCGCCGAGGACTACGACAAGTTCCTGAAGCGAATGCGCGACTACATCGTCTGGTCCGACCAGGCGATCACCAACATGCGCCTGGGCCTGAAAAACGGCGTGACGTATCCGCGCGCGGTGATGGAAAAGGTGCTGCCCCAGCTTGCGGAGATCGTCGCCACGAATCCCGAGGACAGTCACTTCTATCAGCCGCTCGAGAACTTCCCGTCGAGCGTGCCCGAAAGCGAGCGTCAGCGCCTGCGCGAGGCGTACCGGGAAGCGATCGTCAAGGAGATCAACCCCGCGTATCGGCGCCTGCACGACTTCATTCGGGACGAGTACCTCGAGGGCGCGAGGACCGAGGTGGGTTGGTCGGCGCTGCCCCGCGGCAGGGAGTGGTACGCGTACTTCGTGAGGCTCTATACGACCACCGACCTGTCTCCCGACGCCATCCATGAGATCGGACTGAAGGAAGTCGCGCGTATCCGCGGCGAGATGGAGCAAGTCAAAGCCCAGGTCGGCTTCCAGGGTGACCTCGCTGCCTTCTTCGAGCACTTGAAGACCGATCCGCGCTTCTATTACACGGATGAGGCTTCGCTCCTCGAAGGTTACCGGGAGCTCAAGCGCAAGATCGACGCGCGTTTGCCCAAGCTGTTCGGGCGCTTTCCCAAGGCGGACTACGAAGTGCGAGCGGTCGAGCCGTTCCGCGCTCAGTCTTCAGCGGGCGCCTTTTATCAACCGCCTTCTGCCGACGGCTCGCGGCCCGGCATCTTCTACGTCAACACGTTCAACCTGAAGGCGCAGCCGAAGTTCGGCATGGAGACGCTCTCGCTGCACGAGGCCGCGCCCGGCCATCATTTCCAGGTCGCGATCCAGCAGGAGCTCGAAGAGCTCCCCCGCTTTCGCCGCTTCGGCCCGGGCTACGTCGCCTTCCAGGAAGGCTGGGGGCTCTATGCCGAGTCGATCGGCAAAGAGCTCGGCCTCTTCACCGACCCGTATCAGTACTACGGCCGCTTGAGCGATGAGATGCTGCGCGCCATGCGGCTGGTGGTGGACACGGGCCTGCACACGCGCAACTGGACGAGGGAACAGGCCATCCGCTACATGCTCGAGAATTCCTCGATGGCTCCGAGCGATGCGGAGGCCGAGGTCGAGCGCTACATCGTCATCCCCGGTCAGGCGCTCGGCTACAAGATCGGGCAGCTGCGCCTCAGCGAGATCAGAAAGAAAGCCGAGGCCGAGCTCGGGAAAGCGTTCGACGCTCGCGCTTTCCACGATGAAGTGCTTCGGGACGGCGCCCTGCCCTTGCAGGTGCTCGAGCACAAGATCGATCGATGGATCGAAGCGCGTCGCTCGTCGGCCAAAGAGACGCATTGAGCCTCGCAGGCGCGTCGCTCGTCGGCAAAAGAGTCGCTTCAAGCTTCGCGAACGCCTCGCTCGTCGGCAAAAATCGCGTCAAGCCTCGGAAATCAGCACTGCGCCCGGGGAGGTCGCCTGACTATGATGCGCGCCGATTCTCGCCGTCGCTTTTCCCACGCCGATGTTCAGCAGCCAGGCCGCTCATCTCGTTCAGCTCTTCGATTCCGAAGCTTGCCTGATTCAGGGAGTTACGCGCTTTCTGCGCGAAGGATTCGAAACTGGCTGCACGTGCATCGCGCTGGCGACTCAGTCTCGCCGGCAGCGGTTGGATGACGCGCTGCAAGCGGCGGGCCTGGATCCAGTCGAGCTGGCCGCTCAATATCGCTACATCGCGCTCGATGCGCACACGACGCTGGCGGGCTTCCTGACGGGCGGCAAGCTCGATCCCCAGCGCTTCCACCGCAACATGGGCTTGCTCGTCACTCAGGCCGCTGCCCGCGGCCAGCCCGTGCGCATCTACGGCGATCTCGTCGCCCTGCTCGCCGATGAGGGGCGGGTCGAGACGGCGCTGCAACTCGAAGATCTCTGGAACGAGCTCAGCCGCTATCGCACCTTCACGCTTCTTTGCGCCTATCGCTGCGAGGCGCTCGGCTGCAACGTCAGGCATCACGCCGTCGTGCGCGCCGTTCACAACCACGTGCTGACTGCCGAAGTCTGACGGCCCCGCAACCTCGAGGCCGGAACTGGCCGTTGCGACAGGCCGTTTGAGCTGGGCAGGCGCAGGAAAGGCTTTCGATTCAGAGCCCTGTCGGGCCTCGCTTCCATGAGGTCGGGGCAGTCTGGGAGTCGCAGGCCTGGGACGCGCGCCTGTAGAGAGGTCGCTTATGTCAAAACTCCCAGCTCTGCTTGCGGGTCTTGTTGTCGTCCTGGCCGTCGAGGCCTCCGAGGAAGGCAGGCAAGAGCCCGCCGGGAATGAAGCGCGCAATGCAGCGGATGAGACCAGGGAAACCCTGAACGAAGCCGCCCGATCCGATCCGGCGATCACGGCGCGGGTGAAGGCCGCGCTGATCGGGAATGAGGAGATCGAGTCCGGACGGATCGACATCCAGACCCAAGAAGGCATCGTGCAGTTGAGCGGCTTCGTGGACTCCGACGAGATGAAGCAAGCGGCCGGGCAGGCCGCGCGCGAAGTGCCTGGAGTGAGGGAAGTTCGCAATCAACTGGTCGTTCAGGCCGCGGACCGCACGATCGGCGAGGCGACCGACGACACCGTCATCGCCGCGAAAGTGAAGAGTCAGCTTGCCAGCGAGTCCGGTCTCGAGACCGCGAGCGACGTGGACGTCGAGGTCAGCCAGGGCGTCGTGCAGCTGAGCGGCTTCGTCTCCTCGGAAGACGAGAAGAGCGAGGCCGAGCACATCGCGCGAGGGGTGAGCGGCGTCACCGACGTGCGCAACGACATCCGGGTGCAGCCCGAGCGCTAGCCGGACCGTGCGCCTACCTCGCCGGCGGGTCTCGTCGGGACAGCATCGGCTCGAGCAGCTCGAGCAGGCGATCGAGCGCGCCCCGGTTCTCTTCGAGAATCGCCCTGGCGCGCCGCGTCATTTCCGCGCGCTTGTCCGAATCTTCGAGCAGCTCTAGCACGGCGCTCGCCAGGGTGTCGGCGTCGCTGACTTCGATGGCGGCGCCTGCGTCCAGGAAGCTGCGCGCCACGTCTTCCGCATTGAAGTTGTGAGGCCCGACGATGATCGGCTTGTCGAGCGCCGCGGGTTCGAGGAGGTTGTGGCCGCCGATAGGCACGAGGCTTCCTCCCACGAATGCGACATCGCCAGCGGCGTAGAGCATGAGCAGCTCGCCCAGCGTGTCGACGAGCAGCACGCTCGTCTGCCGATCGATCGGATCGCGGACCGAGCGCGAGGCGAACGGGATACTCTGCGAGCGCAACCACGAGCGCACCGCATCGAACCGGTTCGGATGACGCGGGACCAGCACGAGCAAAGCGTTCGGGTGCTGCTCGCGCACCCGACGATGCGCATCGACGACGATCTGCTCTTCGCCCTCGTGCGTGCTGCCGGCGATCCAGACCGCTCGCTCCGCCAGCTGCGAGGCCCGAAAGGCAGCGCCCGCCGCTCGCGCCTGCTCCGGAGGGTCGAAATCGAACTTGATGTTGCCGACCACGCGCACCCGCGCATCGATCGCGCCGATCTGGCTGAAGCGCCGCGCGTCCGCCGGCGTCTGAGCGGCGATCGTCACGTTTTCGCTCAGAGCCGGCGTAAACAAGGCACCGAGCCGCCGATGCCGCTCGGCTGAGCGCTGCGACAGGCGCGCGCTGGCCAACAGGATCGGGATGCCTCGTCGCGTGCACTCGCCGAACAAGTTAGGCCAGATTTCCCGCTCCATCACGATAGCGACCGCGGGCCCGACCCGGCTCAGGAAGCGCGCCACCGCGCCCGGCAAGTCATAGGGCAGGTAGGCATGGCGCACCAACTCGCCGAACAATGCCCGCACGCGCGCGGCGCCGGTCGGCGTGGCGGTCGTAACGAGAATCGGGCAGTGCGGATAGCGCTTGCTCAGGGCCCGGATGAGAACGGCCGCGGCCTGCACTTCGCCCACCGAGACCGCGTGGATCCAGATGGGCGGAGCGTCGAACAGGAGCTTCGTGTAGCCCAGCCGTTCGGCAAGCCGATCCCGGTACAGAGGGTCGCGCCAGCCCCTCAACGCCGTGAAGGCGAGCGCGAGCGGCGCTGCGATGTAGAGCAGGGCCGAGTAAATCCGCCTCAGCATGTCGTCACGTTGTTATTAGGTCTCTCCGACAGCGCGTCGGGATCGTCGGCCGTCCGGACGCAGGCTGTTCCGCAACAGCCTGCTAACATTCGCGCGATGGTACTCGAACCTGCATTCGCCCGGGGCCGCCGCTCGGCGGCGACAGCCACAGTCCTGACGCCGCGATGACCGCTTCCAGGGCGAGCGCCGCCTCGCGGGCCGATGCCAGACGAGGCACCGAGCGCGTTCCTCTCTATCGCTTCTTCGGCCCTCGCTACTGGGGCTGGTGGCTCGCACTCGCTGTCGTTCGGGCCCTCAACCTGCTGCCGCTGCGCTGGCAGATGGCCGCCGGTCGTGTGCTCGGCCGCCTGGCGCATGCAGTGAGCCGCCGGGACCGACACATCGCCGAAGTGAACGTGCGCATGTGTCTGCCGGGGCTGACGGCCGAGGAGCGCGCGACTCTCGTGCGGGAGCACTTCGAATCGCTCGGCTGCGCGCTGCTCGAGACCGGGCTCGTGTGGTGGGCGAGCGATCGCCGCCTGCGCAAGCTCATCGAGTTCCGGGGCGTCGAGCACCTTCAGGCTGCGCTCGCCCGCGGGCGCGGCGCCTTGATGCTGAGTGCGCACTTCACGCCGCTCGAGATGGGGGCACGCGCGCTCACGCTGCTCGGCCCGACGAGCATCATGTATCTCACGCCCAAGAATCCGCTGATCGCGGAGCTCGCCCGGCGCGGCCGCAGCCGGCACACCGTCCGGGCGATTCCGAGCGATCAGGTGCGGGACGTGATCGCGAGCCTGAAGAGAAACCTGCCCGTCTGGTACGCGCCGGATCAACGCTTCACCGACAAGAACAGCGCGATCGTGCCATTCTTCGGTCATCCTGCCGCGAGCAACATCGCGACCTCGCGCTTGGCGCGCATCTCGGGCGCACCGGTGTTGCCATACTTTCCCAGCCGAAAGCCCGACGACTCCGGTTATCTGATCGAGATCCATCCGCCGTTCGAACATTTTCCCTCGGAAGATCCGGTCGCCGATACGAAACGCTTCCACGAGCTGATCGAAGCCCACGTGCGGGCGCATCCCGAGCAGTACCTCTGGACTTACAAGCGCTTCAAGCTCGAAGGCCCGGGCGGCGACCCCTACAAGTCATGAGCAAGAAAGAGCCAGCCGATCCCGACGCGTCGACCTGGGCGCTGCTTCATCCGAAGTACTGGCCGACCTGGCTCGCGCTTGCATCGTTGCGCGTGCTCGAACCGCTCCCCTTCTTTTTCCTGCTCTGGGTGGGCAGGCGGTTCGGCGGCGTGCTCTCCCGCCTGCCTTTGTCGTTCGTGCGCATCGCTCGTCGGAATCTCGAGCTCTGCCTGCCCGAGCGCTCGCCCGAGGAGCGCGAGCGTCTGCTGCGCGAGCATTTCCGGAGCCTGGCGATCGGGCTCTTCGAAACCGCCATCAGCTGGTGGAGCTCCGATCGACGCATTCGGAAGCTCACGCAGCTCGAGGGCGAAGAGCATCTGCAGGCGGTGCTTGCGCGCGGTCGCGGCGCGATTCTCCTGAGCGCTCACTTCACCACGCTCGAGATCGGCGCGCGGGCGCTGTGCGCGCGGATTCCGACGAGCATCATGTACCGGCCGACCCGTAACCTGGTGCTCGAGCGTTTCCTGATGCGCAATCGCGGACGGCAGGCGAAGCGGGCGATCCGGCGTGACGATGTGAGGACGCTCATCTCGGCGCTCAAGAACAACGAGCCGGTGTGGTACGCGCCGGATCAGAGTTACCGGAAGAAGGGAGCGGAGATGGTGCGCTTCTTCAACATCCCGGCCGCCACGAACACCGCGACATCACGGCTAGCGCGCCTGAGCGGCGCGGCAGTCTTGCCCTTTTTCCCCGAGCGCCTGCCCGGCTCGCGCGGCTATCGCATGGTGATCCACCCCCCGCTCGAACCCTTCCCGACGGACGATGCGGTGGCAGACGCGGAGCTCTTCAATTCGCTCATCGAAGCTCAAGTACGGCGCGTCCCCGAGCAATACCTGTGGATTCATCGGCGCTTCAAGGGACTGAGCGCTGACTATCCCGATTACTACGGTCGCAGGTGATGCGACTCACGAGCGTCCGCTCGGCGCTACGCTGTGGCGCGGTTCGGCGAGGTGCTGCTCGTAGCCTGCCATCAGCCAGCTCCACTGCTCATCGCCGAACGCCACGTTGAGCCGCAAGCGCCGGATCTTTTCCAACGAACGACGCAGCCGGGCGAGCACCGCCTGTTCCCAGGCCCCGCGCTCTCGAATGCGACCCCGATCGAAATCGAGCAAGTACACCGCGCTCGCGGCTTGCTCGTCTTGAGCAAGCAGAATGTTGTTCGCATTGAGGTCGGCATGCTGCACTCCATGCGCATGAAACGCCGCCAGCGTGCCGCCAATCGTTGCCCAGTGCTCACGATCGAGCGCCGCGCCGGTGATCGAGTCCGCCAGTGTTCGCGTCGCGCCGAGATGCTCAGTAATGAGATCCGCCTGGTACGTGAGCGAATGGCGAATGTAGCGCGCCGCAATCGGGGCGGGCACGGGCAGGCCCAGCTCGAGGAGGCGTTTCAGGAGCCGCCACTCCATGAAGGAGCGCGTCCTCGCAGCGCCGAGCCATAGATAGCGATCGCTCGACACCCGCGCGGCCCAGCCGCCCCGCCGGTAATGCCGAAGCACCCATCGTTGATCGCCGCTGCGCAGGATCGAAATCAATCCGCGCCCGCCGGCGAGCTCCTCGAGCCCGCCTAGCGCCCGCCAGTGATCGAGCGAGAACACCTCCTCTGGCTTACGCACACGGGAGGCGTCGTATAGGATGCCGCCGCGAGGCAGGGTGGCGAGGCGTTCATCGACAGGCATCGTAAAGACCCGAAAACGCCCAGGCGCCCGCTCTGCGGAGGGAGGCCAGGGAATGCTTCGGCGGGCGCTCGCCCCGCCCGGAACCCCGAACCTGGACGCCACGATGTCGAGAAACAGCAGGAAGGCTTTGATGCATTCGTGTCATCTGCGCGCGCACTTCAAGCGTGATTATCGCCCGGATCGCACCCGCCCGCTCTCTGCACGCCATGACGGCATCCAGAGGACGATGCCCGCGGGCCGAGGCGCCGGCTGAACTTCCGCCCTGCCCGCATGCGTCAGTTCTCGAGCTCCCCGCCAGCCAGCGTCTGCATCCTGAGACTGTCGGCCATAGGCGATACCTGCCACGTGCTGCCGGTGGTGCGCACCCTCCAGCAGGCCTGGCCGCAAACCCGCTTCACCTGGATCATCGGCCGCGTCGAAGCGAAGCTCCTCGGACACATCCCGGATATCGAGTTCATCGTGGTCGATAAACGAAGCCTGCGGGGTTCGGCAGCGACGTTGCGCTCGGCCATGCGGGGGCGTCGCTTCGATCTGCTGATGCACATGCAGCTCGCCTTTCGCGCAAGCCTCCTGTCCACGCTGGTGCCTGCGCGAGTCAAGCTCGGTTTCGACCGGCGACGCGCCCGCGAGCTGCAATGGCTGTTCACCACCGACAAGATCGCGCCCGCCGAGCGACAGCACGTCCTCGACAGCTTGTTCGGTTTTGCCGAGAAGGTCGGCGTGTACGACAAGCTCCTGCGCTGGGACATTCCCATTCCCGAAGCCGCACGCGACTACGCTCGCCGCGCCATTCCTGATGGCGAGCGGACTTTGGTGGTGAGCCCCTGCTCCAGCCATCCGCTGCGCAACTGGCGCCCCGAGTACTACGCTGAGGTGGCTGACTATGCGAGCGCACACTTGGGGCTGCGCGTGCTGCTGTGTGGAGGGCGCTCGCCCCTCGAGCAACGCACGGGCGAGGTGATCCAGCAGCGGATGAAAGAGCCGTGCACGAACTTGATCGGCCAGGACACGCTGCTCGAGTTCCTCGCGACGCTCGAGCGGGCGACTGTGCTCCTGACACCGGATTCCGGGCCGGCACACATGGCGACGGCCGTCGGCACTCCCGTGATCGGTCTTTATGCCGCGACCAACCCGGCCCGCAGCGGCCCCTACCTGAGCCGCCAATGGTGCGTCGACAAGTACGACGTCGCTGCGCGTCGCTTGCTCGGCCGGCCAGCGAGCGAGCTGCCGTGGACCACCAAGATCGAGCGGCCTGGGGTGATGGACTTGATCACCCCCGACGAGGTGATCATGAAGCTCCAGGGCCTCATGCACGCACTCTCGAGGAGGCGATGAAGCCCGGCCGTGGCGGCTCGAGACCCCGTGTGTGAAACTCTCGCGCCATGCAAGCCGCCTCCCTCCTGCCTTTGAGCCTGATCGTGATCGCGCGCAACGAAGCGGCAGCGATCGGGCGCTGTCTCGACAGCGTGCCGTTCGCGGCCGAAAAGCTGGTCGTCGATTCGGGCAGCACCGACGGGACGCAGGAAATCGCCGCCCGGCACGGCGCGCGCGTCATCCATCAGGACTGGCTCGGATTCGGTCCGCAGCGCAATTTCGCAAGCACGCAATCCGCTCATGACTGGATCCTGATGCTGGACGCCGACGAGGCGCTCTCGCCCGAGCTCGCGCGTGAGATGCAAGAGCGCCTGCCTGCGCTGATGAACTCGGACTGCGCTGGCGCCATCATGCGCCGACAGACCTGGTACATGGGCGCGCCGATGCGCTGGTACCGGCCGATGATGGGCGAGCGGCTGGGTCGCCTGTATCATCGCGGCCGCGCACGCTGGACCGATGCGCGCGTGCACGAGTCGCTGCGCTTCGAGGGGCGCACCGAGACGTTCAGGTTTCCGTTCGTGCACCTGAACAATCCAAGCCTGGTGCATCGCCAGCTCAAGGTGCTGCGCTACTCGGAGCTCAAGGCGCGCGACTGGCTCGACCGGGGCAAGCCCGTGCGCATGTGGATGACACCGTTCGTGCACGGCGCGGCGTTCCTGAAGGATTATTTCCTGAGGCTCGCGTTCCTCGACGGTTGGCGAGGCTACGTGGTCTCGCAGATGGCCGCCTCGTATGCCGTGTACAAGCGCATGCGTTACTACGAGATGAAGCGCAATCCCGCCTCGCGTGAGCTGGCGGCGGGGCTCCTTCGACAGTACGGACTCGATCCTTGAGCGAATCGAAACGTTATTTGTTGTACGGCTCGGAGCGTTACGCGCTCGCCATCCTGCGCCCGTTGCAGGAAGCCATTCGCGCGCGAGGCCACGAGGCCGCCTGGTTCTTCGACGGGCCGGGCGGTGAGGAGCTCAGGCCCGACGAGAGGCTGCTCAAGACGACCGAAGAAGTGCGCGAGTTCGCGCCGATCGCGGTGCTCACCTCGAGCAACGCCGTGCCGCATTTCTTCCCCGGAGTCAAAGTCGAAGTGTTTCACGGGTTCGATGCCGGCAAGCCCCGCCACATCTACATCCGCGGCTTCTTCGATCTGTATTGCACGACCGGCCCGCGCGACACCCAGGCGTTCGAGGCGAAGGCGCGCGAGCTCAAGCACTTCTCGGTCAAGGAGACGGGCTGGCCGAAGCTCGATCCCTTCATGCGCAAATACGGCTGGGAGAACCCGCCGGCGGTGCGCGAGCCGCCAGTAATTCTCTATCACTCGACTTTCTCCCCGTCGTGGAGCGCCGCGCCGATCCTCTATCCCACGATCAGGGATCTCTCGCGCAGCGGGAGGTGGCGCTGGATCGTCACGCTGCATCCGAAAACCGATCCCAAGATCGTCGCGCTCTATCGGGGCCTCGAGTCCGAGTACCTGAGGTTCGCCACCGAGGACAACATCCTCGACCTGTTCCCGCAGGTCGACATGATGATTTCGGACACCTCCTCGGCGCTCAACGAGTTCCTGCTGACGTACAAGCCGGTCGTCACTTTCAAGAACCGCCGGCCCGGTCCTCAGCTCATCGACATCGACAAGCCGGAGCTCCTCCTGCCCTCGATCGAGCGCTCGCTCGAGCGTCCGGCCGAGCTGATGCGGGCCGTGCGCACGTATGCCGATTCGATTCATCCGTACCGCGACGGACGCTCGAGCGAGCGCGTCCTGGATGCGGTCGATGAGTTCATCGCAAGCGGCGCGCGCAATCCCCGGCCGAAACCGCGTAACTGGTGGCGCAAGATGAAGATCAGGAAGCGCATCGGTTACTGGGGGCCGGCTTGAAGCCGCCGATATCGCGACATTCAACGAGGCTCTTTTTCCCATGACTGCCGTACTCAAGGTCCCCGTCTCGCCCGGCGAGCTGATCGACAAGATCACGATCCTCGAGATCAAGTCCGAGCGTATGTCCGATCCGGCGAAGCTGGCGAACGTGCGCACCGAGCTTGCGCTGCTCACGGAAACGTGGCGCTCCTCTGCGTTCGCAAACAGCGATGTCAGCAGCGAATGGAGCGCTCTCAAGGCGATCAACGAAAAACTCTGGGATATCGAGGATCGCATTCGCGACAAGGAGCGCGAGCGCGCGTTCGATCAGGAGTTCATCGAGCTCGCGCGCTCGGTCTACGTGACGAACGATGAGCGCGCCGCTGTCAAGCGCGCGATCAACGTGAAGCTCGGCTCGCAGATCGTCGAAGAGAAAAGCTACGCCAGATATTGAGCGAGACCCTCGGGCCACGCGGGCTCGGCCGGGCAAAAGTGACGTGGTCCGAAAGCGGCTAGTCAGACGGGCCGGGCGATCGTATCGTGCCCGCATGAAACCCTTCCCTGGCGAACCCATCCCCGGGCTCGACCTGAGCGCGCTCGAGCGCGCTCGCCTGAGCCGGGACCCGCGCTTCGACGGCAAGTTCTTCATCGCGGTCACTTCGACCGGCATTTATTGCCGGCCGGTGTGCCCGGCGCCCACTTCCAAGCGCGACAACGTGCGCTATTACCCGACCGCTGCGGCAGCGGCCGAAGCGGGGTTTCGTCCGTGCCTGCGCTGCCGGCCGGAAGCCGCTCCGGGCACGCCGGCCTGGCTCGGCACGTCTGCGGTCGTGAGACGCGCGCTTCGGATGATTCAAGATGGCGCGCTCGATGAGATGTCGGTCGATGAGCTGGCCGCGCGCGTCGGCATCGGCCCTCGCCATCTGCACCGGCTCTTCAAACAGCACGTTGGCGCTTCTCCGATCGCCGTCGCGCAGACCCGGCGCCTGCATTTCGCCAAACGCTTGCTGGATGAAACCGATCTGCCGATCACGCAGGTCGCGCTCGCTTCCGGATTCGGGAGCCTCCGGCGCTTCAATTTCGTCTTCAAGAAAACCTACGGCCGAGCGCCGCGCGATCTGCGAAAGCTCCGTCGCAACGGTCACACGCCGCCGCCACAGGACGAGGTCGTGTTGAAGCTCGCGTTCCGCCCGCCTTACGACTGGGAGCAAGTTCGGGCCTTCCTCGCCACGCGAGCCGTGCCCTGCGTGGAGCGCGTCGATGAGCGAGGGTATGCGCGCACGATCCGGGTTGCGGACGGCCACGCGATCGTTTGCGTGCGCCCCCTGGAGAACGAGAACGCGCTGGAGCTGCGCGTTCGCGGCGCCCCTTCGGACGCGCTCTTCAGCATCTCCTCGACCGCGCGCCGCATGTTCGATCTCGCTGCCGATCCAGAGGACACAGCCCGAGCGTTCCAGAGCGATCCGCTGCTCGCGCCGCTCGTGCGCCTGCGCCCGGGCCTGAGAATTCCCGGGGCCTGGGATCCCTTCGAATGCGCTGTCCGGGCGGTGCTTGGGCAACAAGTGAGCGTTGCGGCGGCGCGCACGCTCGCGGCCCGGCTCGTCGAGCGGGTCGGAGAGAAGATCGAGCCCGGCCAGGCGGAGCTCACTCACTTGTTCCCCTCAGCCCCCGCGCTCGCTTCGGCGGACCTCACCGGGCTCGGGCTCACTGGTGCGCGAATCGCCGCCCTCAAAGCGCTCGCCGAAGCGTGCCTCGAAGGTCGTGTCGATTTCGGCGCGAGCGTCGAGGAAGTCACTAAAGCGATCGCTTCGCTTCCGGGTTTCGGTTCGTGGACCGCCCAATACGTCGCACTACGCGCGCTCGGAGAGCCGGACGCCTTTCCGACGGGCGATCTCGTGCTCCGGCGGATGGCAGGAACGCCCGAGCGGCCGCTGAGCGCTCGTGAGCTGGAGCTGCGCGCGCAGGCTTGGCGGCCCTGGCGAGGCTACGCAGTGATACATCTGTGGCGCGCGGCCAGCGACCAGCAGCAACGTCTTGCCAGGCGAGCGAAAGCCTCCGCCGAGGCGCGAGTACGCAGCGCCTCGAGACCGCGCGAAGAAGCGCTGGGCTAGTCGCCCTCCTCCGAACCCTGGCCCGTTTGCACGGGCGGGAGCCGGATCGGCCCTCACGCGTTATTTCCGGCGTTATTTCTGCGAGCGCCGAGTTGGCGCACAATCCACCGGCTGACCCCGGAAACCGTGCGTGCGCTCCCTGCATGAATCTGCTCCTGATCGAAGATCACGCCGACATCGCAGCCAACATCGCCGAGTACTTCGAGGCGCGCGGCGACACCGTCGAGGCGATCGCCGACGGCGAGGAAGGGCTCAGGCGCGCGCTCACTCAGCCCTATGATGCGATCGTGCTTGATCTCATGCTGCCGAGGCTCGATGGCCTGACGCTGTGCCGCCAGCTCCGGCAGGCGGGGCGCACGCAGGTCCCGGTGCTCATGTTGACGGCGAAGGATCTTCTCGCCGACAAGATCGAGGGCTTCGAGGCAGGCGCCGACGACTACCTCGTGAAGCCTTTCTCGCTCGCCGAGCTGGATGCGCGCCTTAAGGCGTTGGTGCGTCGCGCACGCATGCCGCAAGCTTCACGCATTCTGAGCGTGGGAGACCTGACGTTCGATCTCGATACGCTCGAAGCCGAGCGCGCCGGCGAGCGCATCAAGCTCAATCCGACCACGCGCCGGCTCCTGCTCGTGCTGATGCAGAACTCGCATCGGGTCGTTACGCGAGTCGAGCTCGAGCGGGAGCTATGGGGAGACGAGCCGCCGCAAGGCGATTTCCTGCGTGCGCACATGCATGCGCTGCGAGCGGCGATCGACAAGCAGTTTCCGGTCAAGCTCCTGCACACCATTCATGGCGTGGGCTACCGGCTGTCGGCGGAGCCGCCCCGCTAACGAGGCCCGGCTGCTTCGATGAACGCTGCACTCCGCGCCGTCGCCGAACGTCTGAAGCTTCCCAGGCTCGTCGAGGCTTACGGCCGCTTGAGCCTGCGCGCGCGCATCGCGAGCACCATGATCGCGCTCGTCGCGAGCGCAGGGCTCGTGCTGAGCGCCTGGGCGTACCTCGCGGACGAGCGCCTCAAGCACAACATCACGCTCGATCTGCTCTCCGAAGAGCTTACGCACTACGAGCAGCGCATGCGCGTCGATCGCGGCGCCGAACCGTTGCGTTCGGCGCGCCTGAGCATCTATCGATCGAGCGATCTGGCGGAGCTGCCGCGTCACATCGCCATGCTCAAGCCGGGCCAGATGCATCGCGTGCGCTCCGATGGGCGCCTCCTGGACGTGCTCGTGCGCGACGGGGATTTCGGGCGCTTGTACATCACTTACGACGTGACGACGCACGCAAGGCAAGAGGCGATCGCAGCGCTCGTTCTGGGTCTGGGCGTCTGTGCAATCGTCGCGCTCGCCGCGTTTGCCGCAACGGCGTTTTCGCGCCGGCTGGTCGAGCCGGTGACCGCTCTCGCGGATCGGTTGACCCAGATCGATCCCGGGCAACGTCACGTGCGCATCGGGGCACAGTTCGCCGGCAACGAGCTCGAGCCGATCGCCCGCTCGGTCGACATGTTCATGGAGCGCCTCGACGGCTTCGTCGAGCGGGAGCAGTCGTTCACGGCAACGGCCAGTCACGAGCTGCGCACTCCGCTCGCGGTCATGCGGGGAGCGGTCGAGCTGCTCGAGACGCTGCTCGCCGACAAGCCGGGCGCCGCCAAGGCGCTCGGGCGGATTCAGCGGGCCGTGCGGGAGATGAGCGAGTTCACCGAGGCGCTCCTCGCGCTCTCGCGCGAGCAGGTGGCGGAAATCCGGACCGAGGCAAGCTGTGACGTGCATGCCGTCCTGGCGCGCGTCATCGAGGATCAGCGCAGCGTCGCGCCCGACAAGCACATCGTCCTCGAGATCGATTCGGACACGAGCCTGCGCGTCGCCGCGCCCGAGAGCATGGTCGCGATGACGATCGGCAACCTGGTCCGCAATGCGATCCAGCACGGCTCCGGGCCGCAAGTCCTGTGCCGCTCGCAGGGCCGCGAGCTGATCGTGACCAACGAAGGAACTTTGCCGACGGAGGATCTCGGGGCCGCGCCGCGTCGTTTCACGACCCATCCGGGCGGCCACGGGATGGGGCTGTATCTGGTCAGGCGAATCTGCGAGCGCTAC
>DASVCI010000022.1:0-9761 GCA_036381695.1 Steroidobacteraceae bacterium
GTCCGCTGCGGGGATGTTTCGCGCCAGTGCAGTCATTTTCTTCGCTAAGACCTCCACGGTTGCATCGAGTCGGTCGACCCAACACCTGTTTCCAGGATCGCTTGTTGCTACACCTCGCCTCGCAGGCCTCGCCTGCGGCAAACGAGCGTTTGCGAATGCCTTCCGTGGGGCGCCGTGATCGGAGCGATCACGCCTCGTGCAGCTTTCATGCCGAGGAAGGCAGGGGCGCAGAGTTTCCGGACTGATGCCCCCTGAGTCAAGAGATTTGGTCCTTTTTTTACAGACGCTTACGCGAGAACTCGCGCGCGGCGAGAGGCCGGGATCGCACGGTCAGATCGGCCGCACACGGGAGCCGCCACATCCGAGCGGCGGCTCGAGCGATCGACGTGCTTTGCGGTGTGGATTCGGCCGCCACTGCCGATCAGGCATTTGCTGAGATTACGGGCGGCGCGGCGGCCTACGCAGCCAGGCGGGCCTCTCTACCGGGAAAGTGATCGGTCGGCGACCCGGAGGAGCCGTCGCCGTGCCGAACCGCCTCGATGCTGAGGCGACGCACTCCGCCCGGCATGGACCACTCGACGACATCGCCGACGCGAGCGCCGAGCAAAGCCATCCCGAGCGGCGCGAGCACCGAGACGCGCCGGCGGGAAATGTCAGCCTGCGCCGGGAACACCAACGTATAGGAGTCGTGCGCGCCCGAGTCCACGTCGAGGACGTGGACAGTCGAGCCGATCGCGGCCACGTCGGCCGGCAAAGCATCGTCTTCGACGACCGTGGCGCGGTCGATCTCTTCGAACAGATCCTCGTGCTCGTGCCGATCCAATCCGATCCGCTGAGAGGAGCCGAGAAGCGAGCGCAGCCGAAGCAAGTCGCTCTTGCGTAACAAAATCGTGCTTTCCATCTTCCACTCCTCCTGTCTTTCCGACCCGTCGCCGCCCATTCCCAGGGAGTTGTAGCGAGCGCGGGTGGTTAGAACCATTAGAATTAATGAACCCTCAACTTAGGGATACTCGAACCATGGCCCTGCCGATTCCGCGGCTCAATTATCAGCATCTGCTCTATTTCTGGGCCGTCGTGCGCACGGGGAGCCTCACCAAGGCTTGCGAGGAGCTGCACCTTTCGGCGCCGACGGTCAGCACGCAGCTTCGAACCCTCGAGGAGCGGCTCGGAGAGAAGCTCCTGGTGAAGTCGGGCCGCCGTCTCGCGCCGACCGAAGTCGGGCGCATCGTCTACAGCTACGCGGACGAGATCTTCGCCCTCGGCGTCGATCTGCTGAACGCGCTGGCGCAACGTCCGACGCGCCGGCCCATGCGCGTGACGGTCGGCGTCGACGACGTGGTGCCGAAGGAGATCGCGCAGCGACTCATCCAGTCCACGTTGTCGCTCCCTCACCCGGTTCAGCTCTCGTGTCGCGAAGGGACGCTCGAGCACCTGCTCGAAGCGCTCCACGTCCACGAGCTCGACGTGGTGATCTCCGATTCGCCGGCCACGCCGAACATGAGAATGGAGGCGTACAACCACCTGCTCGGGAGCTGCGACGAGGTGTGGATGGCGGCTCCGGCGCTTGCCCGCACGCTCCGCCCGGACTTTCCCAAGTCGCTCGATGGCGCCCGCATCCTGCTGCCGACCGAGGACACGGCGATCCGCCGATCGCTCGACCAATGGCTCGACCGGCACAACGTGCGCCCGGAGATCGTGGCGGAGTTCGAGGACTATGCGCTCCTGCGCGAGTTCGCCCGGGCCGGGCTCGGCGCGGCGCCCGTGCCCGCAGTGCTGATCGAGACGTTCCGCAAGGAATCCGGGCTGGTGCAGCTCGGCCCGGCTCGCAAAGTGCGGGCGGAGTTCTACGCGATCTCGTTGGAGCGCAAGATCAGGCATCCTGCGATCCTCGCCCTGTGCGAAAGCGCCGAGCGGTGGTTCGGCTCCTGATCAGGCGGCATCGCCGCCGGTGGGCGCGACCGGCGCATAGTGGCTCAGCCACATCGCAAGCTTGGTGCGGGCGTCGGTCATCTCTTTCAAGTGCTTCGGGTAGCCGATCAGCCAGGCGAGCGGCGCCGACGCGCGGATGACCGCGAAATGCTCCGTAACCTCAGCATCCTCGAGCGTAGCGCCCCGCATCAGGAGGTCGCGCCGGACGGCTTCGAAGTGGCGGGTATTGCACAGCACCCGAAGCCCCATGTGCGGCTCGAGGACAGGATCACCGTCCTGGTAGCGCACGGCTGGTGGCTCGATCCTGAGCTCATCGCCGTACGCCTCGCGCAGCCGCGCGATGGGCTTCTCCAGCGCGAGCTCGGTTTCGGCGAGGATCAGCAGACCCTCGCGCGAGGGCTCGAACGCGGTTTCCTCCGATCGGGGCATCAATTCCATGGCCGCCCGCGCGAAGGCGAGCTGAAATCGTTCGCGCCGGTGCGAGCACCGGCGCTCGATCGCGTACCTGCCGTGCAATTTGCGACTCCGTCGTGAACAGCACCTTCGGGGCTGCGCCGGCTCGAGCCGCGCAGCGCGATCTCACCCCGGGCTTTCCCCGCCCGCTTTCACATCGAGCACCGTGAGCGACCCCATGCGTCCGTCGGGATTGGGCCACTGGATCGATTGCGCGGGGCTGAGTCCAATCAGCGCCGCTCCGACGGGAGAGAGCACCGACACCCGGTTCTTGTCGATGTCGGCGTCCCAGGGATACACGACGGTGATCTTGTGCACACGTCGCGCAACGTCATCGCTGTAGGTGACTTGCGATCCCATGCGCACCACATGCGGCGAGCAGGCGTCGTCCGGCACGATATGGGCACGGCTCAGCTCCTCGGCGAGAAACTCCGCAACGTCCGAGCCGCCCTTCATGGCTTTTTCCGCGAGCTCGGTCAGGCGCGCGTGTTCGCTCGCCGCGATGACGATGCGCGGCCGGGAGGATTCCCGGACGAGATTCTGGCCCTGCACTGCACACCCGTTGCGTCAGAAAGAGAAGTGGAAATGCCTGTGCCGCCCGCCGCCGTGGAAGCGGGTTCGATGCAAAGTTCGAGGGCGGGGAAGAGGCTCCGTGACCGGCCTTTTAGCAACGGGTCCTGGTTCGTTCAATTAGAATTAAGCGTGGAATCGCTTAGGTCGGATCGAAGGTTCGACTGGGATCGCCAGAGCCTTCTCTACGCACGAAGATTCGTCGAGTCGGTAACACTCGTTACCGCCCGCCCAAGACTGCCCACGTGAGTCGCCGGAGGCGATGCTAAGATACGCGCGCCATGTACAGAGCCCCCCTCAAAGACCTTCAGTTCGTGCTGCATGACCTGCTCGGCGATGCCGAGCTCAAGGCGTGCGCGCGTTTCTCCGAATACTCGCGTGACCTGGCCGACAGCGTGCTGTCCGAGGCCGCCCGCTTCGCCGAGACAGTGCTCGATCCGTTGTACCGGACGGCCGATCAGCAGGGGGCGAAATGGACGCCCGAAGGCGTGATCACCTCGCCGGGCTTCAAGGACGCCTACGCCAAGTTCGCCGAAGGGGGCTGGCCGTCCTTGTGCGCCGATCCGGAGTACGGTGGCCAGGGCATGCCGCGCGTGCTGGGGACGGCTGTGCAGGAGTTGTGGGCCTCCGCGAATCTCGCTTTCAAGCTCTGCCCGATGCTGACGACCGGAAGCGTGGAGCTCCTCGAGCGCTCCGGTACGTCGCAATTGCGCGAGCTGTTTTTGCCGAAACTCGTGAGCGGCGAGTGGACGGGCACGATGGTGCTGACCGAGCCGCAGGCGGGCTCGGACCTGGCGCAGGTGCGCACGCGCGCGGTGCCCGAGGGCGATCACTACCGGCTCTTCGGCCAGAAGATATTCATTACTTACGGCGAGCACGACTTCACGCCGAACATCGTGCACATGGTGCTTGCGCGCATCGACGGCGCGCCAGCGGGCGTGAAGGGCATTTCGCTCTTCGTAGTGCCGAAATACCTCGTCAACCCGGACGGGTCGCTCGGCGCGCGCAACGAGGTGAACTGCCTGTCGATCGAGCACAAGCTCGGCATTCACGGGAGCCCGACTTGCGTCATGCAGTTCGGGCAGAAGGACGGCGCGATCGGCTATCTGCTCGGCGAGCCGAACCGCGGCCTCGAGTACATGTTCATCATGATGAACGCGGCGCGCCTGGCTGTGGGCCTCGAGGGCTACTCGGTCGCCGAGCGCGCGTTCCAACAAGCGGCGGAGTGGGCTCGCAACCGCGTGCAGGGCAAGCCTCCGGTCGCCTCGCCCGACGGTCGCGCGCCGATCATTCATCATCCCGACGTCAAGCGCATGCTGCTCACGATGAAGTCGCACACCGAGGCGATGCGGGCGCTTGCGTTGTATGCGGCGTACCAGATCGACATCGGCGACCATCATCCCGACAAGGTACGGGCCGAAGCCGCGGCGGCACGGGCTTCGTTGCTGATTCCGATCGTGAAGGGCTGGTGCACCGAGTCGGGCATCGAGCTCGCCTCCCTGGGCATCCAGGTGCACGGCGGCATGGGCTTCATCGAGGAGACTGGCGCTGCGCAGCCGTACCGCGACGTGAGAATCGCCGCCATCTACGAAGGAACGACCGGCATCCAGGCGAACGACCTCTTGAACCGCAAGATCGGTCGGGATCAGGGCGCCACGATGAAGGCGCTGCTCGATGAGGCGCAGAAGGATCTGGAAGCGCTCGACGCTGCGGACTTGAAGACCGTGCGAGCGGGCGCGCTCGAAGGGCTCGCGGCGCTGCGTCGAGGGGTCGACGTGATCGTCCGGCACATGGGCAGCGAGCCAGCGGCGGGTTACGCCGTCGCAATCCCGTTCCTCAAGCTGTGCGGCTACGCGCTCGGAGGTTGGTTGCTTGCCCGCTCGGCCGGTATCGCCGAGCGAGCGCTCGCCGCCGGCGCGACGGATCGCCAGTTCCTCACGGGCAAGATCGCGAGCGCGCGCTTCTATACCGACCACATCCTGCCGCAGACGCTGGCCCTGGCGAGGGTGGTGGAGCAGGGCTCGCAAAGCGTGCTCGAGACGCGCGCCGACCTGATCTGATCAGGCTCCGAAACGAGCCGGCGGGGTTCGCCGGCTCGCCTGACCGCTTCAGTTCTTGAGGCGGAAAACGATCGGGATCCGCTTCCACATCGCAACGGCTGCGCCGTCGCGTGTTCCTGGGATCAGCCGCCACGTTCTCGCTTCCCGCGCAGCCGCTTCATCCAGCCGCGGATAGCCGCTCGATTGCTCGATCCACACCCGTCCGACGCGGCCGTTCGGCAACACTTCTACGCTCAAGATGACCGTGCCGGTGTGCCCGGCGCGAATTTCCGAAACCGGATACGCCGGAGTGGAAAGTCCGATGCGGGGATCGATCTTGGGCTCGACGATCACCGGCTCGTTCGAGCCGGGTCCCTGCGCGGGTGCCGGCAAAGGCTCCGTGAGGACCTGGTTGACCTGGGGCGCAGTCTCAGGAATGTCCGCGATCGGCTCGGGCAAAGGCAGCGCAACCGGCTTGAGCTCGCCGATCCTGGGAGGCAGTCGGGTCAGGTCGAGCGGCTTCGGCGGTTGCTTTTCCACCGGCTTGACGGGAGTGAGCACGAGCGGCGGCTTCGAGCTGATGAGGTTGCTTATCGACAGGCCGTTGCCCAGGGCCCAGAAGAAGCCCGCGTGCAACAGCACGATCGCGGCCAGCATCCAGCCGCGCACCGAGCGGAAGATATCGACGGGAGGAAAGGCATGGATCGTGTGACTCATTGATTGTTCTCCGGCACGGATGTTGTTTCAGCCCGCGAAGTCGCGCGCACTTCCCGAGCATTCGCCTCGTCTGCTTGCGGTTACGCGGACCTCCTCACCTCGTTGAACGGATGACTGCGTGCGAGCGGGTCACGGGCTCTTCGACTCTCCCCGGCCCGATCGCACGAGGGCACTGTGGAACGCGTTGCCGGGGCGGGGCAGTAGGCAATTTCCGAGCGGGCACGAGGGGATCCAAGCGGTGCTCCTCGTTGTCGAAGCAACTCTGCGACCCGCCGACCGGGTCGGCCCGGCAGGCGGATCGACGTTGCGCTGCCATCCAGTCGCAGGAGCCATCCGCCTCGGAGGGTGTGGACGGGAGGCCCGCAAGGCGTGCCATACTGCGGCAAGGAATTGCGCCTGACGAAAGTCAGGGCCTCGTCCTCGTCCGGTGCGCTTGCCGCGCAGGCGCCGCGGGCGAATACTTCGCGCATCGTGCTGACGCGGGGCGAGCGGTGAGCTCCCAAAGCCTGGTCAACGAAGCGGACGGCAGCGACTCTCCAAGCGAGCCGTTGAGCTCGATCCTCGAAGAGATCGCGAGCGAGCTCGAGCTGCGCCCGCTCCTCACCCGTCTCATCACCCGCACCTGTGGGTTGCTCGATGCGGACGACGGCGCCATCGCGTTGTACGTTCCACGGCATCACGTGGTGCAGATCGAAGCGATTCATCGCTTGCCGGAAGTGGAGCTCGGCTCGCAATTCGAGCCGGGCGAGGGCCTGCTCGGCCAGGTGCTCGCGACCGGCAAGCCCGTGGTCATGGAGCGCTACGGCGATCTCGATCGAATCTCCCTTCCCGAGTACGCCGAGAATGCAGTGATCGGTGTCCCGATCCCGGGCGCGGATGGGGGCTTGCTCGGCGTGTTCGGTCTGGGTGCGCGCCCGCCGCGCAAATTCGGTCAGAGCGACGTTCAGGCATTGAGGCGGTTCGCGCGCTACGCCTCGATCGCGATCCAGAACGCCTTGCGTTACGGCCGGGAGCAACGGCGCACCGAGCGAATGATGCTGATCGCGCGCATTTCCCGCGTGATCACCGGCGTCTTCGATCCGGAAGATCTTGCGGCGACGTGCGCTCAAGCGATCCACGAGCATCTCGGCTATCCGAACGTCGTGATCCCGCTCGTGCATCGCGGCGAGGAGGATTATCTGCTGTTCCGTTCACACGCCGGCATGTACGGGGACGTGCTCGATGAGCCGCACAAGCTGCCGGTTTCCCACGGCATCACCGGCCTCGCGGTGAGAACGCGCCAGCCGCAGATCTGCAATGACGTGCGCAAGGACCCGCGCTATGTGCCGCCGCCTATTCCCGTCAACGTGCGCACTGAGCTCGCCGTGCCGATCGTGCTGGGCGAGGAGGTGTTCGGCTGCATCAACATCGAAGGCTTGAATCCGTTCGACGAGGACGATGTCACGAGCCTCGAGATCATCGCCGACCATCTCGCCGTGGCAATCAAGAACGCGCGGCTATCGAGCGAGGCGCGCCAGGCGGCGGTCATGCGCGAGCGGCAGCGTCTGGCGCGCGACCTGCACGATGCGGTCAGCCAGGCGCTCTCTTCGATCAGCCTGATGTCGCAGTCGCTCGTCTCGGCCTGGCGGCGCGATCCTGCCGAAGGCGAGCGTCGCGCACGGCGCCTGGAGGAGCTATCGCGACTGGCCTTCGCCGAAATGCGGGCGTTGCTGCGCGAGCTGAGGCCCGAAGGATCGTATGGCGAGGACAGTGATTCTTCCGCGTCGGTCGGCGTGCGAGACGTGAGGACGATGGGCCTCGCTGCGGCGTTGCAGCGCTTTGCGATCGTGCTCGCCCCCGAGACGCCGAGCATCCGCTTGGATTTCCGAGCCTACCAGCCTCAGCCGGCGCTTCTCGAAGAGAGCTTGTACCTGATCTGCCGCGAGGCACTTTCCAATGCGATCCGTCATTCGGGTGCGGATCGGGTCGATGTGCGTGCGAGTGTGGACGGCGATGTGCTTACATTGACAGTCCAGGACAACGGCACGGGCTTCGACCTGGCCGCGCGCCGTCAGGATGGCGATCGGTCCGAGCACGGCATCGGGCTCAAAACCATGAGCGAGCGAGCGGCGCTGCTGGGCGGCGTGTGCGAAATCCGCTCGCTTCCCGGACGAGGAACCACCGTATGCGTACGCATAGCGCTGCTGACGGCGACATAGCGAGCGGGACCAGGCCGATTCGCCTGCTCCTGGTCGACGATCACGGGATCGTGCGCGAGGGTTTGCGCGCGCTGCTCGATGACGGCTCAGAGTTCGAGATCGTGGGCGAGGCGAGCAACGGCGATGAGGCCTGCAACCTCGTGCGTAGCCTGTCGCCGGACATCGTGCTCATGGATCTCAAGATGCCCGGCATGGCGGCCGCCGACGCGATCCGGCTCATAAGGGCCACGACTCCTGAGGTGAAGGTGATCGCGCTCACGAGCTATGCCGATGACGGACAGGTGCGCGACATCATCGCGGCGGGCGCGCAGGGCTATGTCTTGAAGGACGTCACGAAGGCGGACTTCCTGGCGGCGCTCAGGACCGTTGCGAGCGGCCAGACCTGGCTCCATCCGCAAGCGCAGCGCGCGCTGGTCGAGCATCTGCGTAATCGGCAAGTCGATCCGCTGGCTTTGCTTACGCAACGGGAGCGCAGCGTTCTCGATCTCATCGCCCGCGGCATGAGCAATCGCCAGATTGGAGATCAGCTGCATCTCACCGAGGGCACCGTGAAGGGTTATGTGAGCACGATTCTGGCGAAGCTGAAGCTGGAGGATCGCACTCAGGCAGCGCTGTTCGCCGTGCAGCGCGGGTTTGCTCGCTCCACTCGCGAGCCCGGGAAGCTCTGATTTTTCGTTTGCCCCCACCCTGACCCTTGTATGTTGAGGAGGCTGGGAAGGTGAGGGCAAAGAAGGTCTCTGATAGGGTTTCGACCGCCGTGATAGACCGTCTGGCCCAAGGGTTCAAGCCCGCGGGGGAGCAAGGGTCGTCACGACGGTTGATTCCAAGTATCCCGAACAGTTGCGAGGACGTGAAGTCCGCATTTTGCAAGGCTGGGACCAAGGAAACCATGTCAGAGATCTTTGTCGGTATCGATGTTTCGAAGGACCAGTTGGATATAGCCGCAAGCAACGGCGAGCGCTGGTCATGTGCCAATCGCGAAGGTGACTTTCACGAGCTGATCGAGCGGCTGCGAGGCTGGCCGGTGAAGCTGATCGTGATGGAGGCCAGCGGTGGGTACGAAGGGGCGGTGGCGGCCAGCTTGAGTGGCGCGGGGCTGCCGGTGGTGGTGATCAATGCGCGCCAGGCGCGGGACTTTGCCAAGGCGGTCGGACGGTTGGCGAAGACGGACCGGATCGACGCTGCCGTGCTGGCGCTGTTTGCCGAGAGAGTCCGCCCTGAAGTGCGTGCGCTCAAAGACGAGCACACGCGCGAGCTGGAGGCCTTATTGCAGCGCCGCCGCCAGTTGCTGCAGATGCTGGTCGCGGAGCGACAGCGCTTGCAGCTGGCTGTCGGCACCGTACGCACCGACATCCGCGAGCACATCCACTTTCTGGTCAAGCGGCTCAAGGACGTCAATGGCGAGCTGGATGAGCTGATGCGCAAGACCGATCTGTGGCGCGAGCATGAGCAGTTGTTCAAGCCGGTCAAAGGGGTGGGACCTCAGACACTGCGGGTTTTGTGCGGGTTGCTCCCGGAGCTGGGGCGACTGAACCGCCGCAAGATCGCTGCTTTGGTGGGAGTGGCGCCGTACAACTGCGACTCTGGCACGCTGCGCGGTAAGCGCCACTGCTGGGGAGGCCGGGCCGAGGTGCGCAGCGCCCTGTACATGGCGGCGGTCAGTGCGATTCGTTGCAATCCCGTGATTCGGGCGTTCTACCAACGCTTGCTGAAGGCGGGTAAGGCCAAGAAGCTGGCCCTGACTGCCTGCATGCGCAAGCTGTTGACCATCCTCAATGCGATGGCCCGCGACCGCTCGGCTTGGGACGAGAGCCGCCACGTCATCGCTTGACCGTCAACACAGTTGCTCCCCCGT
>DASVCI010000023.1:0-21448 GCA_036381695.1 Steroidobacteraceae bacterium
GCGGGTAAGGCCAAGAAGCTGGCCCTGACTGCCTGCATGCGCAAGCTGTTGACCATCCTCAATGCGATGGCCCGCGACCGCTCGGCTTGGGACGAGAGCCGCCACGTCATCGCTTGACCGTCAACACAGTTGCTCCCCCGCAAGCGGGGGAGGGAAGAGAGTCGCGCGACTGTGTGGTCCCTTCCCCCGTGAAACGGGGGAAGGACAGGATGGGGGGCGACGAAGGGAGCCGGATAAAAAAAGCACCGCATTCAGCGGGGCTTTTCGCGTTTCCGAGTCGACGATTTCTTCGAGTTGTTTGGTGGCGCCGGCAAATTCCGGAAACGGTGCTCTGTCGCTCCAACCCTTCATCTCTCCCCATGCGCCTTCGGACTTCGAGCCCTCGGGCGGCGTTCATCCCTACGCTTTGTTGGTGGTCCTGCTCCCCTTCGCGGTGCCATCCCCGCTTCTCTGCCTCGCGCGACGGACGTGAAATCCAGGCCCGCCGCTCGCCCAACGATGAGCAAGTGGCATGCCCATCGACGGCACGAGGCGTTCGAACAAGAGCTTACCCCATCGTGTCGTCGCGAGGCCACGAAATTGCTCCGCCAGCTCGGCGGCTCGTTGTAAAAAGCGCCGACACGAGTTGAAACTCTCGAACGCTACGCACGAGGCAGCTCGAGGCGCACGATGACTCCACTGCCGTCGGGCTGATTCATCGCGGTGATGTGGCCGCGATGAAATTCTGTGATGAGCCTCACAATGTAGAGGCCGAGACCGAGGTGCGGCTTGCCGTCGGCGCGCTCGCGACTGCTGACCAGCGACTCGAACAAGCGGCCATGCTCGAGCTGCGGCGGCAGAAGCGGCCCCTCGTTGCTCACGCTCAAGGTGTAAAAACGATCGGCACTCCCGAGCTCGATCCGGATCCCTCCCCCTGCGGGCGTGAAATCGGTGGCGTTGTCCATGAGCTTGTCGAGAAGCTGCGCGATCAGCTCCGGCGAGCCCTCGATGAGGCAGGGCTGCGCCGGCACGAGGGCCTCGATGCGGTGCTGGACGAAGGTCTGACCGTACGCTTGCCCCATGTTCCGCACGAGCTCCGCGAGATCGAACCTCACGCGCTCGGTCTGTTCGATGCTCTGCTCGACCCGGGTCGCTTCGGTCAGGGCGGTGAGAATCGCGTGCATGCGGTTCGCGCCGCTGCGGGCCCGTTCGAGGTAGCTTTGCGCCGAAGGCGGAAGCGGATCTTCGGAGCCCAGGTTGTCGAGCGAGGAACTGACGATCGTGAGCGGCGTGCGCAGCTCGTGAGAGAGCTTCGTCCCGAGCGTCTGCAGATAGTTCGTGTATTCCTTCAACCGGCCGAGCAGCGTGTCGTAGCTGCGGGCGAGGGCGCCCAGCTCATCCCGCGCCTCAGTGCCGGGAATGCTCGGCTCGATCCTGCCTTCCGCCGTCAGCGCCGTGCTGGCCGCGCGGCTCAGGCGCCGAATCCGATGGGACAGGCGCGCGGCGAACACCAGCGTGACGGCAATCGCGAACAGCGTGGCTACGAGAGTAAGGTTCAGCAGGCGGGTCAGCGCGACCTCGCGCACGAGCACCAGTTGCTCGCCGGCTTGCTCGACCACCAACGCTCCGAGCGCTTCGTCTCCATGATGAACGGGTACCGCAGCCCGCACGAGCGACGGCTCACCTCCGCCCTTCTCGAACCAGATGGCGCTCGCGTTGCCTTGGCGCGCGGCATCGACAGGCGCGCCCAGCATCGCGTACGGCAGACCGAAGGGATGTGGCCTCGCTTCCTCGCGCGAAAACAGACCCCGATAGATGGAGCGCATGAAGCCTTCCTCATCGCGCTGCAAGCCTGGATGGCTCGAGAGCGGTTGCACGCCGATCTCGCCGGCGCGCGCCAGGAGCCAGCCCTGTGTGTCGACCACTGAGACACGCACGCCGTCGGGGACGTAGCGCTCGAGCCGGCGCTTGAGGGCTTCCGAGCCCGTGTGCAACCAGACGAGCGCGGGAGTTTGAGCGACGGTCGCATCGCTGTGATCGAGCGCATACACGGCAAGCTGCGTTCCGAACGAATTCATAGGCGCTCGAAGCTCGATCGCGTATCCGCTGCCGGTTTCACGCCACACACCGCTGACGTGAGGGACGACTTCGTCGACGACCGGCCAGGGCGAGCCGATCTCGCAGGTCCGAACGATGATCGGTCCGGGAGCGACGGCGCTCACCGACCATGCGCGCTCGTGCCCGAACTCGTCCCTCGTGAGCACGATGACCCGATCGGAGGAGCCGAAGCGCGGTGGCCCTTCATAACGGATCTGCGAGGTGCTCACCTCGACGTACATATGGATCGAGCGTCCATGCACGCCGAGGCGGACAAACGGCGCGGGGCGCTCCGCTAACGACGGCGCGGGCGAGCGATCGAAACCGGGAACAGGCCTCGCGGGGTCGGGCCATTCGTCCGCGAAGCCGTCGAGCAGAGGATCGGCTGGCAGGAGTGGGGCGAAAATATCCCCGCGCGAGGCATCGAAGTTTCGCCTGAGCTCGGGGATGCGATACAGAAGCTCGGGCTCGTTCGCGACGACGCGGCTCAGCACTTCAGCGGTCGTGAGGAGCGCGGCCTCCTGCCCGCGCCGCAACGTCGTCTCCATCTGCTTCGCGTACTGCCACCCCGCCCAGGGCAGGATCAGCGTCGCTAGGCTGAGCAGCAGGAGCTTGGCGCGCAGCGACATTTATTCTTTCCAGCGATACCCCATTCCGTACATCGTCTCGATGTGGTCGAAGGCAGGGTCGATCGCGAGGAACTTGCGCCGGATGCGCTTGATGTGCGAGGTGATGGTGTTGTCGTCCAGCACGACGTTCGCGGCGTCCATCAACTGCTGGCGGTTCTTCACGTGGCCCGGATTGCGCGCGAGCGCGTGCACGATCCAGAACTCGGTCAGCGTGAGTCCGAGCGGACGCTCGTTCCAGCTTGCGCTCAAGCGCGCCGTGTCGATCACGAGCGGACCGCGGGTGAGGATCTGGTCTCGATTGGAGGGTTGAGTGAGCGCGTCGATGCGCCGGAAGAGCGCGGTGACTCGTGCGATCAGGTGCGTGAGACTGAGATCCTTGGTCAGATAGTCGTCCGCTCCCAGACGGAGCCCCGACACAGCATCGAGCTCACTGTCGCGCGCGGTGAGAAAGATGATCGGCAGCTCGGCAGACATCGAGCGCAGCTCCCGGCAGAGCTCGAAACCGCCTTCCGGCTCGTCGTGCAGTCCGACGTCGATGACAGCCAAGTCCGGAAGACGTGCGCGAAAGGCCTCCAATGCTTCTTTGCGCGTGCCATAGGTCCGGACGGAGTACCCGTGCCGCTGGAACGCTGCGGCGTAGTTGTCCCGGATCGCGGGCTCGTCCTCGACGATGGCGATGACTCTCTTCATGTAGGCGGACCGTCCGCGCTGGCGGCTGTTGCTGCGAGCACAGTTTAGCGCCGGAGCGAGCGGGCACGATCGCTCGCCACGATTCATCACAATCTGCCCCCGGCGCGCCCGCCGGAGGCACAGATCCTTCCCCACGCCCGCGCTGCAATTCTCCCGTCGGAGGCTGGAGCCGGGCGTTATGTGCGGATCGCAGGGTGTGGGTTCTGAAGGACCTCGTCGGAGCCGCAGGCGTGAGGCGTTCTGGGCCTGGCTGTCGCTCGCGACGCTCATCCTTTGCTGGGATGCCTCGGGCCGGCTGGACGAGCCTGTCTCACCGCCTCGTGTGCGGATCGCACATGCCGGTGAGCGTGAAGAGGCGAGTGCGCGCTCGGACGAGCGCGCAGCACCCGTGAACGGCTCAGAAGGCGTTGATGCCGGTGAGGCTGCGACCGACGGTCAACTGATGGACGGTTTCGGTGCCTTCGTAAGTAATCACGCTCTCCAGGTTGAGCGCGTGGCGGATTGGCACGTACTCCACGCTGATACCGGCGCCGCCCAGGAGATCCCGGGCATCGCGCGCGACCTCGATCGCCGAGCGCGTGTTGTGCCACTTGGCGAGCGAGACCTGCGTCGGCTGCATCGAGCCCGCATCCTTGAGCCGACCGAGCTGCAGCGAGAGAAGCTGTGAGGTGGTGATCTTGCGCGCCATCTCGGCGAGGCGAATCTGGACCGCCTGGGTGCCGGCGAGGGGCTTCCCGAAGAGCGTTCGCGTCTTGCTGTAATCGAGCACCTGCGCGAGACACGCTTGCGCCGCGCCGATCACGCCCCAGGTGATTCCGTAACGGGCCTGGGTGAGGCAGGAGAGCGGCCCCTTCAAGCCGATCACGCCGGGCAGCACGTTCTCCTGAGGGACCACCACGTTATCGAAGAACAGGCTCGAGGTGATCGAGGCGCGCAGGCTCATCTTGTGCTTGATGAGATTGGTGGTGAACCCCTTGAAGCCCTTCTCGACCAGGAAGCCTCGGATGCCCTCGTCCGTGCGCGCCCAGACAATCGCGACGTCGGCGATCGAGCCGTTCGTGATCCACATCTTGGCGCCGTTCAGCACCCAGTCCTTGCCCTGCTTGCGGGCGTGAGTCTTCATGTTGGCTGGGTCCGATCCGCCGTGCGGTTCGGTGAGCCCGAAGCAGCCGATCGCCTCTCCACGGGCCATCGGAGGGAGCCACCGCTGCTTCTGCTCCTCACTCCCGTAGGCGTAGATCGGGTACATGCACAGGCTCGACTGCACCGAAACGAAGCTGCGCAGCCCCGAATCCCCACGTTCGAGCTCCTGGCAGATGAGGCCGTAGGAGACAGAGTTGAGCCCGGCGCACCCGTAGCCGTGAAGGGAGCTGCCCAGCAGGCCGAGCTCCGCCAACGGCCGGATCAGCTCGGTCGGAAAGCGCTCGTGCTCGAAGCACTCGCCGATGATCGGCACGACCTGCTCGTCGACGAATTTCGCGACGGAATCCTGCACCAGCCGCTCCTCGTCGGAGAGCATGCTGCGGACGTTGTAGAAATCCACGGGGTCGAGCTCGGCGGCAGCGGAGCGGGTGTCAGGCTGGGGGTTTGCGGACATGGGATTCTCCTCGCACCGCGCATGATAGCGCAGGGCTCGCGTCCCGGGGGTTGCGCTCCGAGCCCGGAGTGTTGCCCGAAAGCGATCCTTGTACGTCGGGCCCCGCAGGCGCTAGCGTAGGCATTCGCAGGTATCGCCGGCCGCGCGACGCCGGCCTGGAGCGAGGAAAAGGGAGGTGTTTGACATGCGCACCGTCGAGCAGTGGCTGGCTGAATACGGCGACAGTCATCAGCACCCGACCAACAAGCTCCTGCACTGGATCTGTGTTCCGATCATCGTCGTGAGTCTGATCGGCCTCCTGTGGTCGCTGCCGACGCCGCGCGCCTTCGGCGAGATTTCCCCCTTGCTCAACTGGGGAACCCTGCTGCTCGCCGCTGGAGTGCTGTACTACCTCGCGCTCTCCTGGTCGCTCGCCGTCGGTATGGCTGTGTTCGTGGTCGTAGTGATCGACTGCGTGCTGTGGCTCGAGCGGCTGCCCTGGCCGTTGTGGGCGCTGTGCCTGTTCCTGTTCGTCGCGGCGTGGATCGGGCAGTTCATCGGACATTATCTGGAAGGCAAGCGGCCTTCGTTCTTCAAGGACGTACAATTCCTCATGATCGGTCCGCTCTGGCTCATGAGCTTCATCTATCGCAGGCTCGGTCTGCGTTACTAGCGGCCGCGCGCTTCGAGTTCAGTGCGCATTCAGCGCGGGTCGGCAAGCTGAAAGCGCTCCCACCCCCAAGAATCTTTCCCCGAGAGGACAACACGATGGTGAATCGTCTAACGAGAATCGCGGGTCTGAGCCTCGTGCTCGTCACGTTCGCGGCCTGCACCACAATCAATCCGTACACCGGCGAGCAGCAGACCAGCAAAGCGGCCAAGGGCGCCGGGATTGGTGCGGCGGTCGGCGCAGTCGCGGGCTTGCTGACCAAGGGCGACAAGCTCGAGAACGCGTTGATCGGCGCAGGCGTGGGCGCGATCGCGGGCGGCGGCGTCGGCTACTACATGGACGTGCAGGAAGCGAAGTTGCGCCAGCGCCTGGCTGGCACGGGTGTCAGCGTGACGCGCATCGGCGACAACATCACGCTCAACATGCCGAGCAACATCACGTTCGCGCTCAACAGCGCCGATCTCAACTCGCAGTTCTTCAATGTGCTCGACGGCGTGGCGCTGGTGCTCAAGGAGTACAACAAGACCGTCGTCGAAGTCGCCGGTCACACCGATAGCACCGGAAGCGATCAGTACAACATGCAGCTCTCGCAGCGCCGGGCCAACGCCGTGGCGCGCTATCTCGTCAGCCAGGGCATCAAGGAGCAACGGCTGATCACGGTTGGCGCGGGTGAGACCCGCCCCGTTGCCTCGAACGATACGGAACAGGGCCGTGCCGCCAACCGCCGCGTGGAGCTGACGATCGTCCCGGTGACGAAGGGCTGATCCCGAAGGCGGAGCGTCGGCTGACGCTCCGGCCAAATAAAAAAAGCCGGCTCGCCTCGAGGGCGAGCCGGCTTTGCTTCGAGTGTCGGTCCGGCCTGCGACGCTTCAGGCGCTCATCGGCTCGGCGACCAGGTTCCGCAGCTTCTTGATCGCGTTCGCCTCGATCTGACGAATGCGCTCCGCGGAAACGCCGTATTTGTCCGCTAGCTCGTGGAGCGTCGCCTTCTCGTCGGTCATCCAGCGGCTCTCGAGGATGTGGCGGCTGCGGTCATCGAGCGTCTCGAGCGCCTGGCTCAAGCGCTCGGCCGTATCCTCGTCCCACTGCTCGCGCTCGACCGCGACCGAAGGGTCGGCCTCGGGATGCGGCAGGTAGGCTGAAGGCGAGTAGGCGTTCTCGTCCTCGTCGGTGTCCGGCGCCGGGTCGAACGACACGTCGCGCGAGCTCAGGCGCTGCTCCATGTCGGTCACTTCGGCCTCGCTCACGCCGAGGTCCCTGGCGATCGCCCGCGTTTCGCTCTCCGTCAGCCAACCCAGGTTCTTCTTGAAGCGCCGCAGGTTGAAGAAGAGCTTGCGCTGGGCCTTGGTAGTCGCGATCTTCACGAGACGCCAGTTCCTGAGCACGTACTCGTGGATTTCCGCCCTGATCCAGTGGACGGCGAACGACACGAGCCGCACCCCGACGTCCGGATCGAACCGCTTGACCGCCTTCATGAGCCCGACGTTGCCTTCCTGGATGAGATCGCCCATGGGCAGCCCGTAGCCGTTGTAGCCGCGGGCGATGTGCACCACGAATCTCAGGTGTGAAAGGACCAGTTGCCGGGCTGCTTCCAGGTCCCCGTGCTCGCGGAAACGGCGCGCCAGCTCGATCTCTTCCTCACGAGCAAGCACCGGGATGCGCGAAACGCGCTCCACGTAAGCCTCGAGACTTCCGACCGGTCCGGCCAAGACCAAGTCGGTATTGGGACGGGTCGCGAGAGCAGTCGTCATCAGGTCAGGGCCCTCCAAGTCAGGGGTTGGGACGAGTTTAGCAGCCACCCCCTTCGAGTGCTAACGGACCCCTGAAGTTCCTTGAACTGGCCCGCAATAGACCCTGGACGGACTACTTAACCTCTTGATTGTCAAATGGTCTGCGCGCCCGGAAGTTCCGGCTGGCGCGCGATGGTTGGAGCTTGGAGCGGGCCAAAGGTTCGAAAGCCGAGCTTGGGGATCTTCCATCCCCTCCCCCGCTCGCGGGGGAGGGCAGGGTGGGGGAGCTTCCATCCCCCCTTCCCCCGCCTGCGCCACCTTTCATCCCTCCCCCGCCTGCGGGGAGAGGGTATGGACCCGCCCCCCTCTTAGCGGCCTTGCCAAGCAGAGGGCCAAGATGAAGGTGCTTCTTTCACCTGAACGAGGAGGACGGGCCCATGAGCGAGATTACGATCCTGGCCATCGATCTGGCAAAGCGCGTCTTTCAACTGCACGGCTGCGACAGTCAGGGCCGTCACCCT
Source organism: Steroidobacteraceae bacterium (assembly GCA_036381695.1). Classification (GTDB taxonomy): domain Bacteria; phylum Pseudomonadota; class Gammaproteobacteria; order Steroidobacterales; family Steroidobacteraceae; genus Steroidobacter. The sequence continues at coordinate 7,893 of DASVCI010000023.1, forward strand.
GCTGCAGGGCAGGGGGGGATCTTCAGGCCTCCAGCTACCGAGGCTCGATCGCCCGCAGGTGCCGGGTAGAGGACACGTAAGACCCCAGCCAGCCGAGGCCGACGCCCGCCAGAATCAAGGTCAGCGTCGCTTTCGAATCCAGGCCGCTGAGCTTGAATTCGCTGCCGTAGAGGAGGGAGATCCGGGCGATCGGCTCCTGGAGCACGGCCAGGACCACGAACGTGATGATCCAGGCCATCGCCGCGCCGCCCAGGCCGTACCAGACGCCGTTGTAGAGGAAAGGCCGGCGCACGAACGCGTCGCTCCCGCCGACCAGCTTGGTGACCTCGATCTCATCCCGGCGGTTCTGGATGTCCAGACGAATAGTGTTGCCGACCACGACCATCACGCCGAGCCCCAGCACAGCCCCGAAGAGCAGGAGCCCCCGACGTAGCGCATCGAGAATGGCGTTGAGCCGCTGGACCCACTCGGTGTCGAGTTGCACCACGTCGACCGAAGGGAGGCTCTTCAGGTCCTCAGCCAGCGCGTCGAGATGCTCCGGGCTCGTGTAGCCCTCGGCCGGGCGCACGACGAGCGTGTGCGGCAGAGGGTTCTCGTTGAGCGCCTCTATGGCTTCGCCAAAGCCCGAGTCGCGCCGGAACTCCTTCAGCGCCTCGCTGGCAAGAATGAGCTGGACCTGCGCCACGTCGTGGCGTTGGCCGATGCGATCGGCCGTGCGCCTGGCTTCCTCCGGCGAGGTCGGCTGCTTCAGAAACACCGTCAGATCGACGGCCCTCGTCCAGCCTCCCGAAGCGAGCTGCGCGTTGCTGACGAGGAGGTACAGGCACGCGGGCAGCGCGAGCGCGACGCCGATCACCAGGATCGTCAGCGCCGTTGCGAGCTTGTGCCGGGCGAGCCGGCCCAGCGAGCCAATCAGCGTCTGCACGTGCCGGGTGAGCCACGCCGTCATGGCGCCACCTCCGAGCCGAGGAGCTTGCCCGGATCGAACAAGCCGGATCCCTTCGCTGCCGCGGCCGGAACGTCGCCGCTGACGCGCCCGCTGTCCAGCCGGATGCGGCGGATGGGGAAGCGCTCGAGCAGATGAACGTCGTGGCTGGCGACGAGCACCGTCACGCCGACTTCGTTGAAGCGGCGGAAAATGTTCATCACCTCTAGCGACAGCTCCGGATCGAGATTGCCCGTCGGTTCATCGGCGATGAGGATTGGCGGTTTGCTCACCACCGCGCGCGCGATCCCGACGCGCTGCTGCTCGCCGGCCGACAGCTCGAGCGGAACGCTCTGTTCGCGCCCGAGCAATCCGACCTGATCCAGCGCGGCGCGCACGCGCTTGCCGATTTCCCGGGTGCCGACGCCCGCGATGATGAGCGGCAGCGCGACGTTGTCGAAGATCGTGCGGTCGTGCAGGAGCTTGTGATCCTGGAACACCATGCCGATCTGCCGGCGAAACGCCGGCACCTTCGAGCGGGAGACGCCCGCCACGTTCTGCCCGTTGACGATGAGCTGGCCGCGCGTGGGGCGCTCGATGAGCGCGATCAACTTGAGCAGCGTGGACTTGCCGGCGCCGGAGTGCCCGGTGAGGAACACCATCTCGCCGCTTTGCACCTGGAGCGTGAGGTCGCTCAGGGCCTCGCGGCCGTTCGGGTAGCGTTTGTAGACGTGATCGACGCGAATCATGCTTTTGTCGAGGACCGTCCGGTCAGCACCCAGCCTGGCGCGCGCCTAGGCTACAAGCGATCGGCCCGCCGGAGGAAGAGCGTGGCGCTCAACGCTCGGTTTTGAGGAGCGCCTCGACGAACGGCTCGGCGGCGAAGGGCGCGAAGTCCTCGGCGGTCTCGCCGATCCCGATGTAGCGGATCGGAATCTTCAGCTCGCTCGCGATCGCCAGCACGATGCCGCCCTTCGCGGTGCCGTCGAGCTTGGTGATGATCATGCCCGTGAGCCCGAGCGCGTTGTGGAAGAGCCGCGCTTGCTGCAAGGCGTTCTGCCCCTGGCTCGCATCCACCACGAGCAGCACCTCGTGCGGAGCGCTCGCATCGACGCGGCCCATCACCCGCTTGATCTTCTTCAGCTCGTCCATGAGGTTCGTCTGGGTGTGCAGGCGGCCGGCTGTGTCGGCGATCAGCACGTCCATGCGACGCGCGTGCGCAGCCTGCATGGCATCGAACGCGACGGCGGCCGGATCGGCCCCCGTGGCCTGCGCGATCACCGGAACGGAATTACGCTCTCCCCAGACCTGCAGTTGCTCCACGGCCGCAGCCCGAAAAGTGTCCGCTGCTGCGAGCATGATCTTGTAGCCGTCGGTTTTGAGGGCGCGCGCGAGCTTGCCGATGCTCGTGGTTTTGCCGGCGCCGTTCACGCCGACCACCAGGATCGCGAACGGATTGCCGGTGCGCGGGATCGAGAGAGGCTGCTCGACGGGGCGCAGGATTTCGAGGAGCGAGTCGCGCAGCGCGCCGATCAGCGCCTCGAGATTCCCCAGCTCCTTGCGAGCCACTTTCTTGCGCAGTCCTTCGAGGATGCGCTCGGTGGTCTCGACTCCCACGTCTGCGGTGATGAGACGCGTCTCGAGCTCTTCGAGCACCTGCTCGTCGATGCGCCCGCCCGGCAACAAGTTGGCCAGGTCGTACGTGAGCCAGGAGTTGCCGCGATTCAACTTCTGGCGCAGGCGCGTGAAGAGTCCCGGTTTGTCGGACGACTGGGGGGCGCCTTCGCCGGTCTTGGATTTGAAGCCGAACATCTGCGATGCGGTCTCTCGGTGCGGTAAACGGGAGCGGGAGGAAGTCGGGCCGCAGGAGCTTTCGATTCTCGGCGGCCACGGCAGTTGCCGCCTTCTCGCGCGCGCGGCGCCTTCGGCCCGGCAATTCTAGCAGCTCAGGTCCGCTCGCCCCTGCGCGCCCGCGCGCTATGATCTGCGTCCATGAGCCGCCTCGTCGGAAAAAGAACCGCGCAGAGCGGCACTTCGCTCGCGAATCGCCTACGCATCATCGGGGGACGCTGGCGCGGCAGGCGGATCTCGTTCCCGCCAGTGCCTGCGATCCGTCCTTCTCCCGATCGCGTTCGGGAGACTTTGTTCAACTGGCTGCAGCCCATCGTGCTCGACTCGTGCTGCCTGGATCTCTTCGCCGGGAGCGGGGCGCTCGGCCTGGAGGCGCTATCACGTGGCGCTCAACAGGTGACGTTCGTGGAGCGCGAGCCTGCAGTCGGCCGGTATTTGAAGCAGACACTCGAGCGGCTCGGCGCGACGAACGCCGAAGTGGCCGTCGAGGATGCGCGGCGGTTCCTCGAGCGCCGTCCGCGGCCTTTCGACATCGTCTTTCTCGATCCTCCTTTCGACTCGAACCTGCTTGATGAGGTGTTGAGCCAGCTTACCCACGGCTGGCTTGCGCCGAGCGCGCACGTGTACATCGAGTGCCCGGCGAAGCAGGGCTTGCCCGAGCTTCCGGCCGGCTGGCTCGTCCATCGCAGCAAGCAGGCCGGTCAGGTCGGCTATCATCTGGTCAGGGCGGCTTCGGCGCGAGGGGATTCGACATGATGGGGGCTTTGTATCCGGGCACGTTCGATCCGATCACGAACGGCCATCACGATCTCGTGCGTCGCGCGGCCAACATTTTCGACCGCGTCGTCGTCGCCATCGCGGAGAACCCCGGCAAGGCGCCGCTCTTCACGATCGATGAGCGAGTCGAGCTCGCGCGCGAGGTCCTGAAGGACGTGCCGAACGTGCAGGTCATGGGCTACACCGGCCTGACAGTCGAATTCGCGCGTCAGCAGGGGCTCAAAGTGGTCGTGCGTGGCCTGCGCGCGGTGTCGGACTTCGAGTTCGAGTTCCAGCTCGCGACGATGAGCCGGCACCTCGCGAGCGACGTCGATTACGTGTTCCTGACGCCGACCGAGCAGTTCAACTTCATCTCTTCGACCCTGGTGCGCGAGATCGCGAGCTTCGGCGGCAACGTCGGGCAGTTCGTGCACCCTGCCGTGGAAGCTGCCTTGCAGCGCGCGTGGGCGCGACGGCGCGGCAAAGCCAAATAGGCTCGTCTGCTATTTCTGGCAGGTAGGGCAGAAATACGTCGAGCGTTGTCCCTGAACGAAATGCTTGATGGCTGTCCCGCATACGCGGCACGGCTCACCAGCGCGCTCGTACACGAAAAGCTTCTGGCGGAAGTAGCCCGGCATGCCTTCCGGGTTGATGTAATCGCGCAGGGTCGTGCCGCCCGCGCGAATCGCGTCTTGCAGCACTGATTTGACGGCATTCGCCAGCGCGACAAACTCTGCGCGCGTGAGGCGATTGGCAGCGCGACGCGGACGAATGCGTGCGCGGAAGAGCGCCTCGCTTGCGTAAATGTTGCCCACTCCCACCACGAGCTGGCTATTCATCAGAAGCTGCTTGATCGCCACGCGCCGACCCTTTGCGGCGCGGGCGAGATAGTCGCCGTCGAACTCTTCCGACAGCGGCTCGGGAGCGAGTGATCGAAGCAGCGGGTGCTCGAGCGGGTCCCGCACCGTCCACAGCAAGCTTCCGAACCGGCGCGGGTCGTTGAAGCGCAGGCAGAGCCCGGAGTCGAGCACGATGTCGACGTGATCGTGCGGAAGCGGCGCCGTCGACGCCGGAAGCAGCCGCAAGCTGCCGGACATGCCAAGGTGCAGGATCATCGAGCCACGCTCGAGGTCGAACAGGAGGTATTTCGCTCGTCGGCGCAATCCCGTGACGCGCTGTCCACGTGCGACCATGGGCAGAACGCGAGGAACGCGCCAGCGCAGCCGCGGCTCGCGGACCACAATGCGCTCGATGATGCGTCCGGACACGGAGGGCGCGATCCCGCGCCGGGTAGTTTCTACTTCGGGCAGCTCCGGCATCGATATCCTTGCAACTCGAGGTCGACCTGCGACGTTGTGAGAGCGTCGTCACAGTATCGCCTACTGGCCTCGGGTCGGGGTGCATGAGCAGCCGGAGCAGGGTTTCGCTCATTTGTGCCTCCACCGGCCCTCCGCTATAGTCGCGGCGTCCTGATTTGCCTTAATCCAAACCCCGCTTCCCCATCCGACTCGCGCAAGGTCCCGTTGTGAATCTAGATTTTCTGTATGGCGTTCTGAATCTGAGTTTCTGGGGCTACGCGCTGGTCGCGTTCCTGATGGTGCAGTTCACGTTCATGGGCGTGACCTTGTACCTGCACAGGGACGCCACGCACCGCGGGCTGGATTTACACCCTGCACTGCGGCACATCTTCCGCTTCTGGCTGTGGATGAGCTCAGGGATCCTCACCAAGGAGTGGGTGGCCGTGCATCGCAAGCACCATGCGCGCTGCGAGACGCCGGACGATCCGCACAGCCCGGTGATCTTCGGCCTGAAGAAGGTGCTGCTCGAGGGGGCCGAGCTCTATCAGGCGGCGGCCCGCAACCCGGAAGTGACCGAGAAGTACGGGCGCGGCACGCCGGATGACTGGATCGAGCGCAATCTCTACTCGCGTCATCGCAATCTCGGCATCACGCTCATGCTGCTGATCGACCTGGTGCTCTTCGGAGTGCCGGGCATCATCATCTACGCCGTGCAGATGCTCGCCAATCCGCTCATGGCCGCGGGCGTGATCAACGGCATCGGCCACTACTACGGCTATCGCAATTTCGAGTGCGCCGATGCGGCCCGCAACATCGTGCCCTGGGGCTTTCTCGTGGCGGGCGAGGAGCTGCACAACAATCACCACGCCTTCCCGAGCTCGGCGAAGTTCTCGATCCGGCCCTGGGAGTTCGACATCGGTTGGCTTTATATCCGGGTGTTCAAGGCGCTGGGCCTCGCCAAGGTGATCCGCGTGGCGCCCGAGCCGATCAAGGTCGAGGCCCGAAAGCACATCGACCTCGAGACGGTGCGTGCCGTCATCGTCAACCGCATGCACGTGCTGCGTGATTACACGCGCCATGTGATGCTGCCGGTATTTCGTGAGGAGCTGCGCACGGCCGGCGGTAACCTGAGCAGGCGGGTGCGCAAGCTCCTGATCCGGGAGCCGGTGCTCCTCGACAAGAACGCTCAGTTGCGTCTGCGCGAAGTGCTTGCCTCGAGCCAGGCGCTCAGGACGGTCCATGAGTTCCGGGAGCGGCTGCGCGCCATGTGGAGCGGCGCGAACATGAGCAACGAAAAGCTCGTGCAGCACCTGAAGGACTGGGTGGCGCAAGCCGAGGCGAGCGGCATCAAAGTGCTGCAGGATTTCGCGAGCACGGTGCGCAGCTACGCCCTGCAGCCGGCCTGACCCCGCGCTGAAAGCTTTTCGGGAAAGCCCGCCTCTTCGGCGGGCTTTTTCGTTCAGGACCCGGGCAAAAGAAAACCCGCCGTCGGCGGGTTCTCTTGTCGAGCTCGCTGGCCCCGGGCCGGCGGGCGGCTTACTTGATCTTGGCTTCCTTGTAGATCACGTGCTTGCGCGCCTTGGGGTCGTACTTCTTCACTTCCATCTTCTCCGGATGGAGGCGCTTGTTCTTGGTCGTGGTGTAGAAATGCCCGGTGCCGGCGCTCGAGACGAGCTTGATCTTGTCGCGCATGGGACTGCCTCCTCAACCGTGCTTCAGACTCGCACGCCTTGCGCGCGGAGCTTGGCCACCACCGCCTCGATGCCGTTCTTCTCGATCGTCCTCAAGCCCCGGGTCGAGACGCGAAGGCTCACGTAGCGGCGCTCGCTCTCCAGCCAGAAGCGCTGGACGTGCAGGTTCGGCAGGAAGCGACGGCGACGGCGGTTGTTCGCGTGCGAGACGGTGTTGCCGGTCATCGGCCGCTTGCCGGTGATCTCACAAACTCTGGACATTGCTGAAATTCCTCGGATTGCGGACCGCGGGCTGACCCTTGAGATACGGGGCGCGGGCCGACAGGCCGGAAAAAACGAGTCGCGCTTTATACCAGCCCGGTTGGCCTCGGGCAAGGTCGGGGGTGGCAGGGCCTGCGTCGGGCGATTTCGCGCCTCCGGGCCGCCAGGGAGGGTTCGGCCGCCGGCCGAACCGGTGGCGGCTTGAATCAGACCATTCCCCGCTCGGCCATGGACTCGCACTTGCCGTCCCCCACGATGAGGTGGTCTACGACCTGCACCTCCACGATCGCGAGGGCTTCGCGGAGCCGGCGAGTGACGATCACGTCATCCCGGCTGGGCTCCGGCACGCCCGAGGGGTGGTTGTGGGCCAGGATGACGGCGCTTGCGTTGCGAAGGAGGGCCTGCTTGACGACCTCCCGCGCGTGAATGTGCGCGCTATCCACGGTGCCGCGAAACAGCTCTTCGAAGAGGATCACGCGGCGCCGTTTGTCGAGCCACAGGCAACAAAACACCTCGTACTTGAGGTCCCGCAGGCGCATTTGCAGGAATTCGCGCACGGCTCGTGGATGGGCAAGTGGCGAGGCTGAGATCATCAGCTCCTGGTGGTGCCGCCTCGCGAGCTCGAGCGCTGCCTGCACGGCGGCGTATCTCGCCGGGCCGAGCCCGCGCGTGGAGCAGAGCCGCTCGCGCCCCGCCGTCAGGAGCCCTCGAAGAGAGCCGAACTCGAGCAGCAGGCTGCGCGCGAGATCGATCGCCGTTTGTCCTCGCACGCCGGTCCGGAACAGGATGGCGAGGAGCTCCGCCTCGGTCAGGGTGTGTGGACCAAGCTCGAGCAGCTTCTCTCTCGGTCGTTCTCCCTCCGGCCAGTCCCGGATCGCCACGCGCTCACTCCGATACTCACGACATCAGGCCATTCTGGACGGCCCGCAGGCGTGCGACCGGCCGCATAACTCGGCGATTGACCCCGAAATGCCCTGAATTCACCGGCCTCGCCATGCCGGGCGGGAATGCGCACATGCGCGCGTCCGTTTGCCGGGCCGCGGGGCGCGCGCCCATAATTTCAGCCATGAGTCGTCAGCCCCTGAAAGTAGTGCTGGGTGTGACCGGCGGGATCGCCGCGTACAAGAGCCCGGATCTCGTCCGCCGTCTCACCGAGCGCGGGGCCGAGGTGCAGGTGGTCATGTCGCGGGGCGCGCAGCAGTTCGTGACCCCCCTGACTTTCCAGGCCGTGTCCGGTCGCCCGGTCCGGAGCGATTTGTGGGACGAGGCCGCTGAAGCGGCGATGGGACACATCGAGCTCGCGCGCTGGGCGGATGAGATCGTCGTCGCTCCCGCGACAGCCGAGTTCATCGCCAAGCTGGCACACGGGTTCGCGGACGATCTGCTCACCACGCTATGTCTCGCGACGGCGGCGCGGATCACGCTCGCGCCCGCGATGAATCATTTGATGTGGGCGAACCCGGCCACTCAGGCGAACGTGCGCACCCTGAAGGAACGAGGCGTGCGTCTGCTCGGGCCGGACACTGGCGATCAGGCGTGCGGCGAGGTGGGCCCGGGCCGGATGATGGAGCCGGTGCGCATCGCCGAAGAGATCGTCTCTGCTACTCCGGTCGATGGACCCTTGCGGGGGCTCAAGGTCGTGGTCACCGCCGGCCCCACGCGCGAGCGCATCGATCCTGTTCGATTCATCAGCAACCGCAGCTCCGGAAAGATGGGGTACGCGGTCGCGCAGGCCGCGCGAGCCGCTGGCGCTAACGTCGTGCTCGTGAGCGGCCCGGTGCAAATCGCGTCGCCGCCCGGTGTCGAACGCATCGAAGTGGAGAGCGCCGAAGAGATGCTGCGCGCCGTGCAGCGGCACATCTCGGACGCTGATATATTCATCGCCGCCGCTGCGGTTTCCGATTACCGCGCTTCCGAAGTAGCGCCGGAGAAGATCAAGAAGACGAGCGACACGATGACCCTGACCCTGGCGCGCGCGCCCGACGTTCTGGCCACCATCGGCAGCTTGCCGTCACCTCCCTTCCTGGTCGGCTTCGCCGCCGAAACCGAGCATGTCGAGCGCAACGCGCTGGCGAAGCTCGCCGCGAAGAACCTGGACATGATTGCGGCGAACCGCGTGGGCGATGGGCTCGGGTTCGACAAGGACGACAACGCCCTCACGGTCTACTGGAACGGTGGCAAGCGTGAGCTCGCTTTGGCGAGCAAGACGGCGCTCGCTCGTCAGCTCGTCGATCTCATTGCCGAGCGCTACGCGATGCGCTCCAGTTCGAAAGCCGCCTCTCCCGCACAATCCAAGGAAAAAACGTCCGCTCATGTCCGCTGAACCCGCGCGATCGCAGCCCAGGGAGGCGCGACGCAGACTCGAAGTGCGCATCCTCGATCCACGGATCGGACGCGAATATCCACTGCCACAGTACGCAACCAGCGGCTCCGCAGGAGTCGACTTGCGCGCGTGCCTCGATGCGCCGCTCGAAATCGCGCCGGGCGAGACGCATCTGATTCCTTCCGGAATCGCGATTCACCTGGAGGATCCTGGCCTGGCCGCGCTGGTGCTGCCGCGTTCTGGCCTTGGACACAAGCATGGGATCGTGCTCGGCAACCTCGTGGGCCTGATCGATTCCGACTACCAGGGCCAGGTCTTCATCTCTTGCTGGAATCGAGGCAGCACGACTTTCACTATCCAGCCCGGCGAGCGCATCGCCCAGCTCGTGGTGGTACCCGTCGTGCAAGTCGAATTCGAAGTCGTAGAGGAATTCGCCGCTTCCGTGCGTGGTGCGGGCGGCTTCGGCAGCTCGGGGCGAACCTAGGCTCGGCGCGGGAGGCGAGCGAAGGCCCCGATCAATCGAGGCCCTTCAGCTCCTTGAAGCGCTTGATGTCGGCGGCGAACTCGGCCTTGAGCTGTTCCTGCTCGGCGCGATTCTTCTCGAGCGATTCCTCGTAGACGCGCAGGCTGTTCACCGTGTTGACGATTTCTTCAGCCAAGTGGTCGGGTAGCGGCGGGGCATTCGGCTTGTCGCTGTAGGGCCTGAAACGCGCGATCTGCGTCTCGAGCCGTGACTGCCGTTCCCGAAGATTGGCGATGTTCTGCTCGGTCACGCGGTACTGCGCCTTCAGCAGTTCGAGCCGCTGGTCACGCAGCCGCTCGATGTCCTCGACGGTGAGATAGGTCTCGATCAGATTGCGGTCGCGCTGCAGGCGCTTTTCCCGCTCCTCCCGCAACTTCGCTTCGGCGGCCTCGCGCTTGAGGCGTGCCGCGCGCGAGGCCTCTCCTTCGATGACCCTGACGACCATGCCGCGCTCATTCAGGACCTCCGTGTCGAGCCCCATGCATTCCTGGGGCATGCTGTCGCTGTAATACGTCTGGCCTGTCTGGTCCTTGCAGCGGAAAAACGCCTCACGCGAGGACTCTGCGCCGTTCGCTTCGAGCACTGCGAGCGTCGCGAGCGTGGCGGGGATCAGAACCTTGAGTCGGCCGGTCCAGCGCATGTAGTAAAAAGCCCCTCTCGGGCTATTGTGCCGCAGCGACCCGCCCGGTCAAACCGATCGGACGCTAGCGAACCCCATATTCCTCGCGATAGCGGCGGATTGCTCGAAGCTGCGTCTCATTCCCGGCCCGCTCGAGGTGACTGGCCAGGTCCTCGAGCTTGAGGATGCTGATCACCTTCAGGCCGAAAGTCTGCTCGACTTCCTGTACGGCCGAGCGCTCGCCCTGCCCCCGCTCCTGCCTGTCTAGCGCCAGGACCACGCCCACCGGCTTCGCGCCAGCGGTTGTGATGATCTCGACGGATTCGCGGATCGCGGTGCCGGCGCTGATTACGTCATCGACGATGAGCACGCGGCCCTTGAGCGGCGCGCCGACGATGTTACCTCCCTCGCCGTGGTCCTTGGCCTCTTTGCGATTGAACGCCCAGGGGACGTTGCGAGCGTGGTGATCAAACAACGCCGCCGCCGTCGCGGTGACGAGGGGAATGCCCTTGTACGCGGGGCCGAACAGCATGTCGAACTCGAGCCCGGAGCGCTCGATCGCTTGCGCGTAATGTCGGCCGAGGACAGCGAGCGCGCGCCCGTCGTTGAAGAGGCCCGCATTGAAGAAGTACGGGCTCAGGCGCCCGGACTTGAGCTTGAACTCGCCGAAGCGCAGCACGCCCAGCTCGAGGCAGAGATCAATGAAAGAATCGGACATGAGGGGTCGCACTCGGCCGACAGGGCCCGTCCCGGAAAACCGCGCCGGCATTGTCTCCGAGCGAGCGGGCTTTCGCCAACCGCTCTTATAATCTCTCCATGCGCATCATCACCCTCAACGCAAACGGCATCCGTTCGGCGGGCGCCAAAGGCGTCTTTCCCTGGCTGCGCTCCCAGGAGCCGGACGTGGTCTGCGTCCAGGAGACGAAGTGCCAGAACGACCAGATCGCCCATGAGCTGTATCACCCCAAGGGCTATCACTGCTACTACTTCGATGCTCAAAAGAAGGGCTACAGCGGCGTAGCCCTCTACTCCAAGCGCAAGCCGGACGAGGTGATCCGCGGCTATGGCTCGCGCGAGTTCGATCAGGAAGGCCGCTACCTCGAGGCGCGCTTCGGCAAGCTCTCGGTCATCTCGGTGTACCTGCCTTCCGGCTCCTCGAGCGAAGAGCGGCAGCGGGCGAAGTTCCGGTTTCTGGCCGAGTTCATGCCGCATCTGCGCGCGCTCAAGCGCAAGCGGCGCGACTACATTCTGTGCGGCGACTGGAACATCGCGCACAAGGAGATTGACCTCCGCAACTGGCGGGCCAACCGCAAGAACTCCGGGTTTCTGCCGGAGGAGCGGGCCTGGCTCGACGAGCTCTTCGGGGAGGTCGGCTACGTCGATGGCTTCCGCGAGATCAACCAGGAGCCCGAGCAGTACACGTGGTGGTCCAATCGAGGCCAGGCGTGGCTCAAAAACGTCGGCTGGCGCATCGACTACCAGGTGCTGAGCCCGGGCCTCAAGGGGAGCGTGCTGAGAGCGCACATTTACAAGAAACAACGCTTCTCCGATCACGCGCCGCTCGTGATGGACTACGACTTGAAGCTGCGATGAGCTCCAACCGGGCCGAGCGATTGGCGGTGGCACCGGGCTGGCGCAAATATCTTCACCCTTCCGTAAGGCCGTACACGGAGGCGGCTCCGCTCGCCGCCCTGTTCCTCGGCATCTCCTCCGGCGCGCCCTACGCAATGATTGCGGCGACGCTGACCACCCGGCTCGCGCAGGACGGCATCAACAAGCGAGCGGTCACCGCCTTTACGCTCGCCTTCCTCGTCTACAACCTGAAATGGTTGTGGGCGTGGGTCGTGGATGGCGTGAAGCTTCCGCTCCTGTCGCGACTCGGCCAGCGCGTCTCCTGGCTTCTGTTCACTGGCGTGCTGGTGATGGCGGCGATCGTGAATCTCGCGTTGGTCGATCCGTCCACGAATCTCGCTGCCACGGCCGTTGCTGCCATTCTTGTCGCGTGCGCCGGCGCAACGTACGACATCATCATCGACGCGTACCGAATCGAATCTCTCGAGCCGCGCCAGCTCGGCGTCGGCTCGGGGATGTCGCAGTATGGTTGGCGCATCGGCTCAGTGGCGGCCGGCGCGCTTGCGCTCGTGATCGCGGCCAGGAGCGATTGGACGACGGCCTATATCGCCTGCGCAGTGTTTGCCATTCCGGCGATGGTCGTGGGGCTCGTTCTTGGCGAGCCCGCAAGGCATCGCGAACCGACGACTCGTCGCGGCCTCTCGGCGGTCGTCGATTCCGTCATTGCGCCGCTTTCGGAGTTCTTCAGGCGCTCGGGTGCGTGGCTCGTGCTCCTGTTCGTGTTGCTGCACAAGATCGGCGACACGCTCGCAAACCTGACCTTTCGCTTGCTCTTCGAGGACATGCAGTACACGAACGACGAGGTCGCTCTCTACGACGTCGGGTTCGGGTTCTGGGCGTACCTCATCGGCATCTTCCTCGGCGGCATGCTGTACACGCGCCTCGGCATGAAACGCTCCGTCCTGCTGAGCCTCATTCTCATGGCCGTCTCGAATCTCAGCTTTGCGGGCCTGGCCGCGGCCGGCCACTCGAACTGGGCGCTCGCGGGCGCCATCGGTTTCGAGAATCTTGCGAGCGGGATCGGTGGAGTCACGGTGGTCGCGTATTTTTCCGCGTTGTGTGATCTACGCTACACAGCCGCGCAGTACGCGCTCATCTCAGCCGCCGCTAGCATCGTGGGGCGCGTACTCACCGGCACGACAGCAGGCATGCTGATCGAACAGCTCGGGTACGTGAACTTTTATTTGCTCACTACTGTGGCTGCGCTTCCCGGCGTGATTTTGTTCTGGCTCATGATGCGATCGGGATTCATCGACGCTTCTGTTGGAAGCGCCGCGACCACGACTTCCAACGCATCTGCAAAGGCGCGCTGAGATATCAGGAGGAAGCGCGGCTTAGCGCCGCGTGTTCATGCGCTTACAAGTCGCGCGGCGAGGGCCATTCCGAGTAGCCCGAGGCTTCGGCCCGATCGAGGCTCATGAGCGGATCGGACCAGGAGCTCCCGAGGCTTTGCTCGCGCTCAACCTCGTAATCCTCGGGCTCCACATCTACGGGGCCTGTCCAGTCTTCCGGCGCCTGCGCATCCTCGAACCCGTGCTCTTCCCACGTGTCGAGATCGAACTCATCGAGCGTTCCATCGAAGTACTGCACTTCCACTGTGCCGTCGTCACGATCGATCGCGACCACTTCGAACAGCGCACCCTCACTGGTGCGATACCACTCTCCAACGACTGGACT
>DASVCI010000024.1:0-8437 GCA_036381695.1 Steroidobacteraceae bacterium
CGGGGTTCTCGAGACCACCGGTGCAAGCGGCGTGCTGCAACTCCTGTCTGGCCTCAAGAGTGATCCATCGATGACGACGATCTATGTTGGGAATCTGCCCTTCAGCGCCACTGAAGCAGATGTCAGGGGACTGTTCGAGAAACACGGGACTGTGCAGTCGGTGAAGCTCATCAACGATCGCGAGACCGGCCGTCCGCGCGGCTTCGGTTTCGTCGAGATGCCGCCTGCCGACGCGCAGACCGCCATTCAGCACATGAACGGCTTCCAGATGGGCGGCCGGCCGCTGCGCGTGAATGAAGCGCGCGAGCGCGAGCAGCGTCCGCCGCGCCAGAACAGCCGCTGGTAGCCCCCGGCTCTAGCGCCGGTTCCGAGAGGGCGGGCAAACCAACGCCCGCCCGTTTTTGCGGTCTCCCGGGCCCGCGGGAGGCCTGCGGGAGCTTCTGAATCCGGTGTTCGCCGCCGAGCGCGTTTCTTCGCTCGTGAAGGCGCACTCACGCTGCGGGCAATCGATCAGCGACTCCCTCGACAGGCAATACGTCTCGGTGCAGCGACATCCCCTTCGGTGGCAGCGCTCAGGCCGATTGCTCTATCTTCGCGCCTCGTGACTTGTCGAAGGTCGAGGTCGAGTTGAAAGCTGCCCCGTTTGCGCTGCTAGCGACGAGCCTGCTCCTCAGCGCGTGCGCCACGTCCCGCAACGAATCCCTTGCCGTCATCGAGCCGACCCTCGCCGCCTCCCATCGCCCGCCGGCGCATCGCGCTCGCGACACCGAGCGCCGTCCGCGGGAAACGCTCGAGTTCTTCGGGCTCGAGCCCGACATGACGGTCGTGGAAGTGTGGCCCGGGGCGGGCTGGTACACCGAGATCCTGGCGCCGCTTCTGCGCGAGCGTGGTCGCCTTTACGCGGCGCATCTCGATCCCGACTCGAGCGAGTACGCCCGCAAGACAGTCGAAGCGTTTCGGGCCAAGCTGGCCGCGCGCCCTGATGTGTACGACAAAGTGATCGTCACGGCGCTCGGCGCGCCGGGGACGAAGAACGAGATCGCCCCACCCGGCTCGGCGGACATGGTGCTCACCTTCTGCGACCTGCACACCTGGATGATGCTCGGCTGGGAGAAGCAGGCGTTCGAAGCCATGCACGCGGCCTTGAAGCCCGGCGGCGTGCTCGGGATCGTCGAGCATCGCGCCGATCCGGATCGGCCGCAGGATCCGAAAGCCGCCTCGGGCTACGTCGATGAGCGGTACGCGATCGAGCTGATCGAGAGCGTCGGATTCAAGCTCGTCGGCCGCTCGCAGGTGAATGCCAATCCGAAGGACACCAAGAATTATGAGCAAGGCGTGTGGGCGCTGCCCCCGACGTTCGCGGCCGGCGAGGCCGAGCGCTATCGCGCCATCGGCGAGAGCGATCGCTTTACCTTGCGCTTCGTAAAGGTCGCCAGATGACTGAGCTCGTTCGTCATTCGCACCCCCGCGCGAATGCGCTCGGCTCGAGGAGATGGGCTGCCGCACTCCTCGCGTGCGCTTCACTGTTCATTGCCGGCTTCGTGCAGCAATCCGATGCCGTTGCCTCCGAGAACGCCGCCAGCACCGAGCTCAAGCCGAAGGGACGCATCCGCCTGCTCGGAGCCGAAGTGCCGCCCGGCACGCGCAAGCGCCTGGCGTGGACCACCGCAACGGGAATGGAAGGTTTCGCCGTGCCCGTACCTGTGATCGTCGTGAACGGCAAGGGACCGGGCCCGGTTCTGTGCCTGACAGCGGCCGTGCACGGCGATGAGCTCAACGGCATCGAAGTGACGCGCCGTGTGCTCGACGATCTGGACGTCGAAGAGCTCAAAGGCGCGGTGATCGCCGTGCCCATCGTCAACATCCAGGGCTTCTACCGGGGCAGTCGCTATCTGCCGGATCGCCGCGACCTCAATCGTCATTTCCCCGGCAACCCTCGAGGCAGCGCCGCGACGCGCATGGCGCACTCGTTCTTCACCGAAGTGGTGCGTCACTGCTCGGCGTTGATCGACTTGCACACGGGCTCGCTCAACCGGACCAACCTCCCGCAAGTACGCGCGGACCTGCGCATTGCGCAAGTGGCGCGCATGACGCAGGCATTCGGAGCTACGGTCGTGCTGCACAGCGTTGGCGATCGAGGCTCGCTCAGGCGTGCGGCGAGCGAGGCGGGCATTCCGGCAGTGACGTTCGAAATGGGAGAGCCCATGCGCGTTCAGCCGGAGCAGGTCGAGCACGGCGCGAAAGCGGTCGAAACGCTGATGTACGCACTCGGGATGACCAGGCAGCGACGCTACTGGGGTGACCCGGAACCGATCTACTACGCATCTCAATGGGTGCGAGTCGATCATGGCGGCATCCTGTTTTCGGATGTCGCGCTCGGCGAGCGCGTCAGTGAAGGCGAGCTGCTCGGCGTGGTGACCGATCCGATTTCGAATCAGCAGCATCGGATCTACGCGCCCACGAGCGGACGAATTCTCGGCATGGCCCTGAACCAGGTGGTGCTGCCCGGATTCGCGGCCTATCGCATCGGGACTGCGACCTCGAAGTCGCAGGTCTCGCTCGAGGAGCTCGAGGAGACCCCGGAGGATCCGCCCGAGGATGAAGCGAGCGGGGTCGAGGACGACGCGCCGCCTCGCGGCTGAGTGAAACCTTCGAAGCGCTCGTCTGCACACAGGCTGCGCCCGCTGCGCGGCGAGGATCCACCTTTCACACAGGAATCTGGTATGCCCCTCTCCATCCGACCCGTGTTCACGGGGCGCGTCATCCAGGTCAACGTGGAGCGCGTCGAGCTGCCGAACGGTTCGACCGCCGACCTCGAGATCATCCACCATCCAGGCGGCGCGGCCGTCGCGGCAATCGATGAGCGCAAGCGATTGTGCATGTTGCGACAGTTCAGGCACGCCGCGAGCGGATGGGTGTGGGAGCTGCCTGCAGGCAAGATCGACAATCGCGAGCCGCCGCTCGAAACCGCGAAACGAGAGCTGCTGGAGGAAGCCGGAAGAACCGCCGCGCGCTGGGTGTCTCTCGGCGAGTCCTTGAGCTCTCCCGGAGTGCTGACGGAAGTCGTGCACTTGTTTCTGGCGACGGAGCTCACCGAGGCGCAGGAAGAGCCGGAGGAGCACGAAGTCTTCGAGGTACATTGGAAGCCGTTCGAGGAAGCCCTCGCCATGGCCCGCTCGGGAGAGCTGCGCGACGCCAAGTCAGTGATTGCCGTGTTTCGCGCGGCGTTTCACATCGGCGCGCTTTGAGGGACGACCCATTCGTCAAGAGTGTCGGCGGGCCTGACACTCGGCCTTCCACTTCCTTTACCTGCGTCACACTTTTCTTCCTTGCCGCTCACAGCGTGACGCACTTCAATAGCGCCACGACGAAACCTCGTTAAGGCGCCCTATATTCTGTGAAAACGCGGGCGTTCGCTCGGCGAGTGGTAATCGCGAGCGAGCTCACGTCAGAAAAGGTCTGGCGCGCCGATAGTGAGGCTGTCGCGCCCGAGTTGGCGTGACTGAGACAAAAGGCGCGCTGCGCCTGACTCGACGAGCCGGGAAGACGAGCTTTGGAAGACGAACTGAAGAAACTGGGCTTGCGTTTGCGTCCGCGCGTGGTGGAGCCTGCCGCGCGCCCGGGCCAGATCGCATTCGATGACCGCGGCAATGCCGTCTTTGCCTGGAGCGATGCGCGCCTGGTGCAGGATGGCGAGGAAGGCGATCGCGCGCGCCAGCGCGCACTCGATCATCCCGGGCTTTCACTGGTCGAGGACGAGCCTTTCCCCAACGCGCCGATCCGCCACAACGCGCGCGGCCTGCGCGTCGGCTACAACCCCTACGAGAGTGGTCTCCTGCCCAGGAAGCCGGTACGCAAAAAGCGGGACCTGCGCGAGCTCTCCCGCTGGATGGAGCTCAAGCGCCGGCTCGAGCAGCAGCAGGACGAAGACTGAAGCTGACGCTGCGCGCGCTTCGGCCAATGCGCGCTTTCAAATCGTGAGCTGACGGAGCTTGGCGTGATGGCCCGAGCGGAAGAATTTTCTCAGCTCGGCCAGCCACATTTCCGGCCGCATGCGCCGGACGCGTAAGTAGCGCTCCTCCAGCGAGCGGCAGAACCGCGCGGCCTGACGATTCGCCTCCTCGTAGCGACGACGCGCTTGCTGGTCGAGATCGGGCAGGAAGCTCACCGCATCGAAAAGCTTGGCGTGCAGCGATCCGGGAAAGCGGCCGTCGCGCTGTCGCGTCATGAGCGCGAGCGCGGTCGCGTACTTGTCGACCTCCGCCTGCACCTCGAGCTCGAGGAGCGACACGCTCCGCCCGCGCGCCAGGCTCCACACGAGATAGTGGAAATGGCTCACGCCCTCGAGCGCGGTGCAGTAGTCCCTCAAGTTCTCGTCATCCAGCGTGCGCAGAGGATCGCGTTTGCACAAGCGCTCGAGCACCTCTTCATCGATGAACAGCCCGAGGCGCACGCCCTGCTCTTCTTCGAGCACGAACACGTGCTCTTCGCCCGCACGATCGGCCGTCTCGGCACCGACCACTTCGGACAAGTGCCGCCGGTCGCACACCAGAAAATCTTCGACGCCGTGCTCGACCGGAGCGTCGTAGAGCCCGGCGATCAGCTCCTGCATCTGCCGCAGGAGGGCCATGGCTCAATGCTCCTTGCGCCCGCCCGAGGCGACCGGGGCGACGCCCAGGCGTCTCAAGATCGAATAGGCGCGCGGGCTCCCGGTCTTCAGCCAGATTTCGTACAGCCGCAGGATGTCTTTGTCGCTGTGCGTGTACGCCATCTCGGCGACTTCGTTGAGCACGTCGACGAGCGGCTGGAATTTCTGCGCCAGCTCGAGGAACACAGCGGCGATCGCGTGGCCGCGAAGAGTGCCGCGCAGATTCTCCGCCAGCGTGCCATACGCGCGCCCGCCCATCGCGATGTGATAGTCGATGTCCACGAGCTTGCGTGCGAAGCTCTGGGCGAAGAATCCGGCGATGAACAGCGACACATCGCCGAGGCGCCGCAAGGCTTCGTCACGCGCCTGCGGCGAGCGGGCTTCGGAGGCGTCCGCCAGCATGTGCGCCAGCGGCTTCAAGCGCCTGCCTTCAGGCGTGTCCTCGTACAGCTCCTCCGAGCGCGCGAACATCGTGCACAGGTTGACTACGTAATGCTCGGTGTGATCGTCGACAGTGACGTGCTGCTTGCGCAGCGCCTCCTGCATGGATTCATGAAAGAACTCCCGCAGGTTGGTGACAGTCACCAGAGCCTTGTCGCTTCGCACGTCCTCCATTGCTCGATACCCCCTTGACTCCCACCTGCGGCCCGACTCGACGCGGGCTGCGTCTGAGCCGGGCGCTCGATGTTTTGATTCCGAGGCGTGCGCATCGGTTCCGCAGCGCATAAAGCCTGCTATACGAATCGCTCGAAACTCAACGGTAATCCATGGGGTAGGTCTCGAAATGCGTAACGAGCTCGCGACGCGGGTGCGTGCTTCGTTAGCAGCCACTGAGCGCGAGTGCTGAGCGTCCTGGGCGCGGGCTGACCGCTCGCTCAAGTGATGGGGTGCCATGTGCCTGAAGCCGCCCCTTCACGGGCGCTAGAGTCTGGCTCCGGGCCTTGCAGAAAAAAGCCCGCGGCACCTTGCGATGCCGCGGGCTCGTGCATTTTTCTTGTTCTCGTTTGTCGCTTGTTATCGAGTCCGGATGGACCGGTTCGTGCCGCTTACCAGCGGCCACCACCGCCGCCGCGCGGACCGCGGCCGCCGCCACCACCCTGGCGCTCCTGGGCTTCGTTGACGCGCAGAGGGCGTCCACCCATGTCCTTGCCATTGAGCGACTGGATCGCGCGCTGTGCATCGGCACGCGGCATTTCGACGAAGCCGAAGCCACGCGGACGACCGGTCTCTCGATCATTGATCAACGCCACGGAGTCCACCGTGCCGTGCTGTTCGAACAGCTGCCGTACTTGATCTTCGTTCGCTGAGAACGGAAGGTTACCCACGTAAATCTTAGTCATACGATTACAAACTCACTCTGAAAAAGCCTCGAGCGCGTGCGCCCGCCGGGGGCGGACGGACTTGACGCCTGAGGCCTGGTTACAAACGGGCTCTTGGTCACTCGCCGGATCCGAAACGGGTGCCGGCGCGAGACTCGAAGGTCCCAGGCCTAACGTTCGCGGTCTCGTCGGATTTTTCAGAAGTTGGCCGAAGGAAAGGGTCGTCAATGACCCGGCTGGCCAAGCCAGAGAAAAAAGCGGGCAAAGGCACTACGAACGGCGCGGACTCTACGCTAAACGTCCGGGCAAGGCAATCGACCACCTTACGGACGCAACCCCGCTCGATCGCGGGCCGCCGGTTGTCACTCCAATAGGCGCCCGGCCTGCCCGCCCCGCAAGCCCGACCGTGCGCCGCCCGAAGCACGAGTCGGGAGCATCTCGGCCAGCTCCTCGAGCGTGGCGACCTCGGCCGCGGGCGGCTCGAGAGCGGCCGGCCATTCGACGCGCTCCCGGTTCATCCAGATCGCCTGCATCCCCGCGCGCCGGGCGCCCTCGACGTCGAGCTCCGGATCGTCGCCCACATACACGACTTCTTCAGGCTTCAGGCCCGTACCTTCGATCGCCTTGTGGAAGAGAACGGGATCGGGTTTCAGTGCTCCGACTTGCCGGGCCGCGACGCTGCGCTCGAAGTAATGGGCGATGCCGATCACGTGCAGGTCGGCATTGCCGTTGGTGGCGCTGAACAAGCGGTAACTCGTGCGCAGCCGCTCGAGGCCCGGCAGCACGTCGTCATAGAGCTCGACTTCATTGCGCGCCCGGATGAACGCCTCGAACGCCTCGTCGACCATTTGCTCGGCATAGCCGAACTCGCGTGCGTGCTCCCGCAGGGTTTGCTTGCGAAGGAAGGTGAAATCGTGGCGCATCTCGGGATGCGCCGCTGCCGTTTCCTCGCGCGCCTTGCGCATCATCTCGAGAGTCAGAGCCGCCACGACCCTGGGATAGCGCTCGGCGAGAAAGTCGTACATCGCCTGCTCGGCCCGCTGGATCACCGGCCACACGTCCCAAAGCGTGTTGTCGAGATCGAAGCAGACCGCGCGAATGCCGCTCAGAGCGCGCGCTCGCATCACCGCCTCACAGCTTTCAGGCCCCGCTCGAGATCCGCTTTCAGATCCTCCACGTGCTCGAGGCCGACCGAGATCCTGAGGAGCCCCTCGGTGATCCCCGCTCGCGCCCGCTCTTCGGGCGTGATGCGGGAATGGGTCGTGCTTGCCGGGTGCGTAATCGTCGTCTTCACGTCGCCGAGGTTGGCGGTGATGGACATGAGGCGCGTCGCGTCGATGAACGCCCAGGCGCCCTCCCGTCCTCGCTCCACCTCGAACGAGACGATGCCTCCGAACGCCTTCTGCTGACGCGCGGCGATCGCGTGTTGCGGATGCGACTCGAGGCCGGCGTAATGCACTCGCTCGACGCCGGGCTGTCGCTCGAGCCATCGGGCGAGCTCCAGAGCCGCGCGCGAGTGCGCCTGCATGCGCAGCTCGAGCGTCTCCAGGCCCTTCAGGAACACCCAGGCGTTGAACGGGCTCATGCTCGGGCCCGCCGAGCGGATGAAGCCGAACACATCGCGCCCGACGTGCTCCTCGGAGCCGACGACAGCGCCGCCGACGCAACGCCCCTGCCCGTCCAGGTACTTGGTCGCCGAGTGAATCACCAGGTCCGCCCCGAGCTCGAGCGGCTTCTGCAACGCCGGCGTGCAGAAGCAGTTGTCCACGGCCAACAGAATGCCACGCTCATGCGCGATCTTCGCGAGCGCCCCTATGTCCGCAATCGCCGACAAGGGATTGGACGGAGTCTCGACGAAGAACAAGCGCGTGTTGGCGCGGACCGCCGCTTGCCACGCGGCGTTATCGTCCAGCCTGACGTAGGTGACCTCGAGCCCGAACTTCACCAGGTACCGATTGATCAGGGCGATGGTCGAGCCGAACACGCTTTCGGAGCAGACGATGTGGTCGCCCGCCTTGAGGATTGCCATGCACATCGAGAGGATCGCGGCCATTCCGGAGCCCGTCGCGACGCAGGCCGCCCCTCCCTCCATGACGGCGAGCCGCTCCTCGAAGCAGCGAACGGTGGGGTTCGTGAACCGGGAATAGATGTTTCCCTTTTCCGTTTCGGCGAAGCGCGCGGCCGCTTCGGCGGCGCTCGAGAACACATAGCTCGAGGTAGTGAAGATCGGCTCGCAATGCTCCGCTTCGTGCGTGCGGCTCTGCCCCGCCCGGATGGCGAGGGTCGACAGACGGTAATCGGACATACGGACGAGGCTTCAGGCCCGGCAAGTTGTGATGGATTACTCGAGGCCCGCGGAGGATCGACGATTTGGGTGTCCGAGACAAGCCGCGTCGTCCGGATTCCTACGCGCCCCTCGCACGAGGGGCCACGTACAAGGCGCACCGGACAAGCGGCTGAGCGCTGGCTA
>DASVCI010000025.1:0-3255 GCA_036381695.1 Steroidobacteraceae bacterium
CAGTCAGAAACCGTCAATCTCTACTCGACGTGGCACCCCGCGTGATGCGCCGGCGGGGGTCTTGGTTCGAGGAGCTTGGAGCCGGTGATCCGGTCGGGGCGGGCGCGGATGGATCCGCTGCGTTGCGCCTTATTAGAACCGTCCGCACACCAATTTGCAAGCGGCCGGCGTGCGAGGCGCGGGCGCCTCGGGACGGGACGGCAGCGCGCGGCCCTCAGCCCATTGCACAGCTCACCGAATGACCGACTCACACCTGACGGATCTCTCGTTTTCGAGCCTGCACCTGCCTGAAGCCCTGCAGAAGGGGCTCGCCGACGCCTCCTTCGAGCGTTGCACGCCGATTCAGGCACAGACTTTGCCGCAAGCGCTGGCCGGATTGGACGTGGCCGGGCAAGCGCAGACAGGAACCGGAAAGACGGCGGCGTTTCTCGTCGCAATGTACGCGCGGCTGCTGCGGGAACCGCCGGCAGCTACGCGCAGCCTCAACGCGCCGCGCGCCCTGATCCTCGCCCCAACGCGCGAGCTGGCGGTGCAGATCCATAGGGACGCCGAAGTGCTCGGCTCGCACACGGGCCTCGTGCTCGGCCTCGCCTTCGGCGGCGTCGATTACGAAAAGCAACGCCAACACCTCGAGCGCGGCGTGGACGTGCTGATCGGCACGCCGGGTCGCATCATCGACTTTTTCAAGCAGCGAGTGATCGACCTCAGATTCGTGCAGGTGCTCGTGCTCGATGAGGCCGACAGGATGTTCGACCTCGGCTTCATCAGCGACATCCGTTACATCCTGCGGCGGCTCCCGCCGCCCGAGCGCCGGCTCAACATGCTGTTCTCGGCGACGCTGTCGCACCGGGTGCTCGAGCTCGCCTACGAGCACATGAACGAGCCCAAGCTCGTGCGCATCGAACCCGACAAGATGACCGTCGATCGAGTGCGACAGGTGATCTACTACCCGTCCAACGAGGAAAAGCCGCGGCTCCTGGTCGGGCTCCTCAAGCACATGGATCCGCGGCGCAGCATGGTGTTCGTAAACACGCGGCGAGCGGCTGAAGAGCTCGAGCACCTGCTACGAGCCAACGGCATCAACGCCGAGGCTATCTCGGGCGACGTCCCACAGCGCAAACGGCTTCGTATGCTGCGGGACTTCCACGAGGGAACGCTCGCGGTACTCATCGGCACGGACGTGGCTTCGCGTGGCCTGCACATCCCGGACGTGAGCCACGTGTTCAATTACGACCTGCCGCAAGACCCGGAAGATTACGTCCACAGGATCGGGCGCACGGCCCGCGCCGGGGCGGAGGGCGATGCGATCAGCTTCGGGTGCGAGGAATACGTGATGTCCCTTCCGGACATCGAGGCATACATCGGCCACAAGATCCCGGCCGCGCCCATCCCTGTCGATCTTTTGCCTGAGCTTTCGACCCCTTCGCGGCGCGAACGTTCACGGTTTAGGGCTCGTGAGCGCAGCGGCGGTGGGCGTGGCCCTCGTGGGCGTGGCCGACCGGACCGCGAGCGCAGCGAGCCTCAGCAAGCGCAATTGCAAAACGAATCTGCATCGAGCAGCGAACAGGCCACCTCGGAGCCGGGCGCTCCTGCCCGCAAGCGACGGCGCCGGCGCGGCAAACGTCGCTCGGGGCAGAGCGAGGCCCAGCCCAGCCCGCCGTCTGCGGAATAGGCCCCCACCGCCGGCGGCTCAGCGCCCGAGGCTTTCGAGCAGCTCGCTTATCGATTCGACCGCCGGAAACTCGAGGATTTGTCGCGGCTCCTGGCGCGAATCGGGCCTGGAAACGGCGAAGACCTGCGCGATTCCATGTCGTCGCGCCGCCTGCAAGACGGGAAGGCTGTCGTCCACGAACAAGCAGCGCTTCGGGTCGAAAGTCAGCTCGGCCTGCAATCTTTGCCAGAAGCCGTCGTGCTCCTTGGGCAGGCCGTAATCATGTGAGCTGACCACCGCGTCGA
The DNA here is from genome assembly GCA_036381695.1 of Steroidobacteraceae bacterium. GTDB lineage: Bacteria > Pseudomonadota > Gammaproteobacteria > Steroidobacterales > Steroidobacteraceae > Steroidobacter. The sequence goes on from DASVCI010000025.1 coordinate 1,957, forward strand.
AGTAGCCGGCGAGATTCGTCTGCGCGGCTTTCACGCCGAGGCTGTCGCGATGTGCGTTCGTCACCAGCGCGGTTTTGAAGCCGTGCTCCCGCATTGCTTGCAGAAACTGCTCCGCACCGGGCAGGAATCGGACGTGCTCGCGCGCCTCGTGCTTCATCGCGACCAGGTCTAGCGACAGCTCACGGCTCCAATAATCAGTGCAGTACCACTCCAGGGTGCCCTGGACCGCCGCGAATCTGGGCGCCAAGGTGGCGCGCGCGGCTTCCAGCGTGAGGGCGTGACGCTGCGCGTAACTGCGCGGCACCAGATCGAGCCAGAAATGGTTGTCGAACCAGAGGTCGAGGAGCGTGCCGTCCATGTCCAGCAGCACGGTCTCGATTTCGTGCCAGCGCGGTAGCGCGCCTGTTGGGGAAAGAGTAGTCATCAGCTCCGTGGTCATGCGGCGGCAGCGGCTCCATGCACTATGATAGGCAAGAAGCTTCGTAAGCGAGGGAAGCTGTGAGCGCCGGCGCGCATCCGCTCTGCGCGCCGCCCAGCAGCCCTCCCCTCGCAGGCGCGTGGAGAGACGATGGAACTCGGGTGGGGCGCATTGATCTTGCTGGCGGTCGTCGCCGCGCTCGCCTGGTTCTGGCAGGACAGCCTCGCCGCGCGGGAACAGGCGAACCGCGCCGCCATGGAGGCATGCAGCCGCCTGGGTCTGCAATTCCTGGACGGCACCGTCGCTTTCGCCCGACTGTCCCTCACGCGACAGCTCGGCTGGCTGAAGTTCCGGCGTACGTACGTCTTCGACTACACGGCGAACAGCATCGAGCGGCGGCAGGGATTCGTGGTGCTGACCGGCACGGAGGTTGAAACGGTGGGCTACGCCCCTGACGAGACTCCGCGCCCGGCCCACGTCGAGAAGCCTCCACCGCCGCAAACCGAGCCGGGCAAGATCATCGATTTCGAGGAGCTGCGCCGCCGGCGCGAGCTGCAGCGCGGCCCGCCTGCCGAGCACCAGGACCGGGGCAAGTTCGAGGCGTGACCCGCCGCGAACCCTCGGGCTGAGTGCAGGCAAGTTGCGGAAAATCAAGGCCCAACGGGGCCTGGGGGGCGACGACCACCCCCCTGGGCGCCTGATCGCGCCCGCCCCCGGGCTTGCACTCGCCAGCCGTGGGTAGGTTGCGTACAGTAGCGACGATGAGCGAATCGGAGAACAAGGTCGAGACGGAGACTTTCCGACGTCTGGAGCGGCTGAGGGAGCTGCGCATCGAGCATCGCGATCTGGACGACATCATCAACCGGCTCCAGATGGATCTC
>DASVCI010000026.1:0-26008 GCA_036381695.1 Steroidobacteraceae bacterium
GTAGGATCGCGGGCTCATGAGCGAGCCCGCCCCTTCCGCCGCCACCCCCACCGTCTGGCGCATCCTGCTGGTCGACGATGAGCCGACGCAGCGGCTCATCGTGGCGAGGCTCCTCAAGCGCGCTGGCTACGAGGTCGAAACTGCCGCGAATGGGAGGGAAGCCCTCGACATGCTCCAGAGCGGCGATTTCCAGCTCCTGATCACCGATTGGGAGATGCCGCAGATGGACGGCATCGCGCTCTGCGGCGCCCTGCGCTCGATGCCAGGTAAAGGCTACACGTACACCATTCTGCTGACCGCGCGCGATGCCATCGAGCACGTCGTAGAAGGCCTGAGAGCAGGGGCCGACGACTACCTCACCAAGCCGGTGGTCGAGGCAGAGCTCGTGGCGAGGCTCAACACCGGCCGCCGCATCGTCACCCTGGAGCGCTCGCTGCGTGCGGCGAATGAAGAGAATCGCCGGCTATCGATCACAGATGCGCTCACCGGCGCTTACAATCGGCGCTATCTGATGGAACAGTTGCCGCGAGAGATCGAGCGCGCGGCGCGCTATGGGCGGCAGCTCTCCGTCATCATGTGCGACGTGGATCATTTCAAGAAGATCAACGATTCCCACGGGCATCTGGTCGGCGACGAGATGCTCAAATGGTTCGTCGGGAAACTCCGATCGGGCGTGCGCGCCTGCGACTGGGTCGCGCGCTATGGCGGCGAGGAGTTCCTGATTGTCTTGCCCGAGACCAACGTAGATCAGGCGGCGACCGCGGCGGAGCACTTGCGTGCGCAAGTCGCAGGCTCGTCGATTCCTTTGGAGGGGCTGGAGCTGTCGGTCACCGCGAGCTTCGGGGTCTGCGGGTGGAAAAATTCGGTGCCCCAGGGGGCCTCGCTGGACACCCTCATCGCACGCTGCGATGAGGGGGTCTACGCCAGCAAGTCGGCCGGACGCGATCGGGTAACCGTCGTTCCCATGTAGCCTCGAGGCGGGCGCTCAGCTCGCTTTGGCGCAACGCGCGGGTAGCTCGCTTTTCAGGAACTGCACAGCTCGCGTGAACTCCGCGCGCACTTGCTCGATCAACTCGTTGAGCCGCGGTTGATCGACTTGCGCGGCCTGGCTTTCGAGCGACTCACACAAGCCCCTCAAGCGATCGGCGTACACGTTCGCGCTCGCGCCCTTGAGCTTGTGAGCGGCGCGGCTCAAGCCAGGGCGATCGAAGGCGGCGAGCGCCTGGGCGATCTCGTCCAGCACTTGCGTGCCGCTTGCCGTGAACGTCGTGATCAGCTCGCTTGCGAACTCGGCATCTCCCCCGGTGAGCTCGTTGAGTCGCGCCAGATTGACCGGAGCGGGCGTCCGATCCACCGGAACGTGCGAGCTGGTGGTGACGGCTCCGGGCCTTCCGAGGCCGAGCTGCTCGAAGGTCTCGTGCAGTCGCGAGATGTCGAGCGGCTTGGTGAGGAAGCCGTTCATGCCCGCCTCGAGGCAGCGCTCGAGCTGTCCCATCATGGCGTTGGCGGTGAGCGCGACGATCGGCGTCTGATCACGCCCGCCCTCGCGCTCGATCTCGCGGATGCGGCGGGTTGCGGTGAGCCCGTCCATGACCGGCATCTGCAGATCCATGAGCACGACGTCGAATTTGCCTTCGGCATAGGCGCGCACGCCTTCGGCGCCATTGTCGGCAACGCGCACCTTGCAGCCCATGCGCTCGAGGAATCGCACCGCGACTTTCTGATTCACCGCGTTGTCCTCGACGAGCAGCACGTTGCAGGAGTACCTGGGCGGCGGCTCGTTGCTGACGAGAGTGCCGCGCGTGACGATCGGCTGGCTTTGCATGTGCCATTCCTTCGAATCGCAGGCGAGCACCCGGTCGAGGCACGCCAGGAGCTCCCGAGTGCGTACGGGCTTGGTCAGGTAGCCGGCGAAGCCGATCGAGGCGAAATGACGGATGTCGCCGTGCCGATCCATCGAGGTCAGCATGACTATGCGGGCGCGCGAGAGCTCCGGATCGGCGTTGATCTGCTCACCGAGGCGCGCCCCGTCCATGTCCTGCATGTGCGAGTCGACGAGCACGACGTCGAACGGATGATCGGCGGCGGCCGCCTGGCGAAGGATGCTGATGCCCTCGATGCCGCCGGCGGCGAGGCTCACCTCGTAGCCCGCGTGCATCAACTGGCCAGCGAGCACTCGGCGATTGGTCTCGTTGTCGTCGATCACGAGCACGCGCCTCGCGAAGCGGTCCGGATCGAGAGCAGGCACCGGCTGGGGAGCGGCCACCGGCTCGAGGGGCAGAACGAACCAGAAGACGGAGCCTTGGGAGACCTTGCTCTTGACGCCGACTTCGCCGCCCATCATTTCCACCAGGCGGCGCACGATCGAGAGCCCGAGCCCGGTGCCGCCGAAATGACGGGTCGTGGAGGAGTCCGCCTGCACGAATGGTTGGAACAGCGAGTCCAGCTTGTCGGCCGGGACGCCTATGCCGGTATCCCTGACTTCGAAGCGCGTGAGAACCTGCGAATCGCGCCAACCCGCCACGCTGACGTCGACGACGATCTCTCCGACGCGCGTGAACTTGATGGCGTTGCCGATGAGGTTGATGAGGCACTGGCGGATGCGCTGCGGATCGCCGAGCACGCGCGCGGGCACGTCGGGATGAACGTGCACGACCAGCTCCAGGTTCTTGGCCGCCGCCTGGAAGGCGAGCATGGTGGCCACGTCCTCGACGTTCGAGCGCACGTCGAGATCGATCCTCTCGATGTCGAGCTTGCCGGCCTCGATCTTAGAGAAGTCGAGAATGTCGTTGATGACGACGAGGAGGGAGTCGGCGCTCGATCGGATCGTCTCGGCGTAGTCGCGCTGCGTGCGATCGAGCTTCGTTTCGAGCAAGAGCCCCGTCATGCCGATGATGCCGTTCATCGGCGTGCGGATCTCGTGGCTGACGTTGGCAAGGAACTCGCTCTTGGCGCGGTTTGCGGCCTCGGCGGTTTCGGTGGCCCTCAGCAACTCCTCGCGGGCTGCGCGCGCGTCGGTGACATCCTGCACCGATCCGGAAAGTCGCAACGCGCGGCCGTTCTGATCGCGCTCGGCGCTCGCGCGTGCGCGGAACCACCGATAGTCGCCGGATTTGGTTCGCAGTCGAATTTCGATGTCATACGGTGCGCCCTGGTGAAAGTGGGCTGCGGCCGCCGAGCTGACCGTCACCGCATCATCAGGATGGAGGAGGAAGCTCAGCGCGTCGATGTGAGTCGGCATGTCCTCGAGCGCGTACCCGAGCAGCTCGGCCATGCGCGGCGAGCACCACATGGCGCCATCGCGCTCGATCTCCCAGAGCCCGTCCTGAGTGCCGTGTATGGCGCGCTCGAAACGCTGGCGCACCAGCTGGAGCGCATCCTCGGCCAACTTCTGCTCATGGATGTCCTGAATCGAGCCGGAGATGGTGAGTGCGCGGCCCTCCTCGTCACGCTCGGCCATGCCTCGGTGCCGGAACCACTTGTACTCGCCAGTGCGCGTGCGCATGCGCGCCTCGCAATGGAAGAACGGCGTGTCCGTGGCGATGTGGCTGCGCATCGCGGACCGGATCGCTTCGAGGTCCTCGGGATGCAAGAGCCCGTATAGCCCTTCGATGGTGTCGGGCAGCTCGCCCGGAGTGTATCCGAGCAGGGCGTGATAGCTGGACGAGCACCACACTCGCCCGGTGCGAAGGTCCGATTCCCAGTGGCCCTCGGAGCTCGAGAGGGAGGCGCGCTCGAGGCGTCGCTCGGCATCGAGGAGCCTTTGCGCCTGGTCCTTTAGCGTCTGGGCCGCTTCCATTTCCTTGGTGACGTCCCACGACACGCCGAGCAGACGAGTGCCTCGCCCGCGCTCATCGAGCATCAATCTCGCGCTCGAATGGACGTACACCAGCGTGCCGTCGCTGAGCTGCACCCGATACCGGTAGGAAACCCGCTCGATCTTGTTCGCCAGCGCATGCGCGAACTGCTGCTCGATGCCGGCCCGGTCCTGCGGATGCATGAGCGCCATGAGACGATCGAACGCGTGGTCGAGATCCTGCGCCAGCTCGGCGAGGGCGTGCAGCGGATTCTCGATCCACAGGAAGCGTCGCGTCTTCAGGTCGATCTCCCACGAGCTGATGCCCGCGGCCTCGGTGGCGATGTTGAGCCGATCGAGCAGAGCGCGCTCCTCTTCGGCCTTCAATTGCAGGAGCGTGGTGGTCTGGATCTCGTTCGTGATGTCCGCGGTCGCGCCAAGCAGGCGCGTCGCCTTCCCATGCTCGTCGCGCACGATGTGCACGAAGGTTTGCATGTGACGCGTAGTGCCGTCCTCGCGCACCAGCCGGAAACGACTGCTGAAGCTCTCCTGACCTGAGGCGATCGCCTCGCGCATCTCCGCTTTCAGCGCCTCGCGATCGTCGGGGTGTGTGAGCGCCCGGAGCCTCGCGCCGTACTGCTCGGGCGGCACCTGATCGAGCCCGAACGCGTGAATGGGATTGCCGACCCAGACGAGCTGTTCGCTTTCGAGATCCAGCTCCCAGCACGACAGACCCGCCGCCCGCGTGGCGACGCTCAGGCGCTCGAGCAGCATCTGGACGTGCCCGTTCTGGCGATCGAGCTGACGCTCGAGCAGCTCGGCGCGCTGCGTATCGGTGAGATTCGCGGGAACGTCAGTGCTCGGCGGACGCTGCGCGAAGCGCTTCCAGAGCCAGTGCACGAGCCCCGCGCCCATGGCGAGGCTCGCCAGATGTGTAAGAGCGGGCAGCCAGGTCATCGCTGCACGCTCCCGCAAGCGCCCACGACCCGGCCTCTGAGGGCTCTGCTGTTAGAATCGGCCCAGACCGGCGCACACGGGGTGCGCTCGCTACGGCAGACAGTCGAGGAATTCCGATGCGCGCTGTGAAAATCGCCGCTTACGTGGCCGGCGGCTTGATCGGGTTGATCGTGATCGGTCTGCTGCTCGTGCTCGTCTTCGTCGATCCGAACGACTATCGCGACGACATCGAGCGGCTGGTCGAGAGCAAGACGGGCCGCGCCCTCGACCTGAGCGGCGAGCTCGAGCTTTCGGTGTTCCCCTGGATCGCCATCGAAACCGGCCCGGCGAGCCTCGGCGAGGCGCCCGGGTTCGGCGACGAGCCCTTCGTTTCCATTCAGGAAGCACGGGTCGGCGTGCGCCTGCTGCCGCTCCTCACGGGCAAGATCGAAGTGGGGAGCGTGCGTCTCGTGGGCGCGCGAATCCGCCTCATCACCGACGAACAGGGCCGGAACAACTGGGACCAGCTCGGGGCCGCCGAAGAAACCGAAGAGGCCGAAGAGGGCGGGGAAGCGCCCGCGGAGCTCCCGACGATCGCCGGGCTCGAGATTCGCGATGCCGCGGTCACCCTGGAGAACAGGCAGGAGCAGACTCGCCGCATCGTGCGCGACTTCAATCTGAGAACCGGCCGGCTCGAGTCTGGTGAGCCGTTCGACCTCACGGCCGACCTCGTTCTCGATCAGGACGCCTCGCTTTCGGTCAAAGTACATCTCAACGCCACCGTCACCGCCGACCTTGAACGCAATGCACACCGTCTCGCCAATCCTGAGATCGACCTCACACTTCTCGGGCAGGGGTATCCGGAGGAAGGCGTACCGGTCGAGGTGCGGGCAAGCTCCCTTGAGGCGGATATCGGACAGGAGCTGTACCGACTTGAAGGGCTGAAAGTCGCGGCCACCTGGAAGAGTGACGGAATGCCGGCCGAGGGCGTGCCGGTTGCGCTCGAGGCCACGAGTCTGGCCGCCAATCTCGCGGCTCAGACGATGGAGCTCACGGGCCTCAACCTCGAGGTTGCAGATGCGCACCTGACCGGCAACCTGGCCGGAAGCGAGATCCTCGATGCGCCGCGCATTCGCGGGCCGCTCAAGCTCGATCCGCTCGTGCTGCGTACTTGGCTGCCAAAGCTCGGGATCGAGCTGCCCGAGACACGCGATCCGAAGGTGCTCGGGCGGCTGTCCTTCTCGAGCCAGGTCGATTTGACAAAATCCTCCGTCGAGCTGAGCGACGTTTCGATGCAGCTCGACGATACGACCCTCAAAGGCCGGGTGGGGGTAGCGGACTTCGACGCGAAGGCGCTGCGCTTCGATCTCGAGGTCGATCGCATCGATGCGGACAGGTACCTGCCGCCGGCGACCGAGGAGCCGCAAGCGAAGGAGGGCGATGAAGGGCCCACCGAGATTCCTGTCGACGTGCTGCGCACGCTCAACGCGCGGGGCGAGCTGCGCATCGGTGAGGCGATCTTCGCCGGCATGAAGTTCAGCAAGCTTCGTCTGGGCGTCAACGCTCGCGATGGCAAGGTGCGATTCAATCCGGCGCAGGCCTCGATGTACGGCGGCTCGTATCGAGGCGACATCAACATCGATGCGACCGGTCAGGCTGCGCGCATCTCCCTGGATGAGCACGTGAGCGGTGTCGACTTCGCGCCACTCTTCAAGGATCTCTTCGAGACGGATCGGGTTTCCGGACGGGGCAGCGCCAACATCAAGCTGACGGGCGTTGGCCGCACCACCGACGATGTCATGAAGACGCTCGACGGCACCGTGGATTTCAAAGTCGCGGACGGTGCGCTCGAGGGCGCGGATCTCTGGTACGAGATTCGTCGCGCCCGTGCGTTGTTCGATCGTAAGCCGATTCCCGAGCGAAGCGGCCCGGCGCGCACCCCGTTCAGCGCGCTCAGCGGATCGGGTGTGATGAAGAACGGCGTTCTGACGAACAATGATCTGAACGTGGCGATGCAATACCTGCGAGTGACGGGTCAGGGCACCGTCGACATTCCGAACAGCAAGCTCGATTACAGGCTCATGACGACCGTCCTCGAGATCCCGCGTGAGAACGCGCAGACCGAGGGCATGGCGGACATGGTGGATGCGGAGATTCCCGTCCGGATCACCGGCTCGCTGACCGATCCGAAGGTCCGGCCCGACATCGAGGGGTACCTCAAGAGCCGGGTCAAGGAGCGCGTCGAGAAGGAGCGCGAGAAGGTGGAGGAGAAGCTCAAGGAGAAGCTCGAAGACAAGCTCAAGGACATCTTCAAGCGCCGCTGAAGAGGCTCAGGCGGGCTCGCGGCGCCCGCCTCTGAACCTCGCGCGGCGACGGTGGCACATACGGGAAGCTTCGATTCAACGACTTCGTGGGTCGGGCAACGTCGGGGTGAGGTCGATGCGACGTGGACTGAGGTTGCCGATCCGGGCGTTGATCTGACCTCGAGCTTTCCGCACTCGATCCAGCCGCCGAAGCTCAGTTCATGCCTCCCCTTCGTGCATTCCTGGTCGCGCTCCCCGCTGCACTCGTCGCAGCAGCCGGCCAGGCGAGCGCGTTCGAGGTTGAGCACAGCGTCGCGCGCTACAGTGATCGGCGCTTCCACTACGAGCTCGAGGTCGAGCTCGACGCTCCGCTCGAGCGAGTGCTGTCGGTGCTCCAGGATTACGAGCGCTATCCCTCTCTCGATAAGCGCATTCTCGAAGCACGCGTGCTCGAGCGGCCGGAAGAGCACGTGGCGATGCTGAAAACCCTGCTGCGCGTGTGCTTTGCATTTTTCTGTCGCAATGTCTCGCGAATCGAGCGTGTCGAGGAGTCGCCGGACTCGCTGGTTGCGATCGCCGATCCGGAGCGCAGCGACGTGGACTATGGTGAGACACGCACTGCTCTGTCACCGTCGGAAGATGGCGGGACGCTCGTGCGCTACAGCACCACCATCATCCCGGGGTTCTGGGTCCCGCGCTTCGTGGGCCGCCGCTGGCTGCTCGGAACGCTGGAGGATGCGACCCGCGACTTGTTCATGAATGTGGAGCGAGAGGCGAAAGAGAATGGGGAGCAACGGGTTAACGAGCTCCCCGGAGCGGAGAACTCCAAAGAGAGCGCACCGTAATGGGTCCCCCACCCTGTCCCTCCCCCGCAAAACGGGGGAGGGGACGCATGAGAAAGCGCGCAAATTGACGTCCCCTCCCCCACAATGTGGGGGAGGGACAGGGTGGGGGCATTGGAACCGGCGGGGACGCCGAAGTCACAACCGAGCCGCGATCTGCGAAACTCCCCTCACGTCAGACCAACGCTTGCGCATGAACCCCGCACGTCGTTCCATCCCCGATCTCACGTCCACACACGTCTGGATTCGATAAGGCTCCACCGGATGTCGGCCGTTCGCCTCGATGCTGGCCCTTCAGCCGAAAGCCCGATCGCCGCTGCGCTCCTCGGCTGGTTCGATCGTCACGGGCGCAAGCATCTGCCGTGGCAACAGGATCCCACACCCTATCGTGTCTGGGTGTCCGAAATCATGTTGCAGCAGACGCAGGTGGCGACCGTCGTCGGCTATTACGAGCGCTTCATGCAACGCTTCCCGGACGTGCACGCGCTTGCGGCGGCCAGCGTCGATGAAGTGCTGCACCTGTGGACGGGGCTCGGCTACTACGCGCGTGCGCGCAATCTCCATCGAGCCGCACAAAAGATCGTGTCGGAATACGGCGGAGTGTTTCCGGACACGATCGACCAAGTGCAGGCGCTGCCCGGGATCGGCCGCTCGACGGCCGGGGCGATCCTCGCGCTCTCACGCTCGCAGCGCCATCCGATCCTGGATGGCAACGTCAAGCGCGTGCTGGCGCGGTATTTTGGAGTCGAAGGATTTCCAGGCGAGCGCGCGGTCGAGCAAACGTTGTGGTCGCTTGCCGAACGCTGTACGCCGCACGAGCGCGTCGCGCACTACACACAGGCGATCATGGATCTCGGCGCGACGGTCTGCGTGCGATCCCGCCCCTTTTGCCATGGCTGTCCGCTGAGCGAGTCCTGTGTCGCGCGGATCGAAGGACGGCAAGCGCAACTACCCACTGCGAGGCCGAAGAAGGAACGGCCGCGACGGAGCGCTCACGTGGTGATCGCGATCGATCCCGAGGGAGCGATCCTGCTCGAGCGGCGCCCGTCGGTCGGGATCTGGGGAGGCCTGTGGACCTTTCCGCAATTCGAGGATGTCGGCAAGGCGCGGAGCTGGCTCGAGAAGCTCATCGGGCCCGCGGCGGCGCCGGACGAGACAGCCCTCCTTCCGCCGTACTCCCATTCGTTCACTCATTTCGACCTGACGTTGCATCCCCTGGTGGTGCGAACCGCACAATCGATCCGCTTCGGGGACGAGGCCGGCTACACCTGGTACGACCCGAAGCGGCCGGCGCGAATCGGCTTGGCGAAGCCTGCGGTCGATTTGATTCAGGCGCTCGCGGACGCCTCGTTTTCCAGCGAGTAGCTGCACGTCCGCAGCCGTCCGCACCAGCGCCGCATCTGCTACCCTTCGCTCATGGCCAGAACCGTCAAATGCGTGGTGCTCGGCGTCGAGGCCGAGGGCCTCGATCACATCCCGTACCCCGGCGAGTTGGGGAAGCGGATCTACGACAACGTATCGAAAGAAGGCTGGCAGCGCTGGCTCAGGCATCAAACGATGCTGATCAACGAGTACCGCCTGACGCCCATCGATCCCAAGGCGCGCCAGTTTCTCGTGAGCGAGATGGAGAAGTTCTTCTTCGGCGAGGGCTCTGAGAAGCCCAAGGAATTCATCGAGCCGAAGTGACGTCCGGCTCCGTCGCTCTCGACCAAAACGCACTCGCGACGGTAGATCCGCCAGCTCTGTCGAATGAAGAAAAGAGCTGCGCAGGCGCGTGTGATGGATCTGCGCCGTCTTCGGCGATAGCATCGCGAGCTCAATCGGCCCGATGCCTGCCGCGCGCAGAGCGCTCGGGATAGAACGACCTAACGTCGGGGGAAACAATGAGCTCGATCAGAACGACCATGCTGGCCGCCGCGCTCGCGGCGCTCATTTCCGGGCCTGCTGTCGCACAAACGGAGCAGCAAGCCGCTGTTTACATTCATGCGGGGACGCTGCTCGACCGCCCCGGGCAGGAGCCGCGCGGTCGTTCGACCATCGTCGTGCGTAACGGGCTCGTCGAGTCCGTTCGCGACGGCTTCATCGCCCCGGAGCCGGGTGCCCGCCTCATCGACTTGAGCCAGCAGTTCGTGCTGCCCGGCCTCATCGACATGCACGTCCACATGCTGAACGACGACGACAAGATGCGCTCGCGACTGGAAGCCAACAATCGCGACGTCGAAGACACGCTCCTCATCGCTGTGGACAACGCTCGTCGCACGCTGGAAGCGGGCTTCACTACGGTGCGGGACCTGGGCTCGGATGTTCGCAGCATCACGGCGCTGCGCGATGCGATCAACGCTGGCCGCATTCCAGGCCCAACCATCGTTGCCGCGGGGCGAGGCATCGCGATCACCGCCGGGCACGGCGATCCGTCGAACAACGCCAATCGCGATATTACGCGGGCAGTGCGAGAGCGCTCGGAGAATCTATGCAATGGCGCCGATGATTGCCGGCGTGCAGTGCGCAGCCAGATCTCGCAAGGTGCCGATGTAATCAAGTTCGCTGCCACGGGCGGTGTGAACAGCAACATCGCCGGCGGACTGAATCAGCAGATGTTCCCGGACGAGATGAAGGCGATCGTCGACACCGCGCACATGTTCGGCCGCAAGGTGGCCGCCCACGCGCACGGTCAGAATGGCATCAAGGCGGCCCTCGAGGCCGGCGTCGATTCGATCGAGCATGCGACATACACCGATTCGGAGACCAACGCGCTGTTCAAGCGCAAGGGCGCGTGGCTGGTGCCGACCATGCTGGCACCGCACGCGGCGCTGGCTCAGGCTCGCGCCGGCGCGCGCTCCAAGGCGTCTTTGGCCAAGGCGGAACAGGCGGCTGCGGCGCACGCGAAGAACATCGCCGCGGCCATTCGCGACGGTGTGAAGATCGCGTTCGGAACGGACACCGGCGTCTCCGACCATGGCAAAAACGCGCAGGAGTTCGCGCTGCTCGTCAAGGCGGGCATGACCCCAGCAGCGGCGATTCGCGCGGCGACGCTCGATGCCGCGACGCTTCTCGATCGTGCCGATCAACTGGGCTCGATCGAGCCCGGCAAGCAGGCCGACATCATCGCGGTCGCCTCGAACCCGCTCGAGAATGTCACGCAGCTCGAGCGCGTGCAGTTCGTCATGCGCCGGGGCGTCGTTCACGTCCTCGATGGAGCGAGGCAACCGTTCCCATAACGATCACTGGGTCGCGAGCGCCAGCATTGCTTTCAGGCCCGTGAGCATGCCGGCTTCGTCCAGATAGAACAGCGGCGAATGGTTGAACGCGGCCGTCTGCGGGTCACGGTCGCGCGGGGTGATGCCCACCCAGAAATAAAGCGCCGGCACTTCCGTTCCGAAGAACGCGAAGTCGTCGGCGACTGTCTGCAAGCCGATCTGCTGTACGTTCTCGGCGCCGACCAGGCGCTCGAAGAGCGGCACCGCGGCCTGGGTGAGCTTCTGGTCGTTGATCACAGGCGGGATCGCGATCTCCGGCCGGACCCTCACAGTCGCGCTCGCGCCGCTCGAGGCGGCGATCTGCCCGGCGGTTGACTCCATGCGCCGGATGATGTCCTTGCGCACTTCGGGATCGAACGTGCGCAGCGTGCCGATCATCTCCACGTCGTCCGGAATGATGTTGAACCGGATGCCCCCTTTGATGGCGCCGACCGTGATCACTGCCGGCACCTGCGTGATGTCAACCTGACGGCTCACGATGGTCTGCAAGCCCATCAGGATCTGCGCCGAGGCGATGATGGGATCGACTCCCGCCCACGGGCGCGAGCCATGCGTCTGCCGGCCCTCGACCCGAATCGCAAACTCGTCCGCACCAGCCATCAACGGCCCGGGCCGATAGCCGATCACTCCTGTCGGCAGCGAAGCCATGACGTGCAGCGCGTAGATCGCGTCGGGCTTCGCGATTTTGAACACGCCCTCTTCGAGCATGACGCGCGCTCCGCCGCGCTCGCCCTCCGGCGGACCTTCTTCCGCAGGTTGGAAAATGAACAGGATCTGGCCCGAGAGTTTGTCCCGCATGCCGGCCAGAACTTCGGCGGCCGCGAGCGCGATGGCGACGTGCGCATCATGCCCGCACGCGTGCATCACGCCGACTGTCTCGCCCCGGAACTGTGTCTTGACCGTGGATTTGAACGGCACATCCGTCTGCTCGGTGACGGGCAGCGCGTCCATGTCGGCGCGCAGCGCGATCGTCCTGCCTGGCTTCGCACCTCGAAGCAATCCGACCACGCCCGTCCTGGCGATCCCGGTATGAACTTCCAGCCCGAGCGCTTTCAGGCGTTTGGCGACCACCCCGGCAGTGCGCACTTCCCTGTTGCTCAGCTCCGGGTGGGCGTGCAAATCGCGCCGCCATTCGATCATCCGGGGCTCGACGGCGCGCGCCGCTGCGTCTATCTCTTCGAGGCTGATCTGCGCCCCGGCAGGGGTGGTGAGCACCAGCGCGACAGTCGCAAGGGCGATCGTTCGCATGAAACAACCTTTCTTCGTCGTTCGTCCAAGAGAGGCGCTGATGATGCCGGTTGAAGCCCGGCCTGGCCAGCGCCGAGGTAAATTCCCGCGTGCCGTGCCGGAAATCCCGCATGGCTCGGCTGTGGACCTGTCCGGGCAACCCATTACAATCCGGCGGCTCGGACGTGCAACGTGGAGGGTCGAGCGGTGCAGACTGCGAACGATGGCCCGACAACTTCTCTCCCGCCGCGGGCCCAGCGGATTCCTCCGCCGGCGCCGCCGCACCGGCCCCATGCTGGACGCGAGGAGGCGCCCGTCTCACTCGAAGGCAGATTGATTCGCACGCTCCTCGGCGCATTCGGCAATCCACGTGTGGAAGTCGTGCTGTGGACAGGCGAGCACATCCGCACGGGCGATGCCGAGCCCTGGGCGAGCATGAAAATCGCCGATCGCAAGACGCTGCTCAAGCTGGTTGCCGACCCGGACGTGCAGTTTGGCGAGGCGTACAGCGTCGGCAAGATCGAAGTCGAAGGCGACCTGCTGCGTTTGATCGAGGATCTTTATGTCCGCGGCTCCGAGGTGCCCTCTCCATTGCGGCGTCGATTCGCCGAGTGGCGCCATCGCCGCCGCAAGAATACTCTGAGCGGCTCGCGCCAGAACATTCATCATCATTACGACATTGGCAACGAGTTCTACTCGCTGTGGCTCGGCGAGACGATGGCGTACACCTGCGCGTACTTCCCGGTGCCGACAGCCACGCTGGATGAAGCGCAGACGGCCAAGATGGATCACGTGTGTCGCAAGCTTCGCCTCAAGCCCGGCGAGCAGGTCGTCGAAGCGGGCTGCGGCTGGGGAACGCTTGCGCTGCACATGGCGCGGCACTATGGCGCAAAGGTCAGGGCGTTCAACATCTCGCGCGAGCAGATCGCTTACGCGCGCGAGCGCGCCAAACAGAGCGGGCTCGACGGGCAGGTCGAGTTCGTGGAGGACGACTATCGCAACATCAGGGGGCAGTACGACAAGTTCGTCTCGGTCGGCATGCTCGAGCACGTCGGGTTGGAGAACTACCGCGAGCTCGGACGCATCATCGGCTCATGCCTGAAGCCCCACGGCCTCGGGCTCATCCACTCGATCGGGCGCAATCGTCCCAAGCCCATGCATCGCTGGATCGAGAGGCGCATCTTCCCGGGCGCGAATCCCCCCTCGCTCAAGCAGATGATGGACATCTTCGAGGACTACAACTTCTCGGTCCTCGATGTGGAGAACCTGCGCCTGCATTACGCGAAGACGCTCGAATGGTGGCACACGCTCTATGAGCGATCGAAAGAGCGCGTCGCGCAGATGTTCGATGAGCGCTTCGTCAGGATGTGGCGGCTGTATCTCATCGGCTCGCAGGCGGCGTTCACCGCCGGCGAGCTGCAGCTCTTCCAGATCGTGTTCGCACCCGGGCGGAGCAACGAGATCCCCTGGACGCGCGCGGATCTCTACCAGCGCTGAGCAGCCTGGGCATGGAATCCTGCGACGTATTGATAGTGGGCGGCGGTCCGGCCGGATCGTCCTGCGCCCGCTCGCTCAGGCGGGCGGGGCTCGATGTGGTCGTGCTCGACAAGGCCGGGTTCCCGCGAGACAAAGTTTGCGCGGGGTGGATCACCCCGCAAGTCGTCGAAGAGCTCGAGCTCGATACGGCCGAATACGCGCGGGGTCGCGTGCTTCAGCCGATCACGAGCTTCGTCGCCGGTCTCGGCCAGCACCCGAGCCGCTCCGTCGAGTACGGCAAGATCGTGAGCTACGGCATCCGGCGCTGCGAGTTCGATCACTATTTGCTGCAACGCTCCGGAGCGCGTCTGCGCCTCGGGGAGGCGCTCTTCTCGCTGGAGCGAGTCGATGACGGCTGGCTCGTGAATGATTCGATCCGGGCCTCCGTAGTGATCGGCGCAGGAGGGCATTTCTGTCCTGTCGCGCGCTCACTCGGTGCGCAGCTGGGAAAGGACGAGCGCGTGATCGCGGCGCAGGAAATAGAGTTCGAGATGACTGAGCAACAGGCCGAAGCCTGCAGCGTCTCCCCGGAGCGGCCCGAACTCTATTTCTGCGAGGACCTGAAAGGATACGGGTGGTGCTTCCGCAAGGGCCGCTTTCTCAACGTCGGGCTCGGCCGCGAAGGCAACCATCGCCTGGGCGAGCAAGTGCACGCATTCGGCCGTTGGCTGCAGGCGCAGGGCAAAGTGCCCGCCGAGGCTCCCGCCCGGTACAAGGGGCACGCCTATCTTCTTTACTCGCACGCCGATCGCCCGATCGTGGGCGATCGCATGATGCTGATCGGAGATGCGGCCGGGCTCGCCTACACCCAGAGCGGGGAGGGCATCCGCCCGGCGGTGGAATCGGGAATTCTCGCGGCGCAGATTCTGATCGAGTGCGCCGGCGATTTCAGTCGAGAGCGCCTGCGCGCGTATGAGCGACGGCTCGAAGAGCGTTTCGGAGAGCGCACGGCCAGCTCGGTTTCGAGCCTGCTTCCCGAAGGCTTGCGCCTGGCGCTCGCCCGCACGCTGATGCGCACTGGCTGGTTCACGCGCCGCGTGCTCCTCGATCGTTGGTTTCTGCACTCCGGGCAGCCGGCGCTCGGCGCCTGAATCAGAAGCTCAAGACGCCCGCATCGGTGATGACGCGGCTGGTAGCGTCGAGGCGGCTGTAGTAGCTTCGGGCGACCCTGGGGCTATGGGTGCCGAGACACCCGAGAGCATGCTGCCGCCGCCACTTCGATCGCACGATGATTTCCCCGGACGTCCCAGAAGCGGTTTGGCAATTTATTGCCGAAAAGATCGACACGGTGCCTCAGCTCGAGGCGCTCTTGCTCCTCTGGGAGAATCCAGGCAGGGCTTGGACCGCGGGCGAGATGGCGCAGCGCATTTACGTCAAGCCCGAAGCGGCGGCGCAGATTCTCGAGGCTTTGCAGCGGCGCCAGCTTGCCAGCGCTGAAGGCGAGCAGGAGGTCCGCTACCGCTACAATCCCGACTGGGACACGAAGGGAACGTTGATGGCCGAGGTGGTGCGGGCGTATCGGCGTCATCTGGTGCCGATCGCGACGTTCATCCACTCGGGCGCTTCCTCGTCGGTGCGCGAGTTTGCCCGAGCGTTCAACCTGAAGAAGGAGCGTTGAGCGATGTTGTCCATCGTCAACATCCTGGGCACCCTCACGGTGGGCCTGTGCGCCTTTCTGTTGTTGCGCGCTTACGCCCGGGTCCGCAAGCGCCTGCTCCTCTGGAGTGGATTGTGCTTTGCGGGGCTTACGGTCTCGAATGCGTTGCTGTTCGTGGATCGCTCCATCGTGGGGCCCGAGGTCAATTTGTACTCATGGCGCCTCGGCGTCGCGGCTTTTTCGATGGCGCTGCTCCTCTACGGTCTAGTGATCGAGAGTGACTGACCATGCTCGAGGGCTTCCTGCTCGGAGTGATCGTGACGGCCTCCTTCACCGCCGGGGCTTTTTTCCTCAAGTTCTGGCGGCAGACGCGCGATCAGCTCTTCCTCGGCTTCGGCGCGGCGTTCTTCATCGAAGCGGCCAACCGGCTGGCGTTTCTGTTCCTCGAGCATCCGAACGAGGGCGATCCGCTCGTTTACCTCGTGCGCCTCTTCTCCTACCTGCTGATTCTGGCGGCGATCATCTACAAGAATCGCGCGTGACTCGCGCGCAGCGAGCTGATTGACCGACTCGAGCTCTCGTCAGGCTGCGCCGGCGTCGGCGGGCTCGGCTTCCGATCGTTGCTTGAGCGCCTGGAGAAAGCGCTCGGTCCATTTGGCGATGTCGTTCTTTCTGAGGATTTCGAGCAGAGAAGCGTGCCTGTCCCTGCGCTCGCTCAAGGACATGGTGAGGGCAGTCTGAATCGCGTGGCCGACCGCGCGCGGATCATAAGGATTGATTTGGACCGCCGCTGTCAGCTCACGCGCGGCGCCCGCCAGGTTCGATAGCACCAGCACTCCCGGATCGTTCGGATCCTGCGCGGCAAGGTATTCCTTCGCGACCAGGTTCATTCCGTCCCTGAGCGGGGTGACGAGACCGACGTGCGCAGCTCGCAAAAATCCCATCAATGTATCGTGTGGAAAATTCCGATTGAGATAGCGGATCGGCGTCCAGTCCGTGTCGGCGAAGCGACCATTGGTGCGCCCCGCCGCCTGCTCGAGCTGACGACGGATCTCCGCGTAGGCGAGGACGTCCTTGCGTGAGAGCGGAGCAATCTGCAGATACGTGACACGCCCCTGGTTCTCCGGAAACGACTCGAGAAACTGCTCGTAGGAGACGAAGCGCTCGGGCAGCCCCTTGCTGTAATCGAGCCGGTCGACTCCGATGACGAGCTTGCGCCCGAGAAGGCTATCCACGAGTCGCTGCACGACCTCGCTCCCGTACGCTTTCGTCGCGGCTTCCTGAATGGCGTCCACGTCGACGCCGATTGGATAAACGTCGCAATGGACTCGCCGATCGCCGATGCGCACCGTTCGCTCGTCCTCGACGCACTCCGCACCGAACACATACGCGACGGCACCCAGGAAGGAGCGCAGATCGCTGTCGGTTTGAAAACCGACGACGTCGTAAGAGACGAGATCACGCACGAGCTCCGCATGCGTAGGAAGCACGCGCAGCGTTTCGATGTACGGAAAGGGAATGTGCAGGAAGAAGCCAATCCTGGCGTTCACGCCCAGCTCGCGCAGCCTGCAGCCGAGCGGAATGAGATGGTAGTCGTGAACCCAGATGAGATCGTCCGGCTGGAGCAGTGGCAGCAGGCGCTGTGCGAACTGCCGGTTGACGCTCTCGTACGCCTCGCGCTCCTCGGGGCGGAAGCGGAACTTCGTCGGCATGTAGTGAAAGAGCGGCCAGAGCCCTTCGTTCGAGAAGCCGTTGTAGTACTGCTGAAACTCCTCGCGGCGCAGATCCACCGTCGCGTACGTGACGCCGTCTCTGATGTGAATATCCGGCTCGGACGGCTCTTCGTCCGTCAGCTCGCCGCCCCAGCCGAACCACACGCCGCCGGTGCGCTTCAATGCGCCGAGCACACCGACGGCGAGGCCGCCGGCCGCTGCCGTTTTTCGCGGCAGCGTGACTCGATTCGAAACACAAACCAAACGCGCGGCCATTTACTTCCGACCGTTCGATGTGTGTCGGGCTGGCTGCCGATTCGTCATGATTCGCTCCTACGGGCCGGGTGCAAGCCGGCCGCCATGTCTCTAAGCCAGGCGATCGCCTCGCTTACGCTCGGCAGCCGTTGCTGCGCCAATGTGGTCGCGGGCCCGCCCACTCTGATCGAGAGCCCTCCCATCTGGTTGACTATCGCAAAACCGTCCTCGTCCGTTACGTCATCACCGAGAAACATCGGCACGCGGCCGGCGAACGGCGGCTGACGCATGAACGCGGCGATCGACTGGCCCTTTGTACAATGAGAAGGACGCAGCTCGAACACGCACTTTCCCGCTTGTATCGCGAAGGTGGAGCCGAGCTGCTCGCATATCTGCGCGAGCTCGGCTCGCACGAGCGGCGCGAGATCGGGCGCGCGGCGGAAATGTACGGCGAGGCTGATGCCTTTGTCCTCGAGCAACAAGCCCTCGTGCTCTTGAATGAACCTTTCGAGTGCGGCTCGAGCGGCGACGATCTGCGTTCGATCTATCGCCGTGCGCACGAGGGAGCCTTGCACATCTCGCCGCTCGCAACCGTGCACGCCAGCAGCGCACAGGCGCAGCGGCGCGAACAAAGCATCGAGATCGGCGAGGCTCCGGCCGCTCACGAGCGCGAGCGCGCCATCGAGCTTCGAGGAGAGCTGCGAAAGCAGCTCCTTCAAGCTCTCGGAAACGCGGACTGCTTGCGGAGTCTCGGCAATTTCGAGCAACGTGCCGTCAACATCGAGAAAAAGGGCCCAATCCGCATCGCCCCAAGTGATGGCTCCTGGCGACATGGCGATGCACCATACTGCGCTTCGCCCTCGAGCTCAACCCTGAAATCCTGTCGCTATGCAGCGTGAGCGCTGTTTGTCACGAGAGCGGAGCATCTGCGCGCATGCTCCCAATCGAGGAGCATGCACCATGCTTGAGCGGCAACTTTGCTCTTCGAGAATATCGGTGGAGCAGTGTCGGAAAACTTGACTGTGCTCAGATCAGCCGATTAAATCCCCCGCGGGTGTCATCGCCGGCTCGGGGCCGCGAGACAGGATCAACAGCTGGTCGGGCCGCCAGCGAGAGGAGTCCTGCGTGAATCGACACCCGCAGCGATCATCGCTGCCGCCCGCTCATCTCGTCGCTCAGCGCGTTTTCAGTGCGATCGAGCGCTTCCTGCATGTGGAAGCGGTCAGCGGCATCGTGCTGCTCGCTGCCGCCGCAACGGCGCTCATCTGGGCCAACTCTCCGGCCAGCGCGAGCTATCAGCACTTGTGGCACGCGCCGTTGACGGTCGGCTTCGGCGAGCTCGTGCTGTCGCAACCGCTCGAGTTCTGGATCAACGACGGGCTCATGACGATCTTCTTCCTGGTCGTGGGCCTCGAGATTCGTCGCGAGATGCACGAAGGAGCGCTTTCGCGTGTGCGCCAGGCCACTTTGCCGCTGGCCGCGGCACTTGGCGGCGTGCTGGCCCCGGCGTTGATTTATCTCTCGATCAACGCGGAGCCGCCGCTCGAAGATGGCTGGGCGATTCCGACTGCCACGGATATCGCGTTCGCCGTCGGAGTGCTCGCCTTGCTGGGCAAGGCTGTGCCTCCTTCCGTTCGCATTCTGCTGCTCGCTCTCGCGGTCATCGACGATATCGTCGCGGTCGTCGTGATTGCGCTCTTCTACTCGGCGGGATTCTCCGCTGACGGGTTGCTCATCTCGCTCGGCGGCGTGCTGCTCGTCCTGGCCTTGCAGCACCTGGGGGTCCGTGCGGCACTCGCCTATGTCGTGCCCGGCGCGATCCTCTGGTTCGGGTTGCTCCGGGCCGGCGTTCATCCCACGCTCGCAGGTGTGATCCTGGGCTTGCTAACGCCGACCCGAGCTCTCGGCGCGAGTGAAGGCTTTTTCGGCGCAGCAACCCGCGCGCTCAATGATTTCCGCCAACGCGCTCGTTCGGGCCGACGCGATCCGAGTGAGCTCAGGCAGCCCTTGAAGGAGCTGAGAGTGGCGCAACGCGAGTTGCTTCCGCCGGCCGTGCGCGTGCAGATGGCGTTGCACCCCTGGGTCGCCTACGGGGTTATGCCATTGTTCGCGCTGGCCAACGCCGGGATCACGCTCGACGACATCGATATCTCCGATGCAGCCGCGCGCAGCGTGGCGTTCGGAGTCTTCATCGCGCTGGTGCTCGGTAAGCCGCTCGGGATCTTCCTTGCTACCTGGCTGGTCGTGCGCTTCAACGTATGCAGCCTGCCTGCTGATGTAACTTGGCGCTCGGTGGCGCTCGTGGGGTGCCTGGGCGGGATCGGATTCACGATGTCGATCTTCATCGCCACGCTTGCATTCGGTGGCGAGGGGTTGCTCGGGGCAGCGAAGCTGGGTGTGCTCGTTGCCTCCGCCACCGCGGCGGTCGTGGGGGTCTTGTTCGGAAAAGCGGTGCTACCCCGCCCCGCAGCGAAGCGTCCCCGGCAGGCGAACGAGCACTGAAAGTCCGCTCGATCCGTATGGCTGGACGGGCGGCGTACAAACGTGAATCTTCCCGTTCCACGCGCCGCCTCGGGGAGCTCGGCCAGCCGATCGTGTAATCTCATCAGATGCATCGCACGTCGCGCGCTCGCTCGGGTATGCTGCACGCCTTCAGCTCGGGAGACCAACAAGCATGAAGATCCTGATCGCAGCAACCGCGCTCGCCGTCCTGGCAACTCCGGCCAACGCCGAGACTGCGCCGCATGAGGCCAAGGCGCGTGAAATCTATGCCCGCGTGATTTCGTTCCGCACCGCTGAAGGCCATGGCCAGACGCAGGCCATGGTCAAGTATCTGCAGGAAGTGCTCGAGGCCGGGGGAGTGCCCAAAACGGACATGGCAACGCTCGAGGCGGGCGGTGCGCACGCCCTGATCGTTCGTGTGCCTGGTCGCGGGCAGGCCCGACCGATCCTGTTCTCGGCGCACATGGACGTCGTGGACGCCCGCCCGGAGGAGTGGAAGCGCGATCCTTTCAAGCTCGTGGAGGAGAACGGCCAGTTCTATGGTCGTGGTACGAGCGACAACAAGGCGGGCGTCGTGGCGCTCGTCTCCACGATTCTGCGCCTGAAGCAGGAGCAATTGCGCCCCTCGCGAGACCTGGTGTTCGCGTTCGTCGGAGACGAGGAAACGGCAATGACCACCACTCAGGCGATCGTCAAGCACCACTGGGTGAAGAACGCGGAGTTTGCGATCAACACCGATGCCGGCGGCGGATTGCTCGACGACAAAACCGGTAAGCCGCTCCTTTATCTCGTGCAGGGCGCCGAGAAGACCTATGCGAGCTTCGAGCTCACCGTCACGAATCCCGGCGGCCACAGCTCACGGCCCCGCGCCGACAATGCGATCTATCAGCTCGCACGCGCGCTATTGAAGGTCGAAGCTCATCGATTCCCTGTGATGTCGAACGAGCTCACGCGCGCCTATCTGGACGTTGCGGGCAAGCAGCAGGGCGGTGCACTGGGTGAAGCGCTGCAGAAGTTCGCGGCCAACCCGAACGATGCAGCGGCGATCGAAGAGATTTCGAAGTCCCCGGAGTTCGTCGGCACGATCCGCACGACTTGCGTCGCCACGATGCTGAACGCCGGGCATGCTGAGAACGCGCTGCCGCAAACCGCCAAAGCGACCGTCAACTGCCGGATCTTCCCGGGGGTTGAGGTGGAAGCTGTTCGTAACGAGCTTGCGCGCGCGATCGGCGATCCACAGGTGACGATCACGACTCTGGACAATCCGACTGCGAGCCCCGTCTCGGAGATGCGCCCCGACGTGATGAAGGCGATCACGCGAGCCGTACACAAGTACTATCCCGGCGTCCCGGTCGTGCCCTATCTCGAGTCCGGCGCAACGGACGGCAAGGTGTATCGAACGGCCGGCATTCCCACCTACGCGAGCTCCGGCCTCTTCGCCAAGCCGAGCGAGGGATTTGCCCACGGGCTCGACGAGCGCATCCCGGTGCGTTCGTTCTACCAGGGGCTCGAGCACATTTATATGCTCGCGGTGGAGCTCGGCGGTGCGAAACGCGCGCGTGAGTGAGAGTTCGAGGGTCTAGTCGTTCTGCCTTTGGGTGATGGCCTTCCGGTGACGGAAGGCCATCACTTTTTCAGTGAACGGGTCGCAGCAGTTGCACGCTGAACAACCGATCCGGATCCATCCACACTTGAGCGACCGACAACCCGGCGCGGGTGGCAAGGGCGGCGAAGCTCTCGAGCGTGTACTTGTGGCAGTGCTCGGTGCAGATGAACTCGCCACGCGCGATGCGGATCTCTTCTGATCCGAGGCGCACGGTCTGGTCTCGCTTGCTCACGAGGTGCATCTCGATCCGGCTTTGGGCCGGGACCCAGACGGCGCGATGCTCGAACGCGCCAAGGTCGAAGTTCGCACCCAGCTCGCGATTGATGTGACGCAGGGCGTTCAAATTGAACTCGGCAGTGACGCCCGCCGAGTCATCGTACGCTCGCTCCAGCACGCGAGGGTCTTTCTGCAAGTCGATCCCTATCAGCACGGCCCCATCCGGGCCGGCAATCTGCCGCATGTGTGACAAGAGGTTGCGCGCAGGGTCTGGATCGAAATTGCCGAGGGTCGAGCCCGGGAAGTAGACGAGGCGGTTGTGCGCATTCGCTACGCTCGCCGGCAGAGCGAACGACTGAGAGAAGTCGGCGCAGACCGGAATGACGCGCATGGAGGGATAGTCACGCGCCATCGCCTCGGCCGCCTCGAGCAGGTGCTCGCGCGAGATGTCGATCGGCACGTACGCGGCCGGCTCTTCGAGATGATTGAGAAGCAGGCGCACCTTCGTGCTCGTGCCGCTGCCAGGCTCGATCACTGTCGCACCCTTTCCGATGTGCTGCGCCATTTCGGCAGCATACTCACGCATGATCGCGAGCTCCGTGCGCGTGATGTAGTACTCGGGTAGCTCGCAAATGCGATCGAACAGAGTCGAACCGCGCTCGTCGTAGAACCAGACGGGCGACAGCTCCTTCGGCTGACGTCGCAGTCCTTCCAGCACCCCGGCGGTGAGTTCGTTCTGCCGCGGTGTCGCGGGCGCGGTGCTCGGGTGTTTTGCCATGTCGCCTCCTTCCGGATTACAGGTCGCGCGCGAGCCGCACGCCCATGAATTGCCAACGCGCGTGCGGGTAGAAGAAGTTGCGATAGCTCCCGCGAATGTGGTCGCCGGGAGTGGCGCAAGAGCCGCCCCGCAACACGAGCTGATTGCACATGAACTTGCCGTTGTATTCGCCGAGCGCACCCGGAGCAGGCCTGTAACCGGGGTAGGGCGTATAGGGCGAGGCCGTCCATTCCCACAAGTCGCCGAACATCTGCTTCATGCCCGGCTGTTGCGCCGCCGGAGCAGCCCGGAGCAGGCCGCTCTCGTAAAGATTTCCGGCGACGGGGAGCGAGGCTGCTGCGAGCTCCCACTCCGCTTCTGTCGGCAAGCGAGCGCCAGCCCAGCGCGCGAACGCGTCGGCTTCGTAGTAGCTCAGATGCGAAACGGGAGCTGCCGGATCGAGCGGCTGCTCACCGCTCAGGGTGAACTCGGAGTCCAGCGACTCGGACCAGTAGAGCGGCTTCTTCCAGCCTTCTCGTCCAGCCGTCTCCCAACCATCGGACAACCACAATTCAGCACGCCGATAGCCGTCGTCACGAATGAATTCGAGGAACTCGCCATTGGTCACGAGGCGATCCGCGAGCGCGTACGGCTCGACGAACGTTCGGTGCCGTGGCAGCTCGTTATCGAAGCAAAATTGCTGGCCGCTCGCCCCGATCTCACGCACGCCGCCTTCGAACGAGTAAAACTGCATCGGCGTGGTCGTTCCCTTCGGCGCGGCGCGATGGGGCCGGTACTGAGGCCACAGCGGGTTCAGCGAGAAGAGATGCTTCAGATCGGTGAGCATCAACTCCTGGTGCTGCTGCTCGTGATTGAGCCCGAGCGTCGTGAGCGAGACGATCTTCTCTTCTTCGCCTCGCGCATCGAGGAGCTTCTCCATATGCTCATCGACGTACTGCCGATAGCGCATGATCTCGCGCACCGTCGGCCGCGTGAGCATGCCCCGCTTCGGGCGCTGATGCATCGGCCCGACGGACTGATAGTAGGAGTTGAAGAGATACTCGTATCGCGGATGAAACGGCCGATACGCCGCGAGATAGGACTTCAGCAGGAATTGCTCGAAGAACCAGCTCGTGTGCGCCAGGTGCCACTTGAGCGGGCTCGCATCCGTCATGCTCTGGACGACGAAATCCTCAGGCTCGAGCCCGTCACAGATCTCGAGCGAGACGCCGCGCACGCGGCGGTAACTCGAGATCAGGGATTGCGGCGTTCGGGAAGAAAGGGAGGGGGCTGCCGTTTGCACCACGGTCATCACAGGACTCCTTTATATGTGATTCCGAACGGGCCCGGGCGAGAACACGGCATCGCGCTCAACGCTCGCGCGCGAGGAAAAGTTGCACGCGCGGCGCGAAACTGACCGGCGGGCGTGAACTTGAGACAACAAATGCACTGAACCGTGCGGCGCAATGCATGCCCGGGGCATGCCCCGAGCAGGCAGACTACACCATCAATCCCTGACGTTGACGGTCAACTTTTGTGGACAGGGGCGTTTTCCTTGACGGACCGACGGCCGGTCGCTTAAATACGCGCCTCTCGTCCGGGGCCGGGGTTCCGACCCCGCCCCCGCCTTCCCGGCCAGGTAGCTCAGTTGGTAGAGCAGCGGACTGAAAATCCGCGTGTCGGTGGTTCGATTCCGCCCCTGGCCACCAATAAATCCATTATTTTCCGACAACTTGCAATTTGGGTGTGCCGCGGAAATCCGGTGGTTGTGCCGTATTTGTGCCGTGAATTTCCGTGTTCGCCGCATGTATCGCCAGATGGTCCGCAGCCAGGTGCGCATAGCGACGAACCATCTTCTCGGTCTCCCAACCACCGAGCTCCTGTAACGCGAAGAGCGGTGTGCCGCTCTGCACGTGCCAGCTCGCCCACGTATGGCGCAGATCGTGCCAGCGGAAGTCTTCGATACCCGCGCGCTTGAGCGCGAGGTACCACGCCCGCGTGCTCACCTGTTTGATCGGCTGACCTTGGTAGGTGAACACGTGCGTGGGATGCTTCCCTCGCTGTGCGCGCACGACTTCCATCGCCGTGTCGTTGAGCGGAACCGCAATCGCCTTTCTCGCCTTCGCCTGATCCGGATGAATCCACGCGAGCTTGCGTGACAGATCGACCTGCTCCCAGGTCAGCCCCGTCACGTTCGCAGCGCGCAGTCCCGTTGCGAGCGTGAAGGTCGCCATCTCGCGCAGATGCTGTGGCAACTCGCGCAACAACACTCGCGCCTGCTGCCGGGTCAGGAATCGAACGCGCCGCGTCGGCTCCTTGAGCAGCCGTACGGCCGGTGCGCGATCGAGCCATTCCCACTCGCGGACACACTTGCGCAGAATCGCCCGAATCAGGGCGAGCACTCGATTGACCGTTCCGTTGCTGCATCCTTCGGCGAGCTTTGCCTCGGTGATCGTATCAATCAATGCTCGATTGATACTCTCCAGTTCACGATCGGCCAGATAGCGATCCAGCCAACGCAGCTTGGCTCTGTCGTCTTCGATCGAGGCCTTGTGGGCCTGCTCCCGAAGCCAGCGCACCGCTGCGTCCTGCCAGATGCGTCGTGGCCGGTCCCCAAGCTTGTGCAGGCGCCAGACTTCGCTCTTCAGCTTGTCGTGCAGTTCCTGCGCCTGGGCTTTGTTGCCGGTCTCAGTAGATCGTCGTATTCGCTCGCCGCTTGGCGTCGCGATGTCGATCCACCAGACGCTACCGCGTTTGCGTAGTGACATACCGTTTCCTCCGAACGTGTCACTCGCAGCGCTTGCCGCGGCCGAGGATACCGCGAGCGCAGATACTCTGCGAGATCCACCTCCAGGAACACCCAGCGCCGGCCGGCTTTGGCGCCCGGAAGCAATCCGCGCTTGGCGCGGCTGCGAACCTCCTCCGGGTGCATGTGCAGGAAGGCGGCGGCGTCTTCGAGATTGAGCGTCCGCAAGCCCGCGTCCTTGGAATCCGAAGGCTCGCGAGTCCGAGACTCGAAGAGATCCGCTTCAGGCTGTAGCGAGCGTTGAACGGGCATAATGCGCGCAAGCGTCACTGCCCGCGGCTTGCCGCGGCAACCGACAAATCGGCGCTGGCCGCCTTCTGATTCATCTGTATCGGCATCACGCCGCGTTGCGCTTCGGGGCGGATGTCAGGAGCCTGAGATAGGGATTGTCGCAGGGCATGTCTGAGAACAGCGTGTGCCCGTCGAGCAGCAGGTAGCCGTGCAGGCGCCGTGTCTTTCGAGGTCCGGCTACCTCGCACATCCAGATATTGAGACCGTTGTCCTGCCTTCTATGAAGGCGCAGCTTCTCAAACTGTTTTTGAACCCACGCCCATTCGGCGACTCCGCTTTGCTTGGCGAGGCGGGCGATTTCTGGATGTTCTTGTGTGTAGCGCTGGAACACTCCGGGACTGACCAAGAATGCTGTGCCGGCAACGGTGT
>DASVCI010000027.1:0-14777 GCA_036381695.1 Steroidobacteraceae bacterium
CGATTCGGAACCCATGCTCAAGAACCTGCGCGGTTATTTCTCGAACGATCTGTCGATCGATCTGGGCACGGCGAACACTCTCATTTATGTGCGGGGCAAGGGCATCGTCCTGAACGAGCCCTCGGTCGTCGCGATCCGCGAAGAGCCCGGGCGCGCCGGCAAGAAGATCGAGGCGGTCGGGCAGGAAGCGAAGAACATGCTCGGACGCACGCCCGGTCACATCACCGCCATCCGTCCGATGAAGGACGGCGTGATCGCCGATTTCACCGTCACCGAGAAGATGCTCCAGTACTTCATCGAGAAGGTGCACGGCAATCGCCTGATGCGTCCGAGCCCGCGCGTTCTCATCTGCGTGCCTTACGGCTCGACGCAGGTCGAGCGGCGGGCGATCCAGGAGTCGGCCGAAGGGGCCGGTGCGCGCTGGGTGCGCCTGATCGAAGAGCCGATGGCCGCGGCGGTCGGGGCCGGATTGCCGGTGCACGAGGCGCGCGGCTCGATGGTGCTCGACATCGGCGGCGGCACCTCCGAGGTCGCGGTGATCTCCTTGAACGGCATCGTCTACGCCTCTTCGGTCCGCATAGGCGGCGACAGGTTCGACGATGCGATCATCAACTATGTGCGCCGCAACTACGGCATCCTGATCGGCGAGGCGACGGCCGAGAAGATCAAGATCGAGATCGGCTCGGCCTATCCCGGCCAGCAGGTGAACGAAATCTCGGTCAAAGGCCGCAACCTGTCCGAAGGCGTGCCGCGCAGCTTCACGCTGAACTCGAACGAGATTCTCGAGGCCTTGCAGGAGCCGCTCGCCGGCATCGTCGGGGCGGTCAAAGTCGCCCTCGAGCAGACCCCGCCGGAGCTAGGGGCCGACGTCGCCGAGCGAGGCATCGTGCTCACCGGGGGCGGCGCCTTGCTCAGGGACATCGACAAGCTCCTGATGGAGGAAACGGGACTCCCCGTCGTGGTCTCCGAAGATCCGCTGACGTGCGTCGCGCGTGGCGGCGGGCGCATGCTCGAGCTGATCGACGAGCACGGCCCGGCCCTCTTCAACCTGGAATGAAGCGCCTCGCCGGAGCCGTCGGAGCCCGAGCCGCCAGAGCCGCCCTACTTGGATTCCCCGGCAGGTCGCGCCATCGGAGGCCAGCGTGCAGAGCCCTGCCAAAGAACGCTTCCCGGCCCCTGGACCCTCGCGCGTCGAGCTGCTGAGGCTTTCATTGCCGCTTATGCGACGCCGATCGAAGCCGAGAGCCTGCCGGACGCCCAGACTTGATCGAACATCCCCGTGAGGTCGCATGATCGCCGATCAATGGAGCCCGGTCGTGCGCGGGCGAATCTGCCCGCGACCCGCCGCCTCCTCGGCTTCGCTCGCCGCACCTGACTCGCCACCCTGACAAACCGTGGTCACTCTGAGCTCCGACAGCCGTCCGATCCTGGGCCGAGGGCCGCCGCTCGGGGCGGGGCTGTTTTTTCTGGGCCTCATCTCGGTGGCGTTGATGGTGCTCGACCATCGTAGCGGCTACCTGGATACAGCCCGGCTCTGGCTGGGCTCGGCCGTGCGACCGATCTACGCGGTCGTGCAAGCCCCGTACGACCTGTGGAATTGGCTGACCGCGAGCTTCGCCGACCGGGCGAAGCTCAGGGCCGAGAACGAACGGCTCGCCGAAGAGCTGCGCCTCGCGCGCATCAAGCTGCTGCGCTTTGAAGCCCTGAACGAGGAAAACCGGCGCCTGCGCGCCATCAGGGAGGCGTCGCGGGGCGTGGGCGAACGCACCCTCATCGCCGAGATCATGAGCGTGGCGGTCCATCCGTTCCGTCATCTCGTGCGCATCAACAAAGGCGCCGACGACGGCGTGTTCCGGGGCCAACCGGTGCTCGATGCATTCGGCATCGTCGGCCAGGTGATGCAGCTCGACAAGACAACGGCCACCGTCATCCTGCTCACCGACTCCGAGCACGCGATCCCGGTGCAAGTCAATCGCAACGGCATCCGCTCGATCGCCGTGGGCACGGGCGACATGGGCAAGCTCAACCTGCCCTACATGACGATCGACTCGGACGTGCGACCGGGCGACCTGCTGGTCTCCTCGGGTCTGGACGGCATCTTTCCGGCGGGCTACCCGGTCGCGACCGTGAGCCGGGTCGAGCGCGACCCGAACGCCACGTTCGCGCTCGTGGAAGCCAAGCCCCTCGCGCAGCTGGACCGGGACCGGGAAGTGCTGCTCTTGTGGGTGGATCAACCGCAAAGCCCACCCGAAGCGCCGGCGCAAGCGCCTGAGCAAAGCACGACGCCGGCTGCGCGCAAGACAGAGCCGCCGCAGAGCTCTGATAACGCCAGAGCGCCGGAGGCGTCGCAAAGCACGCCGCCCACTGAGGCGCCGGCACGGGAATGAAGGAGCCAAGGGTCATGCTGGGGAGGCGCCATGGCCGCGAGTGAGGCACGCATCGGGCGTCTGCGCGTCTACTCGACGGTGCTGCTCGCGCTGATTCTCGCGATCGTGCCACTGCCCCACGCGCTCGACATCGCCCGGCCGGAGCTCCTGCTCCTGCTCGTGATCTACTGGTCGTTGAGCGCTCCGCGCATCGCCGGGCTGATGTTCGCGTGGCTCTCGGGCCTGCTGATCGACGTGCTCAAGGGCACCACGCTCGGGCAGCACGCGCTTGCGTTCCTCCTGGTCGGCTACTTCACGCACAAGTTCCAGCTCAGGATGCGCATCTTTCCGATCTGGCACCAGACGCTCACGGTCTTCATGCTGCTCGCCGTCTACCAGTTCCTGATCTTCTGGACCGACGGCATCCTCGGCCAGCCGATCACGACCTGGGCGCGCTGGCTTCCGGTGCTGACGAGCACGGTCCTGTGGCCGGCGCTGGTAGCCGCGCTCGATACCTGGAACAGGAAAAGTCGGTGAGCGGATGCGGCGGGCGGCTACTGGCAGGGAGCGGCCCAGCGGAGCAAGATCAGTCTTACCCTCACGACCTTACTTTCTGAAGCACGCGCCCTGATGCCCCGCCCCGTGCGTATCAAGGACCATCACGCCGAACAGCGCTTGTTCGAGCGACGCGCGATCGCGGCGGCCGTGATCATGGCGCTGGCGCTCGGACTCGTGATCGTCCGCCTCGTGTGGCTGCAGGTCGTGCGATACGAATACTTCGCCGGCGAGTCGCAAGGCAACCAGATCAGGATCGAGCCGATCCCGCCGAATCGCGGTCTCATCTTCGACCGCAACGGCCTACCGCTCGCGACCAACGCGCCCTCCTACCAGCTCGAGCTGATCCGCGAGCAGGTCGAGGACCTCGACGCCACGCTCACCGGGCTCGCCGCGCTCGATCTCATCGACGAATCGGACGTCCCGGCGATCAAGAAGGACATCCGCAGCCGCCGCGTCTTCGAGGCAGTGCCGATCAAGCTGCAGCTCACCGAAGAGGAGCTCGCGCGCTTCGCCGCTCGGCGTCATCAGTTTCCAGGGGTGGAAATCCGGCCGCGCCTCACCCGCTACTATCCGCTCGGCGCAACCGGCGTGCACGCGATCGGCTACGTCGGTGCGATCAGCGAAGAGGACCAGAAGCGTCTCGATCCGAAGGAGTACGCGGGCACGACGCTGACAGGCAAGACTGGCGTCGAGCGCGCTTACGAGCACGAGCTGCACGGCCGCTCCGGCGTTCAGCAACTGCTCGTCAACGCGCAGGGCCGTCAGGTCGAGCGCATCGGCAACGAGCCGGTGAAGCTCGAGCGCATCGAGCCGGTCGCGGGAAACGATCTTTTCCTCACCCTCGACCAGCGCGTGCAGCAGGCGGCCGAAGAAGCCTTGCGCGGCCAGCGCGCTTCAGCCGTCGCGATCGATCCGAACAACGGGGACGTGATCGCGTTCGTCAGCACGCCGGCTTTCGATCCCAACCTGTTCGCTCGTGGCTTGAGCCGTCGCGAATACCTCGCGCTCACCGAAGACCCGGACAGGCCGATGTTCGACCGAGCCTTGCGCGGCGTGTACCCGCCGGGCTCGACAGTGAAGCCGCTCTTCGCGCTCGCGGCGCTCGAGACGG
Organism: Steroidobacteraceae bacterium; assembly: GCA_036381695.1. Lineage (GTDB taxonomy): Bacteria > Pseudomonadota > Gammaproteobacteria > Steroidobacterales > Steroidobacteraceae > Steroidobacter. Next base: position 4,036 of record DASVCI010000027.1, read on the forward strand.
GCGTGGTGACCCCGAACGAGACCCGCTTCTGCCGCGGAGTCTGGTCCGCCCCGGGCTATGGCCGCGCACGCCGCGATTGGAAACCAGGCGGGCACGGGGCCGTCAACATGCGCAAGGCGATTGCGACCTCGTGCGACGTGTACTTCTTCGACATCGCCCGCCTGATGGGCATCGACCGCATGGCGGGCTTTCTCGAGCAGTTCGGCATCGGCCAGCCGACCGGCATCGACATTCCCGGCGAGCGCGCCGGCATCCTGCCTTCCACCGAATGGAAGAAGCGCGCCTTCAAGCAGAAGGAATACCAGGTCTGGTTCCCGGGCGACACGATCAGCGTCGGCATCGGCCAGGGGCAGATGCTCATGACGCCCCTGCAGCTTGCGCATGCGGTCGCGACCGTTGCCGCTCGCGGCAAACGATACAAGCCGAGGCTGGTGCGCGCGATCCGCGACGTCACGACCGGCGAGATTCGGGAACTGCCGCCCTCGCCCTTGCCTCCGGCGAAGACCTCCGATCCTGCGGCATGGGAGGTGGCGATCGGCGGCATGTTCGACGTGCTGAACGCGCCTTACGGGACAGCGCGCTACTACGTCAACTCCAGCCCCCCTGCGCCCTACACCATGGCGGGCAAGAGCGGCACGGCCCAGGTGTTCACAGTGTCGATCAACGAGCGCATGCGCAAAGCCGACGAGTTGGCCGAGCACCTGCGCGACCACGCCTTGTTCGTGGCATTCGCTCCTGTGGAAGCGCCGAAGATTGCAGTCGCCGTCGTGGTGGAGAACGCGCCCGGTGGCGGCTCTGCCTATGCCGGGCCGATCGCACGGCGCATCCTGGACACTTATCTTCTGACGCCGGAGCAACTCGCCGAGCAGGACGCGAAACGCAAGCCCGCGCGTGCGCCGGCTGCACCGACTGACACTGAATGAGCTACGACACGCTCGATACATCGCGCGCACAGCGCACCCTGACCGGAACGGCGAGGCTCCTGCTCGCGCTGCATTTGGACGGTCCACTGTTCGTCGCCTTGTGCCTCGTCGGTACGGTGGGCTCGGTGGTGCTGTTCAGCGCCTCGGGGCGGAGCCTGGAGATGCTCGAAGCGCAGCTCGTGCGCTTCGGGCTGGGGCTCGTGGCCATGGTGATGCTGGCGCAGGTCCCTCCCCGGCTCATCCGGACCGTCTCGCCCTGGGCATATGTCGTCGGCCTGCTCCTGCTCGTCGCGGTGGCGCTGACCGGCGATGTCGCCATGGGCGCTCAGCGCTGGCTCGACCTCGGCATCGTGCGCTTCCAGCCGTCCGAGATCATGAAGCTCGCGGTGCCGCTCGCCTGCGCCTGGTTCCTGCACGAGCGTCCGCTGCCGCCGACATTCGGGGCGCTCGTCGTGATCGGCATCGCGATCGCGCTGCCCACCCTGCTGATCGCCGAGCAGCCGGATCTGGGCACCTCACTCCTCGTTGCCGCGGCCGGTGCAATGGTGGTCCTGCTGGCGGGCCTGCAAATGCGTTACATCCTGGCGACAGTGGGCTTGCTGGTTCCGGTCGCTTTCGTCGCCTGGCAATTCCTGCTCCACGATTACCAGCGCCAGCGCGTGCTCACGTTCCTCGATCCGCAAAGCGATCCGCTCGGCAGCGGCTACCACATCATCCAGTCGCAGATCGCGATCGGCTCGGGCGGAGTGTTCGGCAAAGGCTATCTGAACGGCAGCCAGGCGCAGCTCGAATTCCTGCCCGAGCGCTCGACCGACTTCATCTTCGCGGTCATCGGCGAGGAGTGGGGTCTCATCGGCCTGGTCACGGTCATCCTTCTCTATGCGTTCCTCATCGGGCGCTCGCTGTATCTCGCGACCATGGCGCAGGACACCTTCGCGCGCCTCGCCGCCGGGAGTCTCGCGCTCACATTCTGTGTGTATGTGTTCGTCAACACCGGCATGGTGACGGGCCTGCTGCCTGTAGTCGGCGTACCGCTGCCGTTCATCAGCTACGGCGGTACAGCGATGGTGACCCTCATGGCTGGTTTCGGTATCCTCATGTCGCTGTGCGCGAAGCGCAGACTCGTCGGCCGCTGACGCGCGGCCGCGCGCCAAGCCGACCCGAAACGATGATCCAGCCGCTCAAGTCAATCTGCGTTTCGCTTTCTCTCGCTTTCCTGCTGCCCGAGTGCGCGGGCGCGATCGATGTGTCGCGCCCGGAAGTGCGAGCGTTCATCGAGGAGACATCCCGCGAGCACGGCCTCGACCGCAAGCAGCTCGAAGATCTGCTCCGTCAGGCCGAGACCCAGACCTCGATCCTCGAGGCGATCAGCCGCCCGGCCGAGCGCGTAGTGCCCTGGCATGAGTATCGCGAGCGCTTCCTCACCCGGCAGCGCATCCTCCAGGGCGCGGACTTCCGGCTTCAGCACGAGCAAGCGTTGCAACAGCTCGGCGATGAAGGCATTGCCGCCGCCGTCCTCGGCATTCTCGGCGTCGAGACCTCGTTCGGGCGCATCACCGGCCGCTATCGCGTGCTGGATGCGCTCGCCACGCTGGCTTTCGATTATCCGCCGCGCAGCGCGTTCTTCCGCGGCGAGCTCCAGCACTTTCTGATGCTCTCGCGCGAGGAAGCGATCGACCCGCTCACCGCGCTCGGCTCGTACGCCGGCGCCATGGGCGCGCCGCAGTTCATCTCCTCGAGCTATCGGCGCTTCGCCGTCGACGCGGACGGCAACGGCAAGCGCGATCTGTGGGGAAGCTGGGACGACGTGATCGGCTCGGTCGCGAATTATCTGCGCGTGCACGGCTGGCGCGAGGGCGAGCCGGTCATAGTGAGCGCGAGGCTCGAGGACGACGATCTCAGCCGCTTCGACCTTTCGCAGGTCGCGCTCAACGAAACGGTGGGCTCGCTCAGGGCCAAGGGAGTTTCGTTCGAGACGCAGCTCCCGGAAGAGGCGCCGGCGATGCTGGTCGTCGGCGAGGGCAAGCGCGGCCCCGAGTATCGCGTGGGCTTCAACAACTTCTACACCATCACGCGCTACAACCGCAGCCCCCTGTACGCCATGGCGGTCCACGAGCTCGGCCGGGCGATCCTCAACTTCATGAGGGATACGTCCGAATGAGGGGGCTGGTTGCGCTCCTCATCACAGCACTCGCGATGACCGGGTGCGTCAGCACTCCCTCCCCGCGCGGCACTCCGCGCTCGCCTGCTCCGCTGCCGACGCCCACTCCCGAGCCGCCGCCGGACATCGCGTCGATCCCCGAGCCAGTGCCGAAGTTCGAGCCGCGCTCCAAGCGAGGCAACCCGCCGTTCTACGTAGTAAACGGCAAGCGGTATTTCGTGCTCGAGAGCGCCGAGGGCTACCTCGAGCGCGGCGTCGCGTCCTGGTACGGCCCGGGTTTTCACTCCGCCACGACCTCGAACGGCGAGCGTTACGACATGTACTCGATGACGGCCGCGCACAAGACCTTGCCGCTGCCCTCCTACGTGCAGGTGACCAACTTGCGCAACGGGCGAAGCGTCGTGGTACGGGTCAATGATCGCGGCCCGTTCAAGGACGGCCGCATCATCGATCTGTCCTACAGCGCGGCCGCGAAACTCGACATGATTCGCGACGGCACGACGTTCGTCGAAGTGCGGGCGTTGACGCCGGGACAGGACGAGGCGGTCAGCACCGCCGCGAGCAAGCCGGGCGATCTGTACGTGCAGGCGGGCGCGTTCAGCAGTGAGGCGAATGCCGACCGCTTGCTCGAGCGGCTGCGCTCGCAAGGCATCGAGCAAAGCTTCGTCCGCAAGGATGAGGTGCAGGGCCGGCCGTTGTACCGCGTACGCGTCGGGCCCATCCCGACTGTGAGCGAGTTCGACCGCATCCTGTCGCGGCTCAAGTCGCTCGGCATCGCCGATGCGCGCCTCGCCGCCGACTGACCGACGGCTCGTGCCGGTACAATGCCCCGAAACGCCCTTCTCATGCGCCGACGATTGATCATGTACGCACGAACTCCGACGTTCTTCCTGCTCGCCCTGCTCCTCGCGCTTGCCGGCTGCTCCGATGAAGCCGCTCCTGCGCCCGAAGCCGCCGCCCGGTCGGTCGCCATCCCCGGTGTCACACCGGCCGCCGAAGCCAACGTCGATCCCCTGCCCGTGCCCGCTCCTCCGAAGGTGGAGGCGCGCGGGTATTACCTGATGGACTACGACACCGGCCGGGTGCTGGCTGCCGCCAAGGAGAACGAGCGCCTGGAGCCCGCGAGCCTGACGAAGCTCATGAGCGCGTACGTCGTCTTCGCAGCGCTCGAGTCCGGACGGATTGCACTGGATGACATGGTGCACATCAGCCGCTACGCCCGCAGCCAGGAAGGCTCCCGCATGTTCGTCGAGGCCGGGAGCGAAGTCAGCGTGGAGAACCTCTTGCAGGGCGTGATCGTGCAATCGGGGAACGACGCGACGGTCGCACTCGCCGAGCACGTCGCAGGGAGCGAACCGGTGTTCGTCGATCTGATGAACAAGTACGCGCAGCAACTGGGGATGACGAGCACGCATTTTCAGAACAGCCCCGGCATGCCGGCTCCGGATCACTACACGACAGCCCGTGATATCGCTGTGCTCGCGGCCGCGCTCATCCGCGAGTTTCCCCAGTACTACAAGTGGTACTCGCAGCGCGAGTTCACCTGGAACAACATCACTCAGCCGAACCGCAACGGGCTGCTCGAGAGGGACCCGACCGTCGACGGGCTGAAGACCGGCCACACCGAGTCGGCCGGCTACTGCCTGGTCTCATCCGCCAAGCGGGACGGCATGCGGCTCATTTCCGTCGTGCTGGGTGCGCCCAGCATCCGCGCCAGGGAGGATGCGAGCGCGGCCCTGCTGAACTACGGCTTCAGCTTCTACGAAACGCGCCAGCTCCTCACGGCGAATAGCCCGGTCCTCAGCGTCGAGCTGTGGAAGGGACAGAAGGATCAAGTGGGGCTCGCAGTCGCGCAGCCGGTGTATGTCACCATTCCGCGCGGACAGGCGGGCTCGCTCAACGCCAAAGCGGAAGTCGCCGACCCGCTGCTCGCACCGCTGAGCCGCGCCAACGAAGTCGGCAAGCTTCAGCTCAGCCTCGGCGGCGAGCAGCTTGCGACCTATCCGTTGCACCCCGTCGAAGACGTGCCCGAGGCGGGCTTCTTCGGACGCATGGTCGATACCGCCAAGCTCTGGATCTTTTGAGCGCCGCCGCGCGCGAGGAGCCCAAGTCCCATGACCGACCCGCTGCCGATCTGCTACTTGAACGGCGAGTATCTGCCGCTGCGCGAAGCTCGCATCTCGCCGCTCGATCGCGGCTTTCTGTTCGCCGACAGCGTGTACGAAGTGCTGCCGGTGTTCGCCGGACGAATGTTCCGGTTTCGCGAGCACTTCGACCGGCTCGCGCGCAGCCTTGCGGAAATTCGCATCGCCTCACCGCACACCCATGCCGAGTGGCTCCGGCTTCTCGAAGAGCTGATCCGCCGCAATGGCGCAGGCGACATGTACGTCTACGTTCAGGTGACGCGCGGGATGGAATACGGGCGCAACCACGCCTTCCCGGCGCAATCGACTCCCTGCGTCTTCGCCATGGCCGCCCCACTCCCGCCGCTCACCAGGGAGATCCGGGAACAGGGAATGTCGGCGATCACAGTCGAGGATTTCCGTTGGAGTCGCTGCCACATCAAGAGCACGGCCCTGCTCGCCAATGTGTTGATGAAGCAGCAGGCGGCGGACGCGGGCGCGCAAGAAGCGATCATCGTCAGGGATGGAGAGGTGCTCGAGGGCGCCTCTACCAGTGTGTTCGTGGTGCGAGATGGCAACGTCTGCACGCCGCCCAACAGCAATCGCATCCTGCCCGGCGTGACGCGCGATGCTGCGATCGAGCTCGCGAGCGGCTCGATTTCGATCACGGTGCGCCCGATCGAGCTGGAGGAGCTCTACGCCGCCGACGAAGTCTGGTTGAGCTCATCGACGCGTGACGTCCTGCCGGTGACCAGGATCGACGGCAAGCCCATCGGCACGGGCCGACCGGGCCCGATGTGGCAGCGCATGAATCGCGCGTTCGAGGAGTGCAAGGAGCGCCTGAAGGGAACGCCGGCACTGTAGCCGCGTCTCTACGGGAGCTCTCCCCGCTTTCCCGCCCCACGAGCCGGAGCCCGTCATGGCCGAGGATACGCTGTTCGGATTTCCCTGCGAGTTCCCCCTCAAAGTGATGGGCCGGCACACGGACGATTTCCGGAGCATCGTTCTCGGCATCGTGCAAAAGCACGTCGGCCCCATCGAGGCGGGGAACATCGAGGAGCGGCCCAGCAAGGACGGCAATTACCTGAGCGTCACGTGCACGTTCGTCGCACAGAGCCGCTCGCAGCTCGACGCGTTGTATCGCGAGCTGACCTCTTGCGAGAGGGTGATGGTCGTTTTGTAGCGCAGACCGGGCCCGCTCGGGAAGTGGCTCACCCGTCGCTTGCGACCTTGATGACGATCTTGCCGGTGGAGCGCCGCTCGTTCAGGAGCTCGAGCGCTTGCGAGAATCGCTCGAGCCCCTCGAGCGCCCTCAGATGCGGTTTGATCTTGCCTTCGCGGAACCAGGCAAACAGCGTTTCGAGATTGGCCGCGTGCACCTCGGGCTCGCGCCTGAAGTGCCCGCCCCAGAATACGCCCACCAGCGAGCATCCCTTGAGCAAAGGCAGATTGAGCGGAATGCTTGGAATCTGCCCGCCCGCAAAGCCGATCACGAGGTATCGGCCGTTCCAGGCCATGCTGCGCACGACTTGCTCGGCATGATCCGCCCCGACCGGATCGTAAGCCACGTCGATCCCCTGCCCGCCGGTGAACTCCATGACTGCGGTCTTGATGGGCTCGCGCGTGTAATCGAACGCGGCATCGGCTCCGTATCGCAGCGCGAGCGCCCTCTTCTCCTCCGTGCTGGCGGCAGCGAGCACGCGCGCGCCCAGAACCTTGCCGATCTCCACTGCTGCAAGCCCAGCGCCGCCAGCGGCGCCCAGTACGAGGAGGCTCTCACCAGCTTGCAGACGCCCTCGCTGCACGAGCGCGTGATACGTAGTCCCGTAATTGATGAGGAAGCCGGCAGCCGCCTCCATGCTCATCGTTTCGGGCAGCGGAATCACCGACGTTGCCGGAACAACGCACTGCTCCGCGAGGCCCCCTTGCCCCGCAATGACTAGCACCCGATCACCAGTGCGGACCGACTGCACATCGGAGGCGACCTCGGTGACGACGCCGGCCACTTCACTTCCCGGAACGAACGGCGCCTGCGGCTTCACTTGATATTTGCCGGCGATCATCAAAGCGTCGGGAAATCCGAAGCCGACGGCGTGCACAGCCAGACGAACGTGCCCGGCCTTCATGGGCGGCGGCGGAACGTCTTCGACGCCGATCTGCGGCGGCGGACCGTAGCTGTGTAGCACGACTGCTCGCATCGAGCTCTCCAAAGTGACTCAGCGCATGAAGCCGATCGCCGTCACGCCCAGTCCGGCTCGCCGGAGGCTTGCAGCGATCTGAGCAGATGCGGCGCGAGCTCGCGCGCCGCCGACTCGACATCGAGACTCGCCCCGAGCCTGCGCACGTCGGTCACCTCCAACCCGCGGAATCCGCACGGGTTGATGCGACGGAACGGCTCGAGATCCATGTCGATGTTGAAAGCGAGACCGTGATAGCTGCAGCCGCGGCGAATGCGCAGCCCGATGCTCGCGACTTTCCGCTCCTCTACGTACACGCCCGGCGCATCTCGTCGCCCTCGGGCGGCGATGTTTCGCGTCGCGAGCAAGGCAATGACCGCGTTCTCGAGCGCAACCACCAGCTCACGAACACCGAGCTTTCGACGGCGCACGTCGAGAAGCGGATAGACCACGAGCTGACCCGGCCCGTGATAAGTGACTTGTCCGCCCCGGTCGATCTGCACGACCGGAATATCGCCAGGCGCGAGCACGTGCTCGCGCGCTGCGTTCATGCCGAGCGTGAACACGGGAGGATGCTCGAGGAACCAGATTTCATCGCGCGTCTCTGGCACGCGCGCTTCGGTGAAGGCCTGCATGGCGCGCCATGTCGGCTCGTACTCGACGCGCCCGAGCCAGCGAAGCAGCGGCTCACCGACGGCAGGCAACGAGTCGGGCAGAGGCAGGCTCATCCAGGATCGACGCGGTCGCGGACTCGCAGCAGTCAGTGGCGGGAGCCTTGGCCCAATCCGGCGTTGTTCCGCTCGAGCGCGCGCTCGGCGCGGTAGCTCGAGCGCACGAGCGGCCCCGAGACGCACTCGAGGAAGCCTTTGGCGAGCGCCCAGGCGCGATAGCGCTCGAACTCATCGGGTGTGACCCAGCGCTCGACGGGCAAGTGATTCGGCGTCGGGCGCAAATACTGCCCGAGCGTGAGGATGTCGACGCCGGCGGCACGGATGTCGTCCATCGCTTCGGCAAGCTCCTCGTCGGTCTCGCCCAAGCCCAGCATCAGGCTGGTCTTGGTCAGCACGTCCGGCCGGAAGCGCTTGGCATGCGCAAGCACGTTCAATGTCTGCTCATATCCGGCGCGCGGATCACGCACCGGATGCGTCAGCCTTCGTACTGTCTCGACGTTCTGCGCAAACACGTCGAGGCCGCTCGAGACCACGGTTTCCACGTCCTCGAGCACGCCCTGGAAATCCGGCGTCAGCGCCTCGACCGCAACGGAAGGATTCAGCTTCTTGATCTCGCGCACGCACGCGGCAAAGTGCGAAGCGCCGCCATCAGGCAGATCGTCCCGATTGACCGACGTGAGCACGACGTACTTGAGGCCCATGAGCTGAACCGTCCTGGCGGCGTTCACGGGCTCCTCGGCATCGAGCCAGCCGTGCGGATTGCCGGTATCCACCGAGCAGAAACGGCAGGCGCGCGTGCAAACCGCTCCCATGAGCATCAACGTAGCGGTGCCGGCATTCCAGCATTCGCCGATGTTGGGGCACTTGGCCTCCTCGCAGACTGTGGCGAGTCGATGCTCCTTCACGACCGACCGGACCGCATCGAAGCCCTTGCCCGCGGGCAGGGGCGCGCGCAGCCATCCGGGCTTGCGGCCGAAGGAGATCGGGCCCTGGGCGGCCGCGGCCTTGATGCCGTCCTTGATCGCCTTGAAGCCCTGGGCGGTGACGTACTTTTCGCCGCTGCGCGGGCGCTCGCCCGCCGGAACGATGGGGATGCCTTTGAATTCGCTCACGAGACCCGTCCCAAACCTGGAAGCCGATTGTATCCTCCCCGGCGCCGCCCGTCAGACCGGCTGGCTTGGGGTGGATCCGAGACGGAGTTTCAAGGCCTTGGATCGACCGGAACGCCGAGGGAGGGCGGGTCACCCGAGAGTCAAGCCAGGACGGCCCACGAGCGCGCTCAAGCCAACACCCATGAAAAAGCCCGCCCCCGAACAGTTCGGGGGCGGGCTTCGTTCGAGCGGAAGATATCGAGGCGCCGGTTAACCCGCGGGCCCGATCAGCTCGCTTGCAGGTGCAACTGCCAGAGCTCGGAGAGCTGCTTCCAGCGCGAGCCGTCCTTCACCGCGGCGAAGGCCTGGCGAGCCTGCTCCTCCTGACCAGCCTTGAAATGCGCGATGCCCATGGCGATCTGCGCCTCGTCCGGGTCGGTCACCCCGCCCTTCTTGAGACCGCGCTGAAAGGCGGCGATCGCCTCGTTGTACTTGCCATAGCTCAGGTACGCATGGCCGAGCCCCACATCGGGCTGGCCCTGAGAGGCCCGCTCGGCTTCCTTCGCGAGCTGCGGAAGCGTGGGCTCATCCTGCGCGACCTGCTTCTTGGCAGCCGCGAGCAGACGGTCGTAGCGGCCCTGCTCGGTCTTGTCGTCGACCTTGAGCGTGCCGTTGTCGAAGCCCTGCTGCACTACGCGCAGCGCCTCTCCCGGCACGCCCGCCTCCATCGCGAGCTGCGCGAACTCCATGTAGTCGTCCTTGTTCTTGAGGATGCCCACCTCGTTCATCAGCCGGTAGTAGCCGAGCTGCACTCGCTCGCTCGTGTCCTTGCGCCGATAGATGTCGAGCAGGTTCTCCCAGTACTGGGGCTTCGGGTAGTAGCGCACGAGCTTCTTCAGCGCTTCGCCCACGCCCTCGTTATTCTCGGACTTGTGTTGCGAGCTCAGCACGATGAGCAGCCAGTTTTCCTCGGGCTTGCGGCCGACGCGCTCGGCATTCGACACCACCTTGATCATGCTCGAGGCGGCGTTCTTGTAGTCGTTCATGCGGTAGTACGCCTGCCCGAGCAGCACACCCATGTCGATGTCGCTCGGATGCTTGTCGAGCCACTTGCGCGCCCACTCGGCGGCCTTGCGGTCGTTCTGCACCTGGAAGTAGAGCTGCGCCACGGTCTTCGTGATGTCGTCGACCTTCTCGGAAGGCAGGAATCCGGAGTTGAGCATGCGCTCGAAGACCGGAGCGGCCTCGCCGTACTTCTTCTGCTGGAGCAGCACGTAGCCTAAGAACTCGTCGATCTGGTAGGCCTCGAACGGGGTCTTGTTCTCGACCGCCTGCGCCTTCTTGATCTCCGCGAGCGCGGGGTCCCACTGCTTCTTGCCCATCAGGTCCTGCGCCTTCTTGAGGGCGACCGCGACGGCCCGGGTGGTGATCTTGTTCTGCTGCTCGGCGGCCTGAGCGACCGGCGTGAGAACCGTGAGGGCTGGCGCCGCACCGAGGGCCAGGCTCAACGCGACGGCGATGTCTCTTAGACGCTTCATGGGTGCTTCCCGACTGTGGATCGAAAGAAAAGGCGAATCAACCGTAAACCGACGACAG
>DASVCI010000028.1:0-5449 GCA_036381695.1 Steroidobacteraceae bacterium
GGGGTAGAGCCCGCGGAGCGCGTTCTCGGCCGGTGGGATGAAGCGGATGTTGCCGGGCTCATAGCCGCGGGATGTGTCGAGGCGATCGGGCGAGTTGTTCTCTTTCGTGAAGCCGTTGCGGATGGCGAACGCGCGGAACTCCGCGAATGACTTGAAGCCCAGCCGGACTTGCTTGTACTCGTCCGGCCGCTTCGTCGCCTGCCCTTTGCAGCGGCTTTGCATATCGCGCCATCGGCGGTAGATCAGCGTCGGCCGCCGGTTCGGGCGAGAGGTCATGACGCGGAAGTTCCGCTCGTCGCTCACAAGTGCGCCTCCACGCGCTCCACGTGGACATCGAGCGCCGGCAGAAACTCGCCGCCTTCCTTGCACAGGCCGCCGGGACGCGCGTCACAGCGCGGGCACGTCACATCGGTCGCGCTGTGCGCACGCCGCTCGCCGTAGCCTATGATCTCGTCGGTCTTCAGATTGACAATCGCCTTCGTCGGCGACTGACGGTGAATCCTCATGCGTTCTCCTATTCGAGAAACGGAGGCGACCCGAAGGCCGCCTCAAAAGGCCGTCAAAACGGGCAACTGTCGTCGGCACCGAGCAGCGACGAGAAGTCGGTCGGCTGACCGGCGCCCTGGGCCGCCTGCTGCCCGCCGAAGAGCGCACCGAACTCGTTGGCTGCCATGGCGCTCTCCTCGATATCACCGAACTCGTCGACCGAGGCCGGCGCCCCGCCTCCCAAGGGCTCGCCGTGGCGCACGAACTGAACGCCACGGAGCTGCGCATTCATGCGCCGCCCGTATTTGTTCTGCTGCGCCCAAATGGCGAGTGCCGCGTTGACGAAACTGCCGGAGTAGGGGATGCCAGACTCCTGCGTGAGCGGCTGGCGGTTCTGGTCGATCACCAACGGTGCGACCGGACTGCGTGCGTTGATAACCCAATTGCCGGCGTAGCCGGCGACGTGCCCCTTGGCGTTGCCATTGATAAGGCAGATACGTCCGGCGGATGCGAGGGCTTGGAGCACGTTGTCACCGTCCGGCCCCCACTTATGACGCGCCACGGCGAGCATGGCCTGCCGAACGGCAGGGAGACTCTTGTGATCGGGCGTGAGGATGAAGCTCGACGAGTAGGCGGGCCGCCCGCCGTCCTCGCCGCCGCCGGCACGCCACAGTCCGCCGTACTGGCTATGGACGAACGCGATGCGGACGTCCTCGAGCATGACGAACCCGACATTTGAGTTGGCTTGCGTAGTCATTGCGGTTTACCTCGTACAAAATTACGACGCTAAGAAGTTACATAAACGCCGGATTTGAAACGGGCTCCGGCGATTCGCCCGGTCGTCGAGTTTAGCAGCAGTTAACCTCCTGGGGCGCCCTCATCTGCTCCGCCTTCGCCCATCGTCGCCCTCGATGCGCCACCGCCAGCCGCGCCGCTTGCACAGGTCGATCAGCTCGCTCGTGTGCCTGATCTCAGCGCCAGGGAGCGCCCACAGGTCCGGCAGGACGCGGCCCTTCGGCGTCGTCTGCGGGATGAAGCGGTACAGCTCCTTGTAGTCTTGGAGGACCACGAAGCGGAGCGACGGAAGCGGGCGTTTCGGTTGGGTCATAGCTTCGGAAAGTCCTTCGGTGCTGCGGCTGCTTGACTCGTCAAGTGATAAGCCTTGCAGTCGTCGCACCAATAGACGCGGCGCTCGTTGCGACGTTGCTTCCAGCACTTCAACAGCGCGCGCCGCGCATCCAAGACGTGGTCAAAGCGCTTTTTGCGGCACTCACTCGCCATCGCTCAGTAGTAGGAACACGTCACACCCCGAGCAGGCCGCTGAAGTCGTCGATGACCGGCGCCGCGGGCAGCGGAGCCTGTGCCTCGGTCACGCGCACGAGCTTCTTGCTCGGCTCGCCGCGCACGATGTACTCCTGCAAGTCTTCCCATCGCTGCGGATGAGCCTTGGCGAGCAGCTTCTCGGCCTGCGTCGGTGAGATGAGCTTCTGCTCGTACACCTCGTCTTTCTTGAGGCGGTACGTCTTGCGCAGAATCTCTTCGACAGCTTTTGCGTCCTTCCACTTGCGAGTGCCAGCGCGACCGATCTCCCAGGTCCAGCCCGGCAGCTCGCCCTTGTCCGCGAGCGCGGCAGCCGCTTCCCTCACGGCCTTGAGCCACATTTCGACCAGCTCGACGCGCTCGTAGGCTGAGGCGACGCCGTACTCCGTCAAGTCAGCGACGTTCGCAAAGTCGACGGCCACGGTCTGATAGGTGAAGTCCGCGAGCGCCTTGCAGCGTGCCTTGACCGGGCACCACTGGCACGCCTTTTCGCTCGGCTTGTACTCCGTGAGTCCAGCGTCGATCGCAGCGAGCTTGCCCGCGACAGTTTCGCCCCACGTCAAGAGGTCAGCGACGCTGATCTCGACCGCGCTCATGTGATCGAGCCGCGGCTGGTGAATGGCAAGGTGGACGCGCTCGAAGGCCCCAAGCATACCGAAGTCGTGCAAGACGCCGAGCCCGTAGAGCGCGAGCTGCGTGTTCAGCTCCCACAGTTGGCCGGTTTGCTCGTCGAGGATGACAGGCCCGACGCAATCGGCCGTGTCCACGACAGGTGTCAGCGCGTCGACGCGATTCTTCGGATTTGCGCCGTACTTCAGGTCGTGCAGCTCGATGAGCCCGAACGTGGGGGAGAGCACGATGGCATCGCCCGTGCCGGTGATCTTGCCGAAGGCCGCGCTCTCGAGCCCACTGTCGACCTTCTGCTCGACGAGAAGCTGCGCTGTGCCGTGCAGCCGATCGCGAATGGCGTCGACGTAGACCTGCACGTACATCGCCATTTCGTCCGTCACCTCGAAGGTGCGCCGGACGGAGCCGTCGTCGTCGCAGACGTCGATCTTGTCACCGAGCCAGTACGCCGCAGGCGCGCCGCTCCCGAGCGCTCGGGCCGCGAGCGTATGCGCCGCCGTGCCCTCGTCCGCGTACTCGCTGCTCTCGGCGCCGTCGTAGGCGCCCGCTGACGCCGTGCAACGGAGCCACCTTGCAGATGCCGACGGGGAGAGAGTCGCGTGACCGCTCACGACTGAAGCACCTGCTTGCAGCGCTCGATGGCCGCAGCCCACTTGTCTTGGGGGATGCCGGTGCCTGCCGCGCCGACAACGGTCCGAGCGCCGAACTCCGCGAGCACAGTGGTAATGGCATCACGGCCCTTGGCCTGCCCGAGCGCTGTGAAAGCGGCGATCAAGGCGGCCTGGTCCGGCGCGGTGTGAGCCTGTGGTGCAGCAGCAGCGGCGGGAGTCTGTGGTGCAGCAGCGTCGGGGGCGGGCGCGGACGGCGGGGCGGGCGGGATCACGGTCGTCGGCACGTTGACGCCCGGCAACGGGGTCGCCGCCGCGGCTCCGGCGCCTACGCCGCCCGGGGCGGCCCCGCCGGCCGGTGGGGCCGGCGGCTGGCTCGTGCCGGCCTCGGTCGTGTTGAGCGCGCCGACGGCCTTCTTGCCGAGCCCGGTGAGAAACGCCTTGGCGTCATCGACGCTATGGAACTTGAAGGATACTTCGATCATTGGGAAATACCTCGTGTAACTACAGTTGGCGTGAAATGAATCAGGTGTGCGCGTCGTTGTCTCGCCCGTGAGCGTCCACACGGCGCCCCGGTCGCAAATCAAATTGAGCACGGCCTCACGGTCCGTCGAGGTCGTTGAAGCCACAGACCTGAGCGGCCACGAGAACGACACCGATCAGGAGCAGCGCACCGAAAAGCCACCAGATTGCGAGAGGCATGGCTACAGTGGCTCCGTGCAGTCCGCCGGGCCGATGGTCCAGCGCTCTTCGAGCTGCGGCAGGGGCAGGCTCATCAGGCCGTTCACCATCGCCTTGCCGCGGCTGGTCAACTCGTAGTCACACGCGGGGGACGGGGTGGGGCCCGGTGCGCGGCCTGCCACGGGCTGTATCAGCTCGTAGTTCATCAAGCTCTCCACGGCCAGGGGGTGGAGCACGTCCCCTGGCCGGGCGTAGACAGACAGCAGCGCGTTGATCTGAAGAGGGGTCATCTCTTTTCCTTATGGCGGCCTGGATACCAGCGCGCGGTGACTTGTGAGCCGCCTTCCCACCCACCGCGGTCGATGCGCTTGGCGCCATGCACCAAGTCGATCTCGAAGGCTTTGCCGACGCGGATCGTCACGCCGGCCGCGATCATCTCCGCTTGCGTCTCGTCCTTGTTGTTGAGAGGACGGCCGCGGAACAGATCGCTCGTGTGCTGCAACACGACGACGGGCTCGACGTCGGCTGCGAAGGTGTTGGTCCCGATGCCGAGAGCAGCGGTAACTGCGGGGAGGACGCAGCTACGGAACACGCGCTGCTTCTTTGCTGCCGTCGGGCCGGCAGATGGGACTCGCGCTCGGCTCACGCTCCGGGGGGCGGAGAAGGGCGCCCGGTCGGGATTCGCACCCGACACCAGCTCGCTCAAGCTGGCCTCCCTAGAGCTGAGCGGAATCAGCTTCAGAAAGCCCACGCACCGCCCCCTCGCGGGGCTCTGCGCACACGCAGAGTCGATGGCAGTGTGCTGCGACCGAATCGGCTTGCGGGCTTTCCGAAGCTGACTGTTATCCTGCATCCCCATGGCGCGGAAGATTGAGGTTAACAATGGCGACTGTCAACCTCCCAGCGCAAACGAGTTTGCAGTTAACCGTCAAATTCTTGAATTTGGAAAAGAAAAGGCCCTGAGCAGCAAGCCGCCCAGGGCCTGATTTAACAGCGGATTATGGGATTCTTGCGCTAACCCGCCTTGCGCTGATCCACAAATTGCGACAGCCGGTCCATCGTTTCACGCAGTACCGCCTCTGCGTCCTTCTGCTTCGAACGCTTCAGCGATTGGCACTCGAAGAGTATCTGCGAGAGCAGTGTGCGCACGGGGTCGTAGGTCACGGTCGTCGACAAGGCTTTGTCAATCGCGCGCTGCGTGAGCTTTGGCGGTGAGGGGAGAGCTAACTGCTCTTGCTGGCGCTGCATGGCGACGCGGAACGCGCCTTCGCTGCGATACTCGATTGGATCAAGGCCGTACTCGCGCATCCCGCGCAGGATATTCGACTTGAACACGGCCCAGGTCGGGAGCACTTCCTTCAGGTTCACGACGTCGTGTTCTTGCTTGTATCGTGCTTCGGCGTAGGCGCATAGCGCTTGGAACTGTGCAATCGCTTCCTCGAGCGTTTCCGCGTTCTCGGATGCGTAAATCGCAAGCGCAAAAATGTGACGGGCAGCAGCGCCTCTTTGCTCGCCTAGCTTATCCTCAAGGTCTCGTATGCCTCCTTTCGCATAGTAAGCGAGGTGAACGTCTTCGATGGCGCGCGCAGCGCGAGCCTTCGCGCTTCTCGTGAGCTGCGCCATGCCCTTGGGCTCAATGTTTGGCATGTAAGGAACTCCAATTACCCCCGGTTAGTTTTACGAACAGCAAACGGCCCGCGCGCGGCGGGCCGTGTCCTTGTCCCTCC
>DASVCI010000029.1:0-22321 GCA_036381695.1 Steroidobacteraceae bacterium
CGGGCCACCACCCGTGAAATCGCGGCGCGCGCCAGAACGAGCCTGTCCAAGCTCTACGCCTTCGGCTCGACGAAGGACGAGGTTTTCTTCCATTTCGTCGGGCGCTGGCTGATCCAGCTGGCCGAGCTGATCGAGCGCGGCATGCAGGACCGGCCCACTGCCAAGGAGCGCTTGTGGGCTTCGATCGAAGTCGAGTTCGCGCTTTACGATCGCGATCCGCGCGTGCCTCGGGCGCTGTTCTTGACCTTGCCGCGGGGAGTGTGGATTCGTCATCGGACCTACAATTCGCCGGTATTCCGGCAGTTGCTGAGGACGATGGAGATCGGGCGCGCAGAAGGCTCAGTGCTGAGCGATGTAGACGCAGTCACCCTGGCCGACGTCGTGGTGGGCATCATCGATCGCGCGGTCATCTCCTGGTTGTTTCGCGGTCGCCCGAAGCGATTGTCCGACAAAGCAGAAGATGTCTTCCGCCTTGCCTGGCGCGCAATCAGCACGGAGCGCGATGACACGAGCCGACTCGAGCGTGCTACTGGTGTGAAGGAGCGCAAGATCAAGGCGTGATCCGCGCCATGAAGATCCTCAACCCCATCGACATCGAAACGGCGTCGATCGTGGCGCTTCGGCGCGAGATCCATGCGCACCCGGAGCTCTGTTACCAGGAACGCCGCACTGCCGATCTGGTCGCAGCCAAACTCACGGAATGGGGCATTCCCATCCATCGGGGGTTAGGTGAGACGGGCGTCGTGGGCGTCGTGAAGAACGGCACGAGCGATCGAGCGATCGGCCTGCGCGCCGACATGGACGCGCTGCCTATCCAGGAGCTCAACACTTTTGCCCACGCGAGCAAGATCGCAGGCAGGATGCACGCCTGCGGCCATGATGGTCACACCGCAATGCTGCTCGCCGCGGCACGCCACTTGGCTACGCATCGCAACTTCGACGGCACTGTCTACGTCATCTTCCAGCCAGCAGAGGAAGGCGGAAACGGCGCGCGCGCGATGATCGTCGACGGGCTGTTCGAGAAGTTTCCGATGCAAGCCGTCTTCGGCATGCACAATTGGCCTGGCCAAAGGGCAGGCACGTTCGCCGTGAGCCCAGGGCCTGTAATGGGCTCCTTTTCCACGTTCAGAATCACTATCCGCGGCCGCGGGTCGCATGCAGCGATGCCACACGACGGCATAGACCCAGTGCCGATCGCCTGCGAGATGGTCAACGCGTTTCAGCTGATCGTCAGCCGCAACAAGCGCCCAATCGATGCCGGCGTGCTGTCAGTGACGATGATTCACGCCGGCGACACGATGAACGTGGTGCCCGATACTTGCGAACTGCAAGGCACCGTCCGCACTTTCACTGTCGAGGTGCTCGATCTGATCGAGCGGAGAATGAAGCAGATCGCCGAGCACATCTGCGCCGCGCACGAGGCCAAGTGCGAGTTCGAGTTCCTGCGCCACTGCCCGCCGACAGTCAACAGCGAGGCAGAGGCCGAGTTCGCGCGCCGGGTGATGATTTCGATCGTCGGCGAAGAGAACGTGCTGAAACAGGAGCCCACCATGGCGGGCGAGGATTTCGCTTACATGCTGGAGGCGAAGCCGGGAGCTTACTGCTTCATCGCCAACGGCGACGGCTCGCACCGCGACATGGGGCACGGCGCCGGCCCTTGCTTGCTGCACAACCCGAGCTATGACTTCAACGACGACCTGCTCCTGCTCGGCGCCACCTACTGGGTGCGATTGGTCGAGGAGTGGCTGCGCCCGCGCGCATCTTGACGCAGCTTCCGTGATTCAGGCCGGGCCTGACGTTACACGTCGAGCATGCGCTGCAAGTATTGTTGCAGGAGTTTGCGGGTGTAGGTCGCCTTCTTGGGCTTGCGCGAGAAGATGAGCTGCATGCTCAACCCTTCGATGAAGGCGACGAGCCCGTATCCCGCCTGGTTGGCGTCGAGCTTTGATGAGAGGGCGCCCGATCGCTGCAACCTCAAGATCAGCTCCGCGCACCGCTTCTGCGTCACTTCGTAGCGCGCGGCTTCGAGATCGCTCAAGTATTGATCGCCGATCGTGGCTCCATTGAAGGCCACCGCAGCCTGCCACGCCCGCCGTCGCTCCTCGTCCAAAGGCAGCAACAGCTCGCAGAACGTACGCAGGGCATCCAGGCCTTGCGCCTTCTCGCTCTCAGCGATCGCACGCTCGAGCATCTGGTCCATGCTGCGGTTGGCAGCCAGTTGCAGCAGATCTTCCTTGCTGTCGAAGTAATGCTGGAGCGTGCCCGTCGTTACTCCCATGTGACGCGCGATGTGTCGCAGGTGAGTGTTACGGATGCCTCGCGTTGAAATGACCTCGGCGGCCGCCCTCGCGATCTCCGCCTGGCGGTCGTAGTGCCGTTTGGGACGGGTCATCTTCGAGTTCTGATCGATTCCTACTGCAGCGCGGTAGTCTACAGAGCGCGCCGGCAATCGCGCCAGTCAGCTACCCGACGTCTTCCCTCCCCCGCCGCTGGAGGGTCAGGGTGGGCGGGCATCTTCACGAACGAGCGAAAGCCTCATGCGCGGATGCCCGCAATGCCTCCATCGTCCTGAGATACGGCGCCGGGCCATGGCTGATGCGCGCGACACGTGCTTTAGCCAATGCCCGCGCCTCTGCAAGACCTTGCATGGTCATCACATTGAGCGGCAGCTCGATCTTCTCGCACAGCTCGGCAATCGCCTCCAGATCGACGAGACCTGGCACGAAGAAGCCTGAGGCTCCCGCCTCCGCATACGCAGCCGCTCGCTCGCGGGCTTCTGCCAATCCGTCGGCTGGTTTGATGCCCGTTCCGAGAAACAGATCGGTTCGAGCATTGATGAAGAGCGGAATGTCACGCGCCTGGGCCATGGCGCGAATGGCGGCGATGCGCTTGCACTGCGCTTCTATCCCGTACAGGCCACGCCCGGAGACGACGCGATCCTCGAAATTGATTCCGACGACACCAAGATCCACGAGTCGCGCGATGTTCTGCGCGCAGGCGCTCGGATCGTCGCTGTAGCCACCTTCCGCATCGACGGTGACCGGCACTTCGACCGCATCCACGATGCGAGCGACAATCTGCTCGACGAACGACAACGGAATCGACTCTCCATCATCGTAGCCATGCGCCGCAGCAAGAGCCCAACTGCTGGTCGCCACCACCGTCGCGCCGGCACTGACGATGGCCTTGGCGCTCCCCGCATCCCATGCGTTGTAGAGCACCAGGGGATTACCCTTGACGTGGAGAGAGGCAAGACGGAGCGCGCGGTCTTTCTGTTGCATGGACAAAAGCCTCCTGCTGTAAGGGCGGAAAACCGCGGGGGCGGAACGGCGGAAGGCATCCGCGAGAGCTGTGCAGAGCCTATCGGGCTCGAGGCTCGCCTTCAATGATCTTCGAGCTCATCGGGGAGATCGCTGGGAGGCTCTGGCCTGCACGCTGGATGAACTGCTCGCAGGTTGCAGTCATTTCGCGTCGGAAGTGCGCGCCACCCGAGCCGGTGTTTCTTGCGTGAATCGCCCCAGGCGTTGTCCAGCTTGTCGAAACGATCCGTAGCTCATCAATCACAGATGACCACCGCCATGGTGATCGGCAGTTGCTCGATCTTGGCCGCGACAACACGCAGGCCCTCGAGCCCGAGCTCGGCGGCGTCGATTTCGATGTGAGCTTCGAGGAATTCGGAGCCGAGGCGGCTCGCGTTGACCCGGCGCGGGACGACGTTACGGGTCTGGAAGAACTGCAGAACGCGCACCAGCGCGCCCGGGTCGGCTTCTATGATCGCTTTGATCGAATGAGGCCGCGTCGGTGCGGCCATTGCGCTTTGCATGAATGAGTGCCTCTGGTCAGTGGAGATTCGAATTCGCAGAAACGCCCGGCATCCGCAGATGCCGGGCGGCGAATCGAAATCAGCACTGAGCTCAGAAGCCTCATGGGCGCATGGTTCCAACGTTTGGGAGGGAGCTTAGCATCCTCGCCGGGCGAGCGCACAGGGTCGGCCGATTATCTCCACATAACCAGCCCCCATGACCGGGGCCGGGCACATGGACTCCCGGTAGGGGCGGCGGCCCGGCCGGGAACCACCGCCCGGGCGACCTGTCCGGCCCGTTCGCGAAGCTACTGCGTCGCGTGTTTCTGGCTGAACTCCTTGGCGCGGCGGGTGAGCTCCTCCGGAGCCACGTCCTCGACGTGCGTCGAAATCGTCCAGACATGGCCGTACGGGTCCTGCACGCTGCCGGATCGATCGCCATAGAACTGATCCTTCACCGGCTGCAGCTCTTTCGCGCCCGCCGCAACGGCTTGCTTGAAAGTCCGATCGACGTTGTCCACGTAAATCATGAGGCTCACGCCCGCACCCCCCAGAGTTTGCGGACTGCGATAGCCCATCTGCGGAAACTCGTCCGCCAGCATCACAGGCGAGTCGCCGATCTTGATCTCGGCGTGCCCGACCTTGCCGTCGGGCATCGGCATGCGAAACAGCTCCGTCGCGCCGAACGCGCGCTTGTAAAACTCGATCGCCTCGGCGGCGCCCTTGACGATCAGGTAGGGAGTGACGGAGTGATAGCCTTCGGGGATCGCTTTGACTGCCATGGTCGTCTCCTTCAATTGCAAGGCTGCGCGGTCGGATTCTCCGCAACGAGCGCACAACGGAGCGCTGATTGCTTTGCAGCGAATCGCGGCTGATGGCTTCGATCATGAAGGCGGCACTGTGCAGCGTGGGCCGTCGGATCACAAGCCCGAATCTTCCTCACGCGCACGCGCGGTAGAGGGACCCTCGCGCCCCACCCTGCCCTCCCTTCCCGCACGCGGGGAGGGGGATGTGAGAGGCGCATGCGGGGACGAGGATGAAGCAGCTCACTCCAAGGGCTCGAAGCCGGGTTCGGGCGGGGGCTCTGCTTCGAACGTCAGCAGAGTCATCGCGACCAGGCTGTAGTAGCCCAGCACGCCCACCAGCTCGATCAATGCCGGCGCACCAAACGCTGCCTCGACCCGGGCGTACGTCGCGTCGGCGACCTTGTGTCGTTGGAGCAGCTCGCGACAGAAATGGTACAGCGCGGCATCGCTCGGCTCGTCGAACGTCGGTGTTGCGCCGATTCGAATGGCCTCCACGACGTCCGCCGGGACACCGGACTGCAATGCGATCGGGGCGTGAACCCACCATTCGTATTGCGCTTTCCAATGACGGGCGCACACGAGAATCGCGAGCTCCGAGTGTCGTCGCGCGAGAGAGGTAGAGTATCGGACGTACGCGCCGAACTCCTGCACGCGCTGGCCGAATCGCGGATTGTGCAACCAGACGGCGAACGGACCTCCTTGCGCCGAAGGTCCGCGAGGCCCTCGGGCGAGCGCGTCCTGAAAGGCGCGTTGCTCTTCGCTCAGGCTCTCGGCCGCAAGTTCCGGCAGACGCATCAGCGAGCTCCTGATTTGCTCGCAACCTCATTGGTTGCGACATCAATTGCGTGCCCGAGCCGCTCCACGATGGCATCGACGATCTTCTCATCGACGATGAAGGGAGGAGCAATCAATATGTGGTCACCCTGGCGCCCGTTCACCGTACCTCCCATCGGATAAACGAGAAGGCCCGCCGACATCGCTTCGCGCTTGACGAGCGCGTTCAGGGCTAAGTCCGCCGCAAACGGAGCCTTGCTGTCCCTGTCCGCGACGAGCTCGATTCCCCAGAAGAGCCCACGACCTCGGATGTCACCGACGAAGGGATGATCGCCCAGACGCTCGCGCAATCGCGATTGCATCCGCTCGCCCTGGCGCCTGACGTTCTCCAGCCAGCCGTCGCGCCGGATGATTTGCTGAACAGCGAGTGCCCCCGCACACGCGAGCGGATGACCGAGAAAGGTCTGTCCGTGCCTAAACGCTCCCGAGCCGCGCCGCAGGCAATCGGCGATCTCTGCCCGAACGAGCAATGCGGAAAGCGGCACGTAGCCGGCGCCCAAGCCCTTGGCGAGGGTGATCAGATCAGGCGAGATGCCTTCCTGCTCGCACGCGTACAGCGTTCCCGTGCGGCCCATGCCGCACATCACTTCATCGAGAATCAGCAGCACTCCGTAGCGGTCACAAACCGCTCGAACTTGCTTGAAGTAGCCAGGCACGGCCGCCACAGCGCCAAGCGTGGCGCCTACGACTGTCTCGGCGATGAACGCAGCAACGTTCTCCGGCCCTTGCCGCAGAATCTCCGCTTCGAGCTCTTCCGCGAGGCGCTTCGCATACTCCTCCTGCGTCTCACGCGAATCGCGGTCTCGATACTCATAGCAGGCCGACACTCGTGACACGGGCATCAACAAAGGCTGGAACGGAGCCCGGGCCGACTCTCGCCCCGAGACAGCCAGCGCCCCGAGTGTGTTGCCGTGATAGCTGTGTTGCCGGGCAATGAAGATGCGACGGCTCGCCTCGCCGCGCTCGAGGTGATACTGACGGGCGAGCTTGAGCGCAGCCTCCACGGCCTCCGAGCCGCTGCTCAGGAACTGACTCAATTCGAAGTGCGGCGGCGCGTGCGCGATGAGATCTTCCGCCAGAGCTTCCGCCGGCGCCGAGCTGAAGAAGCTCGTGTGCGCATACGCAAGCTCTTCGAGCTGGCGCTTGATCGCCTGCACGACTTCGGGATGGTTGTGTCCGAGGCTCGAAACCGCGGCTCCCGAGGATCCATCGATGTATCGCTTGCCCTCGCTGTCGATGATCTCGCACCCGCTGGAGGACACGGCCACGGGGTATGCGTGCTTGAACGAGCGATGCAGAACCCGGCTCATGACCGTCTCCAACGCGCTTCTCTTGTTTGGGATCGGCTGGCCCGCCGCTCGGTCCGCTCCATCGCCCACAGGGCGAAGGCGAGATTCAGCGCCGCGTCCTTGAGCGCGTCGTAGCGACCTCCGGCGCCGCGGTGCCCGGCACTCATATTAGTGTGCAGCAGAATGGGCTGTTTGCCGATGTTGTTCGCCCGGAGCCTCGCCACCCATTTTGCCGGCTCCCAATACGTCACCCTCGGGTCCGTCAGGCCGCACGTGGCCAGCACTGGAGGGAAAGCTGTCGGACGCACGTTGTCGTACGGGCTGTAGCTCATCATGTAGTCGTAGGCTTCAGGGTCCGTCAACGGATTGCCCCACTCGAGCCATTCGGGCGGCGTGAGCGGCAACGTCACGTCGCTCATCGTGTTGATGACATCGACGAACGGAACACCGGCGAGCACGCCTGCCCAAAGGTCGGGCCGCATGTTGAGCACCGCGCCCATCAGCATGCCGCCCGCCGAGCGGCCGTACGCCAGAATGCGGCCGGGTCGCGTGTAGCCGATCCGGCAGAGGTGCTCGGCGCACGCGATGTAATCCGTGAACGTGTTCCTTTTCGTGAACCGCCGGCCATCGAGAAACCATCCCCAGCCTTTGTCCGAGCCGCCGCGGATGTGGGCGGTCGCACAGATCCAACCGCGATCGAGCAAGCAAACGTTGGCACTGGAGAACGTGGGCGAGACCGCTACTCCATAAGCCCCGTAACCGAACAGGAACAACGGCGCGGACCCATCGAGCGCAGTGCCACGCTTCATCACGGCCGTGATTGGCACTTGCTGCCCATCGGGTGCCTTGGCGGACAACCGCTTTACGACATACCGGGTGTGGTCGTAGCCAGGCACGTCTTCCTGTTTGATGAGCGTGCGCCGGCCAGCGGCCATGTCATAGTCCCACCACTGGCGCGGCGTCACCGGAGATTGATAGACGTAGCGCAGGAGCGAGGAAGAGAACTCCAAGCCGCGCTCGAGCGCCAGCGAATACGCTTCCTCTTCGAACTTCAGCGTGTGCTCTATCCCGCCGCCGCGCGGGAGCACGATGATCCGCTCGAGCGCCTCGACGCGCTCGAGCCTCGCAAGGTGATCCCGCGAGGGCACGAAATCGACGATGAAGTGGCCAGGGCGGTGGGGAATCAGCTCGCGCCATTCCGATCGCGAAGGCTTCGCGTCGTCGGCCGACATGATTTTGTAGTCGATGGCCCCATCGTCGTTCGTCAGGATGATGAAGCGGCCATCCCAGCCATCGACGCGATACAACACGCCTTTGCGCCGCGGCTCGATCAGGCGTGGCGCTGCCGCTGGATCGGACGCAGGGATGAAGTAGGTCTCGCTCGTGTCGCGGTTCTCTGCAGTAATCAGAATGTAGCGACGGTCGCTGCTCAACGCGACCGACAGCTCGAGCCCCTCGTCAGGCTCCCGATGAACGATCTGCTCGTCCTTGACCCCGCCAGCGAGCGGACGACGGACGATCGCATGGGGCCGCCCGCGCTCATCCCGAACGGACCAGAACAGCCATTTCGAGTCCGGCGAAAAAACGAAATGACCTTGCGCATCGAAGGGTGCGTTGGGAAGCACGCGACCGGAGGCGATCTCGAGAATCTCGATCCGGTAGTACTCGGAGCCGGCCTCATCGACTGAATACGCGAACCAGGCGTGGTCGGGGCTGTGACCGGCTTGCTCGATGTGGAAAAACGACTTGCCGCGAGCCAGGACATTGGCATCGAGCAGCACTTGCTCCTTCCCACCGGCACGAGGCGAGCGCAAGTACGTCGGCTGTTCGGCGCCTGCTCTGAAGCGCGAGTAGTAGAGCCAGGGACCGTCGGCGATCGGAGCTGTCTGCGCTTCAGGCTCGAGGCGACGACGCATCTCCTCGAGCAACGTCGCTTGCAAAGGCTTCGTCGGGGCGAGCACCGCGTCGCAATACGCATTCTCGGCCAGCAAATGGTCGCGAATGTCCGCGCGCAGCTTGGATGGGTCTTTGAGAACAGCCTGATAGTTCGGATCGCGCAGCCAGGCGTACTCATCGACGCGCTTTCGGCCAAACTGTGTGATGACCTTCAGCTCGCGGCGAGCGACGGGTGGCACAGGCTCACGCGCACCTTCTGCGGCAGCTGCGTGCAGCAAACGGCTATATGGCAGCGCCATGAACGCTGCCCCCGAGAGCAGAAGATCCCGCCGTTTCACGTGCGCTCCACCCATTCGTTGATGTGACGCTCGAGCACCTCCAGCGGCATGGGTCCGGTGAGAAGCCCGGCGTCGTGGAACTTGCGGATGTCATATCGCTCGCCGAGACGGGCCTGCGCCGCGGCGCGCAGCTTCAGCCACGTCAGCTTGCCGATCATGTAGCTGCAAGCTTGCCCGGGCCAGACGCAATAGCGCTCGACTTCGGTGGTCGCCACCGGCTCGGGGCTGCCGAGCTGCTGCATGTAATAAGCAATGGCCTGCTCGCGGGTCCAGCGCCTGGCGTGCAGCGCTGAGTCGAGCACCAGTCGCACGGCGCGCAAGAGTGCGCTCTGCAGATATCCGAGCCGACCCCACGGATCGTCCTCGTACAAGCCCATTTCGTCGGCGAGCTGCTCCGAATAGAGAGCCCAACCTTCTCCGTACGCGGTGAACCACAATGTGCGCCGGATCATCGGCAAGTCCGGCGTCTCGAGCGCCAGAGCGCCCTGCAGGTGATGCCCCGGAATGCCTTCGTGGAACGTGAGCGTCGGCAACGTCCAGCGCGGAAGCTCGTTCGTATCGCGCAGATTGATGAAGTAGATGCCCGGCCGTGAGCCATCCAGCGAGCCGTCCTGATAGTAGCCCTGTGGGGTTCCCGCTTCATTCGCGGCCGG
Organism: Steroidobacteraceae bacterium; assembly: GCA_036381695.1. GTDB lineage: Bacteria > Pseudomonadota > Gammaproteobacteria > Steroidobacterales > Steroidobacteraceae > Steroidobacter. The sequence goes on from DASVCI010000029.1 coordinate 9,619, forward strand.
CACGGGCCGCACCTCGAGATCGGTCTTCGGAAGGGCGCCGAAATACTCGGGAAGCCGCGCCCGCACGGCCTGCACGCAACGGCTCAAATAGCTCATCAGCTCCGCCCTGCCCGCCTCCGTGTTCGGATAAATGAATCTCGCATCCTTGGACAGCGCAACGAAGCGCTCACCCACAGTGCCTGCACTCATGCCATGCGCCTTGAACAAGGCGTCGGCTTGCGCCGAAATCTCGGCAACCGATCGCAGGCCGAGCTCGTGGATTTCCTCGGGGCTCAGCGTGGTGGTCGTCTGAAAGCGCGTGGCAAAGCGATAGAAGGCCTCGCCGTCGCGCAGCTTCCAGACGCCAGCGTCGTGCGAAGCGCGAGGACGCCATTCGCGCAGCAATGCGATCTGCCGGTCGAGGGCCGGCCAGACTTCCTTCGAGACGATGCGCGCGGCCTGCGCGGCCCAGTCGCCTTGAATGCCCTGCTCCCTCGCGCGTCTCGCGAGTGAAGTGACCAGAGTGCTCCGTTCGGGCGGTGTCGAGCGCAACGCGTGCATCTGCATCAGCGCCCGGTCTATGACGAAGTCCGGCGGAATGATCCCTCGTGCGGCGTCGGCGCGCGCCCGGGCCGTCTCTTCGTTCATGCCCGTGGCGAAGGCCCGGAGCCTCGAAAGATAAGCCTGCGCGTCGGCGCGATCGGCAATGACATGTTGGGTGTCCAGAAAGCTCGGGATCACGCGATACGTCCCGCCGAGCTGGCTCAGCACATACGGTTGCGGAAACTCCTTGCGACCGAAGCGAAAGGTCTGTAACGCATCGAGGTTGCGCTCGATCGCATAGACGACGCAGTCGTAGCTCGTGGCGGCGAGCCCGGAAAGCTGCTGTCTGTCGAGGCTCCTGAGCTCGGCGAGCCAGCCGCGCTGCAGCCGGATCATGTGCTCCATGTGGCCGACCGACTGGTCGTCGAGCTTCGAGCGGGCCCACGCCCCCGCGCCGGTGTCGAACCCGAGGCTCGTCATGGCCTGCGGGAATTGCTCGAGCTGCTCCTTGAAGATGCGCTCGAGGAGCCCGGTCAACTTGGCCGCCTCCTCCGTCGCCCCAGCGGCGCGCGCCAGCCTGGATGCGGCAAGCAGCGCGGTGCTCAGGCCGAGAGCCAGAAATCGACGCCGATCGAGCGTCACCTCGTCGTCACGCGATGGACCCATGGGCCGTTACCTCCTCAGACAATCCGCGTCAGGGCCTCACCGAGCTCCTCGATGAGCGCCTCGGTCGTCGCCCATGAGCACATGAAGCGCACCAGGCCTCCGGGCCATCTGAACGCCTGCCAACCGAGCTGCCTCAGACGATCGTGTGCGTGCGCATCCATGCGTACGAAGACTGCGTTGGTTTCCACAGGATGGGCAACCTCGAACGGCAGGATCCGGGCGAGCTTTCGAGCCATGGCATTGGCGTGGCGCGCGCGTTCGAGCCATGCGCCGCTTTCCAGCATCGACTCCCAAGCCGCGGCCGCAAAGCGGGCTTTGGAGGCGACCTGCCCTGCCTGCTTGAGCCGGATGCCGAAGTCCCGCCCGAGCCTGGCATCGAGGATCACGATGGCTTCGGTGGCGGGCAACCCTGCCTTGGCTCCGCCCACCGACACGATGTCGACGCCCACTCGCCGCAGCGCTTTCAAATTCAGCCCGGCGGCCGCGGCGTTGCAGAGCCGTGCACCGTCCAAGTGAACGGGCAACCCATGCGCGTGGGCGATGTCACACAGCGCTTTCAGTGCCGTCTCGTCATAGACGGTGCCGTACTCGGTGGCATTGGAGAGAGAGAATGCGCCCGGCGCTTGGGTCGAGAGGGAGCATGGCTCACTCAACGCAGCCGCGAGGGTCTCGGGTGCGATCCGCCCGTCGTCTCCTTTGAGCAACCTCAGCGCCAATCCCTGGCCAAAAAACCCTGGCGCACCCGCCTCGTCCGTCGCTATGTGCGCGTGCTCATGGGCCAGCACAGCCTGATGAGAACGACACACGGCTGCAAGCGACAAGGCATTCGCGACGGTTCCGGTGCTTACGAAAAAGACCTCCGCATCGGCATCGAACAGCTCGCAAAGGAGCTTCCTGGCACGCGCAGTGAAAGGATCGGCGCCGTAGGCAGGCGCGAACCCCTCGTTCGCCCGCACGATGCCGGCGAGCGCTTCGGGCGCCATCGCACTGACATTGTCCGAGACGAACTCGATCCGCATGGTCATTCGGCCGCGCTCAGAATGTCGTAAGTCTCCGGACGACGGTCGCGAAAGAACTGCCACTGATCGCGCGCCACGCGAACCTGGTCGAGATCGAGATCGTGCACGAGCAACTCGTCCCGGTCTCGGCTCGCGATCTTGACGATCTCGCCCAGCGGATTGACGAAGTAGCTCTGGCCGTAGAACTCACCGATGTCCCATGGCTGCTCGCGGCCCACCCGGTTGACCGCGCCGATCCAGCAACCGTTCGCCGCGGCCGCGGCGGGCTGCTCGAGCTTCCACAAGTATTCGGACAGGCTCGATACCGTTGCCGTCGGATTGACGATGTACTGCGCGCCCTTCAACGCGAGCGCCCGCCAGCCTTCGGGGAAGTGACGGTCGTAGCAGATGTAGACACCGAGACGGCAATAGCGCGTCTGGAACACCGGCCAGCCCGAGGTGCCGGGCCTGAAGAAGAATTTCTCCCAGAAGCCTTCGACCTGCGGCAGATGCGTCTTTCGATAGCGTCCGAGATATGAGCCATCCGCATCGATCACGGCCGCGGTGTTGTAGTACAGGCCGTCGATCGGATCGCGCTCGAAGATCGGCGCCACGATGACCATCTTGTAGAGAGCGGCCAGCTCCCGCATCAGTTGCGTGGTCGGGCCGTCCGGAATGAGCTCGGCCGCGGCGTACCAGCGCCGATCCTGGCTCGGGCAGAAGTACGGCTGAGTGAACAGCTCCTGAAAGCAGAGCACCTGCACGTGCTCCTTGCCCGCCCGCTCGATCAAGGGCAGATGGCTCTCGATCATCACCCGGCGGATGTCCTCGACATCGGCGTCGGTCGAGCACTTCAGGCCCATCTGGATCAATCCCGCTCGCAGCATCGTCATTGGGTTCTCAGCCTCTCAAGTTGAGCCGACCGCCTCGCACTCGGACGCCGCGGTCATTCATGATTCGGAAGTCGCTTTCATCGCGCTGAGCGCTCGCATCAGCCGACAGGTGAAATCGATGCCCTGCTCGAACGCGCGAGCCTCGATACGCTCGTCGCGCCCATGATGTCGATCGTCCTCCGCCTCTTCGAAAATGCTGCCGGCACCGTAGGTGGGAATGCCGGCCGCACGTGTGAACACCGCATCCGAGCCTCCTGCGTCCATTCCCGTGACGACCGGCAGCGGCCCCCACATGTCCGTCACGACAGTGCGGATCGCGCCCAGCACGTGCGGATCCGGCACCGTCTCGGGCGAAATGAGTGGAGGCTTGGCAACCGCGACTTCGACCGAAGGATCGGCGATGACCCTGCGCAAGGTCGCGAGCACGTTGTGCGGGTCCTCATCCGGCAAGAGGCGACACTGGATCGTCGCACGCGCACTCTGGGGAAGCGCATTCTCCGCCTCGCCGGCTTCCAGCAGCGTCGCCACGCACGTCGTGCGAATGAGAGCGTCGAGCGCCGGACGCGTGCTCATGCGCTCGAACGCGCTCGCAGTTGGCTGATCCACGCCGAGGGCCAGCATGTCGGAGCGCAGGGGTTCGGGTTCGAGCGCAGCGCCGTCGCGAAAGAAGGCCCGCGTGGTGGCGCTGAGCCTCGGCTCAAAGCGATGAGCATCGAGTCTGACCAGGGCGGCGGCGAGCCTGTAAATCGGATTGCCCGGACGAGGCCGGGAGCTGTGACCGCCCGCGTCGCTCGCCGACAGTGTGTATGTTGCGTAAGCCTTCTCGGCCGTTTGCACTTTGTAGTAGCGGCGCTGGCCGTCGACCATCACCCCGCCTCCTCCGTCCGGGTTGATGGCGAGAGCCACATCGAAGAGCGAGCGATGCTGAGCGAGGAGCCACCGCACGCCGTTGACGCGCCCGGCAGCTTCCTCGTCAGCCGTGAAGGCCGCGAGGATGTCCCGATCGGGCGTAAATCCTTCGCGCTTCAACCGGATCAAGGCGGCCACTATCGCGGCAATCTCTCCCTTCATGTCGGCCGTCCCGCGCCCGTACAGCCAACCCTCGCGCTCCGACAGTCGAAAGGGAGCCACCGACCACTCGGCGGCGTCCGCCGCCACCACATCCAGATGAGCCATCCACAGGATCGGCTTGCCGGTCCCGCGGCCTCGCAGTCGAACGACGAGATTCGCCTTTTGCGGGTGTTCCTTCGGAGCGAGGATCTGCACGTCTTCGCTCGGGAATCCTGCGGCCTTGAAGTGCTCGGCAAGCACCTGCGCTGCTTGCGTCGAACCCGCAGGTTCCACCGTATCGATCCGCACGAGCTCAGCCAGCACGTTGCGCGCTAGTGCGACACTGTCCACCCGTGTCGCTGAGGTCGCGGGCGCGGTTCCACAGAGCGACGCGCCCAGCATGCAGACGACAGCAGCCGACAACAGCTTCGCTGCGCTCATGGGCTCAAGCCGAAACGATCGTCAAAGCTGAAGCGAAGCGGACCGAGGCTCCCCATCCACTGCGCGATCTCTTCGCCGATCTCGGCGGCTGAGCGGCGCAACCTCACAGCATCCGCGATGAGCTGAGCGACGCGTGGCATGTCCTCTTCCACCAGCCCCTGGCGGGTGATCTCCTGGACGCTCAGCCGAATGACACCGCCCGGCTTGCCTCCAAGCACGCCAGCAGTCCGTGCAGTGCGCGCGGCAAGGATCTGAGCGCGCTGGCAACGCTCCTCGAACTCTGCCGCCGCGATCGCCGGATCACGCACGAAAACCTGATGACTGCGGCTGAAGCCTCGTTCGCTGCCAAAGACCTCGAAACCCGCTTTCAGCATCGCGGCGCCGAGTGCCTGTGCGTTGGCAACGATCTGCGCCGCGTGAGCGGCCCCGAACTCGAGGTGCTCTGCGAATGCGTAGGCGGTGGCAGCGTACTTGTTCTGATCGCGAGTCTGTAGCAACGGTGGGAACACGGTACGCGAGATCGCTGCGGCAATTTCAGCGTCGTTCGTCAAGGTCATGCCACCAACGGCGCCGCCCATGATCTTGTGCGTGCTGATCGTCATCACATGCGCACCCTCTTCGAGAGGCCGCTGGAACACTCCCGTTGCAACGAGCAATCCAAGATGCGCCGCGTCGTAAATCAGCTTCGCGCCGACCTCGTCGGCGAGCGCGCGCAAGTCGGCGACGGGATAGGGAAACATGACATTGCTGCCGCCGATGACGATCAACCGCGGACGCAATCGTCGGATCTCTTGCGCCGCCGCTTCGACGTCGAGCTCGAAGCATGAGCCGGTCCAGGGAAGCGGCTCGACCTTCAAGCCGATGAGGGGCGGAAAGCCGGCCGCGTTGTAGCTGTAGTTTCCGCCGGCGTCCTGGGGTTGAACCAGAATGACCTCTCCCGGCTGGGCCAGAGTCGAGAACACGGCCGCATTCGCCATCGAGGTCGAGAGCGGGCGCCATTCGACATGAGCCGCTCCGAAGAGCTGGCGCGCGATCGCGATCAGCGTCGCTTCGATCTCGTCGATGTAGCGATTCTGCAGCGCATGCGGGAAGAGCTTGTCGCCGGGCACCCCTTCGCTCACGCGGGTTGCGAGATCGGATGCAAGCAGCCGACGCGCCCCGCGCGACATGACTCCTTCTGCGGCATTCAGATTCAACGCGCGACGACCTCGCCACATCTCGTGCGCCGCGGTCAGACGGGCAATGCGCTGAGCTGTGTCGAGGGGCGACTCGTTCGCGAGGAGCTGCGTAACCTGTGCGACGTAAGCCGCGGCTTGGTCGGAAAATGCGCCGAGCGACTTCTCGCTACTCATCAATAGGCCTCCGTGCTGCCCGGTACTTTGCTGCCATACACGTGATAGGCAACGTATAGAGCGGTGATCACGAGGACGCCGGCGAGACTCTGCCAGGGGTGCGCCGCCGCGAAGCCGACAAAGACGGCGCAGTCAACGATGACGACGGGAATGAGCGCCCACGGGTAACCAATGACGCGAAACGGCCGAGGCAGATCGGGCTCGGTCATGCGGAGCCTGACGACCGCGCAGAGCATGATCAGATTGTTGAGCACGGCGAATACCGTGAACGTCTTGAACAGCACCTCGAAGTCATTGCTCATGGCAAGCAGCGCCGCGACGGCACCGCATATCAAGGTCGCGTTGACCGGTGAGCCTCGCCGGTTCACACGCGCCGCCCAGCGGAAGAACAGCGCGTCCTGGCTCATGGCATGAAACGTGCGCGAAGTCTGCATCGTCACGGCGTGCAGCGTGCTGGGCAGCGACAACACCACGAGCAACGTCACCAGGCTCGCCCCTGCTCCGATCTCCCATCCGTGCGCCACAGTGAGGCGCTCGAGCGCGTCCGCAACGGGGAGCTTCGAGCTTGCCAGCACATCGACAGGCACTGCATGAAATACCGCCAGATTGACGCCGAGGTACGTGATCGAGACGAGGAGCGCGCCGACGAGCAGCGCTCGGGGAATGCTGCGAGCGCTTCGCGCTTCGCCTCCGAAGTAGGCCGGAGCCGCCCAACCATTGAACGCGCCGAGCACGAGCTGGAAAGCGGCAATCGCGCCCAGTGCCGTAACGCCGTACTCGAGCGCCGAGCTGAGCTCGGAGCTTGGCTCCGGTCGCGCTGGGGCGAAGAACAGGCAACTTGCGACGAGCGACCACAACGCAATGAGCTTGATGAGCGAGGTCAGCTTCTGCGTGCCGCTCGCCACATCGACACCGATGGCATTGATCGTCGTGAATACACCGAGGAGCAGCACGGCAACGGCCGGGGTCTGCAAGGGCACGCTCGGCAGGAGCTGACCGGTGTACTCCGCCAGAGCGACCGCGAGCAGCGCCATCGCGTAGACGCTGTTCATGAAATCGCTCCAGCCGACGACGATCGCGCCCGGTCGGCCGAGTGCGCGCTGCGCAAATGCGTAAGGGCCGCCGGACCTCGGGATCGCCGTGCCCAGCTCGGACATGTAATTCACGCACAGAAGCACATACGCTGCGCCAGCGATCCAGACGAGCATCGCGGCAGAGGCGCTGCCCACGTGCTCGAAGACTACGCCCGGAACGCGAAGGATCCCGACGCCGACCATCGAGCCGACGCCGACCGCGACGCCGAAAACCGCATTGAGCGAACGATGCAGTGTCCACTTCCGGCCGTTCACGCTCGAATCGCGTAGCGAACCCTGCATCGCAACCTCTCACCCGGCGCCCGGAGCCGACAGGTCACGATGTCGAGCGTGATGCATCTTGAAGCTCGCCTCAGCGGGACGATCCGCGTTCGATCCCGGCGAGCGGCAGCACGTCCTGAACCAGGTGGACGAGGAGCCGCCCCGGTTCCTCGACCGGCATCATGTGCGCGGACTGCTCGAACCACACGAACTTCTTGACGGGCGCCTCGACTTCGGCGAACCAGTCAGCCACGACGTCCGAGGGTGTCGTGTAATCGTGGCGGCCTTCGAACATGACGATGGGCGTGCGGAAACGCTTCATGTGTGTGTAGTCGCGCCATAGATTGGGCAGGAGCGGCCCCAGCGAGAGCCGCGAGCCTTTGTCGATGGCCTCGAGGTCCGCTCGCGTGTAATCGGGTGAAAGCTGGCCCACGTCGTAGTAGAAATCGAGATCCTTCCGTCCGACCGTCAGCCCGCCGTAGTACACGGACCACTTGCGTTGCACGTCGATCTTCTCGAGCGGCACGCTGCCATCCTTTTCGGGGTAAGGCGCGATGGCGCGCAACTCCTCGAGCGCCTCGGCGTTGCCATCCTTCTCGGCTTGTCGCAGCACCCACTCATAGCCGACTCGCTCGGCCTCGGCACCATCGATCACCTGGCCCATCCCGACGTAGGCATGAAGAAGCTCGGGATGCTGGTAAGCGAGCATGAGGCCAACGAGGCTCCCCCACGAGTGGCCGAGCACGAACACGCGCTCCTTGCCGTAGCGCTGACGCAGAAACTCGATCACCTCGGCCGCATCGGCGACGATACGCTCGAGTGACAACGTCGGACGGATTTTCTGCGGATCGTTGGAGTTGTAGCTCTTGCCCGAGCCGCGCTGATCCCACTGCACGACGGTGAAATAGTCCTCCCAGCCGCTTTGGAACGCCCAACTGATCGGCATTTCCGGCGAGGCCGGTCCTCCGTGGATGAGCAGCAGAATTGGATTGGCGCGGTTGCGGCCGCGAACGGTGATCCACTGCTTGGTGCCGCCGACCGGGATTTCGAGCTGCTCTTCGACCCCGTTCGGCGTCACGATCTTACGGAAGTTGGCGATGATGTCCTTGGCCTGTTGGCAGGGCTCCTGCGCGTCCGCCGCCGCTATTGAAGGAAGCACCGTCGCAGCGACCGCCAAACCTGCCACCAAGCTTGCGCACACGGCCGCGACGGGCTTCCTCACCGAATCGAGCATGTTGTCTCCTCGTTTGTATGTCTCAGAAGCGCCGCGCGAGCGACATCCCGATCGTCCTCGGGACGTTGATGTTGTCCCGCTTCCACGTGTAGGGCAGCCCATCGTGCACCCCGCTGTAGAACTGGTCGGACAGGATGGCGCGCTCGTCCGTGAGGTTGTTGACGAACAACGCGACGCTGTACGGCCCTTTGTCCAGTCCCAAGCGCAGATTGGCCAGTGTGTAGCTCGGCAGCACGCGAGGCTCGTTGCTGGTGAAGCCGCTGAATCGACGGTCGACATACTGTACGTCGGCGCGCACGTAAAACCAGCCGTCGCTCGCGACGCCCATGCCCCACTCGGCGAAACCACTCGTGCTGACCGGTGGAATCTGCGGGAGATCATCGTCCTCCTGGGCGAAACCTGCCTCCGCCACGCCCGGAGCAAGCGAGGTGAGGTACGCGTCGGTGTACGTGAGCTGGCCTCCGACCCGCAGGTTGTCAGTGAGCTGGGCGGAAAGGGCCAGCTCGACGCCCCGGCTTACGGCCGATCCGCCATTCGTGAAGCCGTTGAAGCCGTCGCCGCGCCCGACGTTGATCTGGATGTCGTCCCAGTCGATCCAGAACGCCGCCGCATCCAGAGACAGGCGCCGGTCGAGGGCCAGAAGCTTGAGGCCGATTTCGTAGTTCCACACGGTATCAGGATCGAAGGTGGAGCCCACGTCGACAGTACAACCGTTCGCCGCCTCGCACGGCGGCAATCCGGGATTGACGCCGCCGATGCGAAAACCGCGCGATGCCTGAACGTAGAGTTCGGCCTCCTCGCTCGGGTGGTAGGACACGATGAAGCGCGGGCTGACCGGCTCGTCGCGATTGTCGCCCTTCTTGATCGTCTGACCGCCGAAGAGGATGCCGTCGTTGACCGAGGTGTTGTCGCCTTCGATCACCGAGGCGCGCACACCGGCCGTCAAGGTCAGCTTCTCCGTCACGTCATAGGCCACTTCGCCAAAGGCGGCGTATTGACGCGTATTCACGTCGCGATGAATGTGCGCGAGCTGCTCCGATGGCGGCGGAACCGGCTCTCCCGCCGGGGAGATCGATTGTGTGGCGGACTCCTCGCGATCCTCGAAGTACGCACCGACCAGCCATTGCAGCCGCTGCTCGCCGCTCGAAGCGAGGCGAACCTCCTGTGTGAACGTTTCGGATGTGTAGGTCAGCGGTGAGAACGCGCGGGGTACGCCCAAGAGCCCGGTGAAATAGTCGATGTCGTTCTGGAAGTAGCGCTTGCGGTCGAAGAACGAGCTCGCCGAGGTCAGTTGCGCGCCGCCGAAGTCATAGTTCACCTTCAGGGCGCCGATCGTGTAGCGATCGATGAAGGTCTCGGGCTCGGCCTGGTCGATGATGAGATCGGGATGATGATCGGTCGCCTGATAATAGGCGCCGAAGCGGCTGCGCTGATAAATGCCGGAGAGCGTCACGTCGAGCCGGTCCGTTGGCTCGAGCAGCAGGGCCATGCGCCCGCCGTTGGTTCGCTCGTCGTTGATATCGTCCGCTCCCGAGAAGCCGTTAGTGAGAAAGCCCTCGTTGAACACGTGGTAGCCGACGACACGCAGCGCCGCCTGCTCCGACAACGGCACGTTGACCATCCCGTTGAAGGAATCATTGAGCCCGCCATGGTCCGTATTCGAGACCTGGGCCTGCGCGAAGCCTTCGAAGCCCGACGGATCTGGGCGTTTCGGCAGGATGCGCAACGTTCCGCTCAAAGAGGCGGAGCCGAACAGCGTGCCTTGCGCTCCACGCAGCACTTCGATGCGCTCGATATCGAATAGCTTCAGGTCCGGCTGTGAGGAGCTTTCCGCCATGGGCGTCTCATCGAAATAGACGCCGACGGTCGATTGCTTGCCCGTGTCCACATCCCCGCCCGTCGAAACGCCGCGGATGAAGATGTTCGCCCGCCCGGCGCCCTTGTCCTGAAACTGCACGCCCGCTACCGTGCGCGCATAGTCTGCGAAGTTCACCGCACCGAGTTTCTCGAGGTCTTCGGAGCTGACCACTTGCAGGCTGAACGGCACTTCGGCAAGCCGCTCCTCACGCTTGCGCGCGGTGACCACTATTTCCTCGACGATCACATCGGTCACTGGGGACCGCTCAGCCGCGTACGCCGGGGAAATCAGGCTGGCCGCGACGGGCACAAACGAAGCTCTCAGTGCAGCTCGCGCGCGTGCGCGGCGATCGACATCTCGACGGGTCATTGCAGCCCCTCCTGACTCGTTCTGTGGACGCTCGCCCCTGGATCGGGATGATTCAAATGATCCATTTTCGTGATAACGTATCGTTTGTTTCATTCCTTGTCCAGCGGCAGTTGGGGGGACCCTGCCGGCGGCGCCGGGTGTACATTCCTCACCGACACTGATGCATTGCGATGCGCGCGGCCGGGGGGTTGCGTAGCTGGCGGCTGAGGGCCCATCAGAACCATGCAGGAATCACCACTCGCCCCTTTGCTGAAGGACCGCTTCGACGACCTGCCCTCGCAGATGCAGGTCGCGGCGCGCTGGCTCACCGGCCATCCGCTCGAAGTGGCGCTTTTGTCGATGCGGGAGCAGGCCAGGCGGGCGGGCGTGCCTGCTGCCACGATGTCACGAATTGCGAAAAGGCTGGGCTTCGACGGCTTCGATGCGCTCAAGGCCTTGCACGCGAAGCTCCTGCGCGAGCCTCCGAGCTCCTACCAGGCCCGGGCGGAGCATCTGATTGCCCGACAGCGCGGGCACAGCGAACAGTCGCTGATCGTGGAAATGCTGTCCACCTCCGAACAGCAGCTTCGGCAGCTCGCCTCGTCTCCTTTCACGGGGGCGATGGAAGCCGCGGCAGAAACGCTTTCGAAGGCTGAGCGCGTGTTCTGCGTCGCCTCGCGAGCGTGCTTCTCGGTGGCCTTCCTCTACCACTACGTCCGCTCGCTCGTTAGCAATGATTCCGTTCTGCTGGATGGAGCCGGAGGCATTGGTATAGACAGCTTGCGCACGGTCACTCCGAGAGACGCGCTGCTCGCGATCTCGGTTGCTCCGTACACGCGTCAAACGCTCGACGCTGCGCTGTTTGCAAGTGAACGAAAAGCGAAAGTCGTCGTAATCACCGACAGCAGCCTCTCGCCGCTCGCGCGTGCCGCGGATACAGCGATCATAGTGCCGACCGACACCGCCTCCTTCTTCCCTTCGATGACGCCGTCGCTGGCTGCGGCCGAGTGCCTGGCAGCACTGGTCGCGGTCAAGCGAGGTGAGTCGGCACTCGCTGCGCTTGCAGAATCGGAGCAACAGCTCAGCGCTTTCGGCGCCTACGTCGTCGCGCCGCGTGGCCGTTCCAATGGCAACGGACGCACTGCGGCCCACAAGCGCAAACGCCGAGCGGAGTAAACGCTCCATTGTCAGTCCATCGTCGCCCGGCGCTCGAGCTGCGCTTTTCGAGCCGTAGTCATTTCAGCGTCTTCGTCGCCCGATGCGGGCTCACGCTTTCGACCCATCGCGACCAGGTTCGCGAACGACACCGTAATCAGGTCATTCACACCTCCCCCGCATAGCGGGGACAGCGAGGGGTACCCGGAACGCGATACCTTCGCGATCGGGGCGCCCAGCGCTCAAAGGGCCGTTGCGACCCTTGGGTCTCGGACTGAAGGAGGGTCGAACGATGAACGATGCGTGGAAGCTGTCGACCAGGAGGAGCCCGCGAATGAACAGATTTCTACTTTCCCCTCTCGCTGCCGCACTCATTTTCGTATTCGTGGGCGCGGCGTGCGATCGCCAACCAGAAAGCGCCGAGAGTAGTGCGAGCAGGACGAGTGGCGGCAGCACGCGGGACAAATACGACATCGCCAACATGAAGCTCGGCGCGCCGCCCGCCAAGGTGACCAATGAGCGTCACACAGGGGCCTTCGCGCAAGGCGATCCGCTGTCGTTCGACGCCGCCGTGAAACCGCTCGTGCCAAGCGAAGTCAAGGAAGTGCGCCTGGATACGACGCACAAAGTGATCGAGCTCGCGCCGGGCGTCCGGTTCTCCGCCTGGACGTTCGGCGATCAAGTACCGGGGCCGACGATCCGCGCCCGCGTGGGCGATCGAATCAAGTTCACGATGACGAACCGATCGGACGAAGCGGTGCCCGGCCCGCGAGTCACGTCCGCGCCGATGATGCACTCGATGGATTTTCATTCCGCCATGGTGGCGCCGAA
>DASVCI010000030.1:0-15006 GCA_036381695.1 Steroidobacteraceae bacterium
GTTGTTCGTCGATGACTGATCGCCGCGAAACATCGCGTGGCGCGATGCCATAGTGTGCCTTGAACGCACGCGTGAAACTGGCGGCGTCTTTGTATCCTACTTGGGCGGCCACTGAGGCGACGCGCTCTCCCGGGTGCTCGAGCAAAACCCATGCGCGTCGCAGCCGCTCCTTTTGCAGAAAGGAAAATATTGTCTCGCCGAACTGGGCGTGGAAACCTTCAGCCAGGAGCGTGCGGTTCGATCCCAGGGTGCGGGCCAGCGATTGCAACGTGTGGGGTTTCGCAGGGTCGCTGACCAGCAGCGCACGAGCCCGCTGCACGAGCTCCTGCGTCCGCCTGGGCAAAAGCCGTCGCTGGCCGGAGTGGCTCAATCCGGCGAGCGCCTCGCACAGGAGCTGCTGGGCGCGCGCTTCGACATAAGCACGCGCGGCGGCACCGCTGAACCGAAAGCTCAGGGCATCGAGCAGCAGCTCGGTTGCTTCATGGGTGATGGGCCAGGGCTTGCGAATGACCTGCGCGCATCGACGCAGCGTCGCGGGAGAGTGGCCGAGCGCAGCCGCGATCGGCGCGCCAAGGCCCCACTGACGATCGATCGCCGCGAGCTTGCCGAAGACCGCGATGGTGTACCAGGGGCCCGTTCGAGGCAGCTCCACGACCAGGTGAGAGCCGCGCGGCAGGTAGGTAATCGCGGCGTAGGCCGTCGCGCCTTCGAGCTCGGCGCCATGAATCGCCTCCTCGCTCAATCGCAATTGCGTGACGATCATGGCATCAGCCGTCATGGCGTAACGAAGCGCCGACCTGCGAGTGAGCGCGGAGATCAGGATGCCCAGATCCCGTCGAGGCCTGGACAACCACTGCCGGCCCTGGATGCGGGCCTCTTCGTACCAGACTTCGTGCAAGCCCCGAGCGAGCTGCGCAAGGCGCACCTCTCGAGTGCCCGATTCCCCCAAGGCGCCCGACCCGGGGACCCCGAACAGTTGCTCTGCGGGTGCATTGCACAGGGCCGCCATGTCGACCACCGGCAATGAATCGTCCGGTGGAGCGTTGGCAGCATTGCCCGGGTGTTTCAGGCTCATCGTTTTCACAGTCGAAAGTAGAGCGCCGGGGCGGGCGAGGTGCAAGCCTGACGAACCGCATGATCGTCCTGACGATCTGCATGAGCCGCGTGGGATCGCGTGCGTCCTAAGCAGCACAGTCGGGAGAGGATCATGAAACTTGATTTCCACGTTGCAACCGTCGCAGCGGCCATTGGCGCCATGACGACTTCGATGACGGCCGCCGACCTGCGTCCGACGCGCTGGCAGGCCGACTATGAGCGGTTTCTCGCTGCTCAGAACAGCTCGCGCACCGAGGCGGGCTACGCATCCGGGGTGAATGGAGCCGTGACAGTGGCCTACAACGGATTGGCGGCCCGCGCCGGACTGGAAGCGCTCAAGCAGGGTGGCAACGCCATAGACGCGGCGCTTACCGCGGCGAACATGCAAGTGGCGCTCACTGCAGGGGCGCCCATCAGCTATTTCGGAATTCTCTCACTCGTCTATTTCGACGCGAAGAGCGGCAAGGTCTACACCATGAATGCCGAATGGAACACGGTTCGTGGGGAGACGGACCCGGCGAGCATCCCAGGCAGCCTGAGCATGGACGGCACCCTGGCAGGTCTGCGAGGCGGCCAACCGAGCGGGCGCACTGCCCTCGTGGGGGGATTCATGAAGGGCGTCGAAGCGGCGCATGCCCGCTTCGGGAAGCTCCCGTTTGCGCAACTCTTCGAACCGGCCATCTACGTGGCCGAGCACGGCATGCCTGTCACCGACCGGCTCGCTGAATACATCCAATTTCGCGGCGAAGACCTGAAGCGGTTGCCCGAAACGCGAGCGATCTTCACCAAGGCCGACGGCTCGTTGTATGGCAAGGGCGATCTGTTTCGCCAGCCGGCGCTGGCAGCCACGCTGCGCAGCGTGGCGAAACAGGGCGCGGATTACATGTACAAGGGCCCGTGGGCTCGAAAGCTCGTGGCAGCAGTGCAGGCCGATGGCGGCAAGATGTCGCTCGAGGACCTTGCTGCGTACGATGTGATCTGGGACGAGCCGCTGGTGGCCGACATCGGGCAGTACCAGATCTACACCAATCGCCCGCCCAACAACGGCGGCGTCGCCCTGATCGAGGCGCAGAATCTCGCGCGCGCCGCGGGCCTGATCTCGGACGGGCATTGGAGCACGTCTGGCGTCTCGCTGCGCAAGGCTATCGATGTCTCGCAGATGGTCTGGCTCGACTTCCTGCCCGAGACGATGCGACAGCAGCTCTACCCGGGCATCGAGTTCTCGAAAGACGCTCGCATCACACGGGAGCATGCGGTGAAGCTCTGGGAGCGCATGCAAGCTGGAGCGAAGCCGTTCCGATTCACGGCCGCACCGAGGCATTCGGACGATGTCGTAGCGATCGATCGAGAGGGGAACATCGCGGCCATCACCCACAGCATCAACAGCGTGCTGTGGGGGCGCACGGCGATCTTCGTCGACGGTATTTCCATTGGAGATCCAGCGTCCTTTCAGCAGGCGCAGATTGCCGCAGTGGGGCCGGGAAAGCGTCTGCCCGCGCCGACCGAGACCGGAATCCTGTTCAAGGACGGCCAGGCGGTGCTGGGCTTCGCTTCGATGGGCAGCGGTCTGCATCAGCGTACGTTGCAGTGCCTGCTCAGCGTGACCGGATTCGGCATGTCGGTGCGGGAGGCGATCGATGCGCCCGATTTCTTCCTGCCGCGTACCAATCCCAAGACGATGGAGCTCACGGTCGTGGTGCCTGAAGGGCGCTTCGAGCGCTCGGTGCTCGACTCGATGGGCTATGCGTATGAGGAGGTCGATTCGGAGGAGTCCCGCTTCTCGGGCGAGGGCATCTGGGTTGCCATCAGCCGGGACCCGAAGACCGGCCGGCTCGAAGCTGCCTCGCACAATCGGAATAACAGCGCGGCGCTCGCGTACTGAGCGCATGTCGGCACGGCGCGGGCAGTGCCCGGCTCACGCCGCGCCGGATGCAAAAGCCCTCGGTTGTTCTGCAGAATTTCTCGACAGCGGCGCGACGCCGCAGTCATTTTTCCCGTCTGCGAGCCCGGGCAAAGGCGCGAGCGACCCGATCGTTGAGGGTGTGCCCGCGAGATGCGTCTCTACGGAAAGCGCACTGAGGAGGTTCTCTCGTGGCGACCGATCGACGTCAATTCATCCAGCAGGCTGGGTTCGGGCTCGCAGCAGCGGGCATCGGCGCAGCATCGGTCGGCGAGGCGGCCGCCCGCCCGGCAGCGGGCGCCGGTTATCCCTTCGAGGACTTCGCGCGCCAGGGACCGAAGGAAATCGTTGGCGGCAAGCGCGCGGTCGCAAGCAGCCAGCATCCTATCGTCACTCAGACGATGCTCGATGTGCTGAAGGCAGGCGGCAACGCCATGGACGCCGTGATCGCAGGCGCGATTACGCAGGCGACCGTGCAGATCGACATGACGAATCACACCGGCACGGTGAGCTGCCTGTATTGGGATGCGAAGACGGGCACCGCCCACTATCTCAACAGCATGGGCACGCTCCATCCGAACCTGCCGCCGATGCGGACGTATCCGCCCGGGCTCGGCGGCATCGCTGCCGGGGCCCCGATGGCCTGCATTCCCGGCTTCATGCCGGGCATGGCCGCGATGCATGCCCGTTTCGGCAGCAAGCCCTGGGCCTCGCTGGTCGAGCCTGCGATTCCGTGGGCCGAGGACGGCTTCCCGGTCGATGAGTTCACGCGCGCCGTGCTGGAGTTCGAGCTCGAGGGCAACACCTACTTCCCCGCCATGCGGGCTCTGTACGCCCCGGACGGCTTTACCCCCTCGATCGGCCATAAGCTGCGAAATCCCGAGCTCGCGAAGACTCTGCGCCGCCTGGCGGACGAGGGGCCGGAGTATTTCACCAAAGGCGACTGGGCCAGACATTTCGTAGAGCTCGCGAACCGGCTCGGCTGGCCGATCCGGATCGAGGATCTCTCCGCGAACCCGCCACGCTGGAGCGAGCCGCTACGCTACAAGTACAAGGATTACGAGATCCTGCAGCCCGCGCCGCCCGAGAGGCAGGGCGTGTACTGCAGCATCGTGCTCGGCATCCTCAAACACCTGGATGTCTCCTCGCTCGGTCATTACAGCGAGTCGGCCGACAGTCTCTACTACATGGCGCATGCCTTGCGTCGTGCCCATTTCGAGCTCGGGCAGCTTCACGACCCGCAGTTCTTCGACGTGCCGCTCGAGGTGTGGCTGTCGGAAGACTATCACGCGCGGCTCGCGCAGATTCTGAAGCGCTCGCGGCCGAAGCATGGCGTCGATCTCACGCGTCACATCGAGCTCACGACGGCCAAGGCTCAGCTCGAGGCGTTCGGATGGAGCAGCTCCGGGCCGGACGCCAAGCCGCCGCAGCCCGCAGGGAGCGCGGAGCTGACTTGTGTCGATGCGCAGGGCAACTGGGTGCAGATGATGAATACGCTGCAGTCCGGTGGCATCGCCGGAATGGTTTGCGACGGCGTGCCGATGGCCGGGAGCCATGCGGCATTCGACATGAACGCCGCGATCGCCGGCTGGCTTGGGCTTCCCGGCAGCCGCATGCGCTCGGTCATGAGCAACACTATGATCCTGAAAGACGGCAAGCCGCGTCACTCGCTCGGCTCGCCCGGAAACGTTCACTGCACCGTTCCGCAGATGATTTCCAATGTGCTCGATTACTCGTACAGCCCGTATGAGGCAGCAGTCTTGCCGCGGATGTTGCCCATGCGCGATGACTACACCATCCAGATCGAATCGCGGATTTCGCAGCGCGTAATGCGTGATCTCGCGCGCCTCGGCGTGAAGCTCGGCCCGCTGCCGCCCTATGACTTCCACATGGGCTCGTATCAGCAAGCATGGCGGGATCCGGCGACCGGTCGGCTCAGTGCCAGCACGGACCCGCGCCGGGGCGGTCGCGCAGGAGGCCTCTAGGCACCGCTCGAATCCAACCCTGTCCGCCGCTGACCATGCAACAGCCGGGCGGTTGACGGAGAGCGCTGGACAAGCGCGCACGCCTGTACTCTGATTCACCTAGATGCAACGTTACTCATTCTGGTCACTGCTTTCGGCCGCGATGGGCGGGCATCGACGCTGGCGCCAGGCTTGGCGCAGCCCCGAGCCGCGCAGCTCATACGATGTCGTGATCGTCGGCGCAGGCGGGCACGGCCTCGCCACGGCGTACTATCTCGCCCGCAAGCACGGCATTCGAAATGTCGCCGTGCTCGAAAAGGGCTGGCTGGGCGGCGGCAATACCGGGCGCAACACGCAGGTCACGCGCTCGAACTATTTCTGGCCCGAGAGCGCGGCGTTCTACGAGCATTCGCTCAAGTTGTACGAGGGCTTGAGCCGGGAGCTGAACTTCAACGTGATGCTGAGCCAGCGCGGCATTCTGACGCTCGCGCACAGCCATCACGAGCTCGAGAGCTTGCGCCGCTGGGCCAATGCCATTCAGGTGAACGGCATCGATTCCGAGCTGATGAGCCCGGAGGAGATCAAGAAGCTCGTGCCGTTGATCAACCTCGACGCACGATTCCCCGTATACGGCGGCTTCATCCAGCGGCGCGGCGGCATCTCGCGGCATGATGCCGTTGCATGGGGCTACGCGCGCGCCGCCAGCGCCCTGGGCGTCGATATCATCCAGCAGTGCGAAGTCACGGGGTTTCGGCAAAGCGGCGGGCGGGTCGTGGCTGTGGAAACCTCCCGTGGAGTGATCGGCGCCGGAAATATCGTTCTGTCCGTGGCCGGCCATTCGAGCGTCCTTGCGGCGAAAGTCGGATTGCGTCTGCCGATCACGAGCATGGCACTGCAGGCCATGGTCAGCGAACCCATCAAGCCTTGTCTCGATACCGTCGTGCTCTCGCCGGTCGTTCACATGTACGTCAGCCAATCGGACCGTGGCGAACTGGTGATCGGAGGCGGCGCGGATGTCTACACGAGCTATGCGCAACGAGGCGGGCTGCCGGTTCTTCAGAATAATGTCTCGGCTTTGCTCGAGCTGTTTCCGGTGTTCCGCAGGCTTCGCCTCATGCGTCAGTGGGCCGGCATAGTCGACATCACGCCCGACACCACGCCGATCATGGGCCCGACGCCGATAGAGGGTTTGTACATCAATTGCGGCTGGGGAACGGGCGGCTACAAGGCGATCCCGGCGGGCGGAGACACGATGGCTTATACGGTTGCGACCGGGCAGTCGCATCCATTGATTCGCGCCTTCGGTCTCGATCGCTTCCCGCGAGGTGCGTTGATCGACGAAGGCGCGGCGGCAGGAGTGGCGCACTGATGCTGCGGATTCCCTGTCCCTACTGCGGGGTGCGCGACGAAGAAGAGTTTCGCTTCGGCGGCGAGTCGCACATCACGCGCCCAGGCCTGGAAGTCGACGATGCGCGCTGGGCCGATTACCTGTTCAACCGGACCAATCCCAAAGGCCTTCACTACGAGCGCTGGTTGCACTCATACGGCTGCGGGCGCTGGTTCAATCTGGTGCGCGACACGGTGACTCACGAAGTGCTGGCTGCCTACCCGATGGGAGCGGCGAAGCCTCGATTGACCGAGGCCGAGCCGGGCAACGACGAGAATCCAGTCTCACCGGCGCAAGCCGGCACGCTGCGAGGAGGCCGTCGGTGAGCCGATCGGGACCTTTCCGGCTTGCGCAAGGCGGACGAATCGAGCGCACACGCGCCGTGCCGTTCGTATTCAACGGGCGTCCGCTCACTGGCTATGCGGGCGACACGCTGGCCTCGGCGCTGCTTGCCCAAGGGATCACCGTCGTATCGCGCAGCTTCAAGTACCACCGGCCACGCGGCGTTTTTTCGGCCGGATTCGAGGAGCCGAACGCGCTGCTGCGCGTGGAGATCGATGGCTGCGCCGTTCCGCTCGTGCGAGCGACGATGCAGCCGCTGGTCGAAGGCATGGTCGTCACGAGCGAGAACTGCTTCCCGAGTGTCGACTTCGACCTGGGCCGCCTGGTCGACGGGGTCCATTCGCTGTTCCCGGCCGGTTTCTACAACAAGACGTTCATGTGGCCGGGCTGGAGCGCCTACGAAGGGATCATTCGTCGTCTCGCCGGCCTCGGCACGCTGCCTTCGGGTGAGGATCGGACGCAGTACTTCCGACATCACCTGCATTGCGACGTGCTGGTCGTCGGCGGCGGAGTGGCCGGGCTTTGTGCCGCTCGAGCGGCGGCGCGCGCAGGCGCAAATGTCGTCGTGCTAGAGCAGGACACAGAGCTCGGCGGACGGGCGCTGTGCGAAAGGCTCGAGATCGAGGGGCAGGCCGCCGCGGACTGGATCCAGGCAGCGGTAGACGAGCTGAACCGGTCCGGGCGCGTGAGCATCATGAAGCGTACGCTCGCAGCGGGCTACTACGATCGCAATGTCCTGACGGCGCTCGATCTGAGGCACGCGGATCGCGCCGAAGGCAGGGCGGAGCGGTTCTGGATCATCAGGGCGCGCGAGGTCGTGCTCGCAACGGGAGCGATCGAGCAGCCGCTCGTATTCCCGCGTAACGACCGCCCCGGCATCTTGCTTGCGGGCGCGGCGCGCGCTTACCTCAATCGTTACGGCGTTGCTGTCGGCCGCAATGTCGTCATTGCGACCAACAACGACGATGCGTATCGCACGGCATTCGATCTGCATGATGCAGGCATACGTGTCGCTGCGATCGTAGATGCACGGCCGCGCGCGGGAGCTCGAGTGGAAGAGGCGATCGAGCGGCGACAGCTCAAAGTGCACCGCTCGTCGATGATCATCGACACGCGAGGGTCGGCGCTCGTGAGCGGCGTGGCCGTGCGAGAGCTGACAGCCGATGGTCGTGCTTTCCAGAAGCCTCGCCAGTGGATCGCTTGCGATGCGGTCGCGGTCTCGTCCGGATGGAACCCGACGGTGCATCTGTATTCGCAGGCGGGAGGCAAGGTTCGGTACGAGCCTTCGCTCGCGTGCCTGGTTCCGGAGAGTTGCCGCCAGCGCGTGCGTGTCGCGGGCGCCGTCAACGGGGAGTTCGCGCTCGATCGAGTCCTCGAGAGCGCGGCTCGAGCGGGACGCGATGCAGCGCGTGATGCTGCAAGCGAAACACCTCCAGGTCGCGCGCAAACCCGCGTAGCGCCCGGCGAGTACCGGATGGAAACGCACGGGATCCGCGAGATCCGTTGCGCGCCGGAAGGAGCGAGCGCACGGCAATGGGTGGATTTGCTCCACGATGTGACGAGGGCCGATATCGAGATCGCGGTGCGCGAGAACTACACGTCGGTCGAGCACCTGAAGCGCTATACGACAACCGGCATGGCCGTGGACCAGGGCAAGACGAGCAATCTCAATGCGCTCGCAATCCTGTCCGAGCTCACTGGACGCGAGATCGCCGCGCTCGGCACCACCACGTTCAGGCCCCAGTTCATGCCGGTGACCTTCGGCGCGATCGCCGGCGGGCAACAAGGCGACCTGTATGCGCCGGTGCGTCACATGCCGGTGCACGACTGGCATGTGCGCCATGCGGCGCAAATGGAGGATTACGGCCCCTGGAAGCGTCCCGCTTGCTATTTGCAACAGGGCGAAAGCCGGGAGCAGGCGATCATCCGGGAAGTGCGGACGGTTCGAAGCGCGGTGGGCCTGTTCGAAGGCTCGCCGCTCGGCAAGATCGAAGTGCGGGGGCGAGACGCTGCGCAGTTCCTGCACCGTTTCTACATCAATAACGTGCTCTCGCTGCAGCCGGGGAAGGCTCGTTACGGCCTGATGCTGACCGAGAACGGCATCGTCATGGACGACGGCATCTTCGCCTGCCTCTCGCCTGGACATTTCCTCGTCAGCACCACCGCTGCGAACGCTGATCGGGTGACTGGCTGGCTCGAGGAGTGGCACCAGTGCGAGTGGCCGGACCTGGACGTCGTCCTCATGCCCGTGACCACGCAGTGGGCTGTTTTGACGCTGGCGGGCCCTCGAGCCCGCACGCTCCTGCAAGAGATGTCGAGCGATATCGATTTCTCCCCATCGGCCTTTCCTCATATGAGCTTCCGTAGCGGTGAGCTCGCCGGCAGGCCCGCTCGCGTGCAGCGCGTCAGCTTCACGGGCGAGTTGAGCTACGAGATCAGTGTTCCCGCCAATGAAGCTCGAGCTTTGTGGGAGGAGCTCATGGAGCGCGGCGCGAAGCTCGGAATCGCGCCGATCGGCGTCGAGGCGTGGCTGACCCTCCGGCTGGAAAAGGGCTTCCTGCACGTGGGGACAGACACCGACGGCACGACCAATCCGCTCGACTTGGGCTTTGCCCGCATCGTCGACAACAAGGTCGGCGACTTCATCGGCCGGCGCTCGCTCCTGCGCCCGCACGATCGCAGCCAGGAACGGCGGCAGTTGATCGGCCTCGAGCCGCTGTCTCGAGCCGATAGGCTCGTGCCGGGAGCGCATATCGTCACGCGCTCGGGCGGCGGCATGCGCAGTGAAGGCTTCGTCACCTCGGCGGCGTTCAGCCCGACGCTCGATCGCTCCGTCGGCCTCGCGCTGCTCGAGCGGGGGCATGCCCGGCTCGACGATGTCGTCACCATCTTCGACGAGGGCCGGACCGTGCAGGCGCGGGTCGTCAAGCCGGCCTTTTTCGATCCTCAGGGAGAGCGGATGAATGCGTGAGGCCGGGATCGATCTGGATGCCCACCCCGGGCGCGTGAAAGTGCGCGTTCGCGTCTCGATGTCGGCCGTCGCAGCCATCCCGCGCGGCGCGCTCGCCGAAGCGCTGCGAGCACAGTCCGTGAACGAGGCGACGTCATTGTGGCTCGGGCCCGATCAATGGCTGCTCATCAGCGATCGAGTGTCGGCGGATGCGTTGATTGCTCATTGCGCGAACGAGCTCGGGAAGTTTTTGCACTATGCCGTCGATGTTTCCGCCTCGCTTGCTTGCGCGCACGTCAGCGGCCCGTCCGCATTGGCATTGCTGCGGATGGGTTCGGGCGTGCAGTGGTCCGAGCAGTGCGTGCGCACCCGTTTCGCATCCATTCCGATCATCGCTCATCGGCTGGCGGAGGATGCATTCGACCTGTATTACGACCGCAGCTATCGCTATCACCTCGATCGCTGGTTCGCTCACGCCCAAAGTGATCCTTTGCTGACCGACATTCAATGCCGCAGTTCATCCTGACGCTCTCGTGCCCGGACCGTACCGGAATCGTGGCTGCCGTTTCGACTTTCATCGCGCAACGCTCAGGTTCCATCGCCGAGGCGGCGCATTTCGTCGACGCCTTCTCCAACCGCTCGTTCATGCGCACCACGTTCGAGGGCGAGACGCTGCCCGGGATAGCGACGCTGCGAGATGAGTTCGCCACCGTCGCGCAGCAGTACGATATGGATTGGGCACTGTATCCGGCCGAGCAGCGTTGCAAGGTGCTGATCGCGGTGTCGAAGCAGGGCCACTGTCTCAACAGCCTCCTGCACCGCTGGAGCATCGGCACGCTGCCGATCGACATTGCGGGCGTGGTCTCGAACCATGACACTCACGCGCGGCTGGTCGAGTGGTACGGCCTGCCGTTCCACCACTTTCCGATCGAACCCGATGGCAAGGCGCGTCAGGAAGCACGCATCCTCGAGCTGTTCGAATCCACCGGCTCGGAGTTGCTGGTCCTCGCCAGATACATGCAGATCCTCTCCGACGAGACCTGCCGCGTGCTCGCGGGCCGTTGCATCAACATCCACCACTCCTTCCTGCCCGGCTTCAAAGGGGCGAGGCCCTATCACCAGGCCTACGAGCGGGGCGTGAAAATCATCGGCGCGACGGCGCACTACGTAACCGCGGACCTCGACGAAGGGCCGATCATCGAGCAGAACGTCCATCGCGTGGACCACACGATGCTGCCCGCCGATCTGATCGAGATCGGCCATGATCTCGAGGCGGTCGTGCTCAACAACGCGGTGCGCTGGCATGCGGAGCACCGGATCTTCATCACCGGTAATCGCACCGTAGTGCTGCGCTCTTGACGGCCGCTCCTTCGAGTTTCCCCGTCAACACCCCCTGAGACCTCTTGGGACCCCTTGAGCGGTGCGCCGCGGCCCTCTTTTGCGCCGCGGCACGCTGCACCCGTGGTTTTCCATACAGATATGTACGGAAACCGTACAGAGGTGTATGCTCGGGCAAACCATACAAAACTGTATGGAAGAGACAGAGTCGAGGCTGCTGGACCGGCGAATCGATCGGGGGTGCCATGGCGGTTGCGTCGGAGAGAATGCACGAGCTCGGCATGGAAGCCGGCGCAAGCAGGCGGCAGATGGCCGAGGTGTTTTACGGGCTGGGAGCGCCTCTGCGCGCATTCCTCGCGCAGCAGACGCGCTCGCTGGATGATGCCGACGATCTCGTGCAGGAGATCTTCCTGCGCCTGTGGCGCATGGGCGGGCGCAGCGAGATCCGGAGCCTCAAGGCTTTCGCCTTCAAGATGGCCTGCAACCTGGTGAAGGATCGCAGTCGCCGCACTTACACGCGGATGATGCGAAACGCCGTGCCCGTAAGCGACATACAGCTTTCCGATGGGTGCGAAGGCGAGCCTTCGAGCGTCGTCGAATCGCTGCAAACGCTCGCCGCCATGGCGCAGACGATCGCGCAGCTTCGGCCGAGTACGCGGCAAGCCTTCCTGCTCTACCGGCTCGAGGCCTGCTCGCACTCCGAGATCGCTGACCGGATGGGAATATCCGTGAGCATGGTCGAGAAGCACGTGAGCCAGGCGATGGCGGCCCTGCGCAGGGCCGGTGCGCAGTAGTTGGATTGCTCGAGCCGAGCTCTCGGGTCGTCTGCGGAAGCGGCGACCCGAAATTGCGCTAGTATGCGCGGCAGGAAGCCTGTTGCGGACTCGCAGTCACTAAGTGAAAAAGATTTCGGACCAAAGCGCACCGCTTGCAAGGCGCAAGACCCGTGAAGATTGGATTGCCGCGGCGCGCAGGGTGCTCGTCAAGTCCGGCGTGGACAGCGTCAAAGTGGACCGCCTCGCGCAGGATCTCAGCACCACGCGGGGAAGCTTTTATTGGCACTTCACCGACCGGGAGGACCTCCTCCAGGCGCTGCTGCACGACTGGGAAGCCGCCAACTACGCGGCGATGGCCAACATCCGCGCGCGCTGGGCAAGCTCCAGGCCCGATCTGACCGAGCTCATCGAGCTGTGGATCGGGGAGGGGATCGACTCGCCCGCCTTCGGCATGGCGATCCGCACCTGGGCTCGCGACGATGAGCGAGTCGAGGAGCTGATGCATCGTGTGGACAACGAATGGATCAATCTCCTCACGCTCCTCTTCGATCCCGAGACATACGATGAGAACGAGCGGCTGGTCCGGGCCCGCGTCGTCTATTTCCACCAGGTCGGCTATCACGCGCTCGCGCTGCGGGAGAAGCATTCAGATCGCTTGCGCCTCGTTCCCTACTACTACAAGGTCCTCATGGGCCATGAGCCCGGCGCCAATCTGCAAGACGTGCTGCGCTCGTTCGAGCGCGGCCCGGGGAGGTCGACGAATGATCAGCCGGCCGGCCGATCCCGCCACGCGACCAAGCGCGCCGGCCGCCGGGAATCTTCCAGATCGAGCGTTGCGCGCGAAGCGTCGGGGCGGCGCAAGAGCCGATGACTCGCTCGCGCCTCAGAGGCTCGCGATGAAGATCGCGACAATCGCAAGCGGGCAGAGCACACCCAGGATCGCGCGATAGAGCTGCATCCTTCGCTCGGACAGGCCCAGCTCCTCGCGCAAGAACGCGACGGGTAAGCGCCAGGCCACGAGCAGGCAAGTCAAGAGTGCGCCGACCGGCAGCAGGATGTTGGCCGAGGTGTAGTCGAGCAGATCGAAAATGCCTCGATCTGACAGGTACGCGAAACCGGCCAGCGGACGCACGTCCTTCCAGTGATTGAAGGAGAGCACCACGGCCAGTCCCGCCAGCCACATGCTTGCGCCGGTCACGAATACCGCCGATCGGCGCGACCAGCCGAATCGCTCGCGCAGCACGCCCGCAGAAGGCTCGAGGCCCGCGACGGCTGAGCTCAATGCAGCGAAGGCGAGCAGCACGAAGAACGCAAAGCCGGCGATCTGCCCACCCGGCATGTCGCTGAAGATCGTCGGCAGCACGACGAAGGCGAGCTGCGGACCCTGTGCTGGATCGACTCCATAGCGGAACGCGAGCGGGAAAATGACCAGGCTCGCGAGCACCGAGGCAATGATGATCGAGGAGCTGATCACCGCGCCGGAGCGCAGAAGCGACACTTCCCGCGGCACGTAGCTGCCGTAGGCCATCATGATTCCCATTCCCACGCCGGTCGCGTAGAACGCCTGCCCGATGGCGGAGATGACGAGACTCGCGTCCAGGCTCGCCCAGTCCGCCCGCAGCAGGAAGGGCAGGGCGCGCTCGAAGTCGCCGACCACGATGGAATATCCGACCAGCGCGATGAGCAGGGCGAACAGGCCCGGGATCATGATCTTGTTCGCCAGCTCGATGCCGCGCTCGAGCCCGGCCGCGGATACGCCGGCTGTGATCGCCATGAAGAGCGTGTGCCAGAACGCCAATCCCCATGGATCCGCGAGCAAGGCCTCGAAACGCCGCCCGATCTCCACAGCGTTGAGGTCCGCCAGATTCCCCCGCGCGAAGTTCATGATGTACGCGAGGACCCACCCGCCGATGACGCTGTAGTACGTCATGATCAGGAACATCGCCATCGTGCCGAGCCACCCGATGGTGGACCAGGCGGGCGACAGTCCCGCTGACGTCGCGACAGCGTGAGAGGCGGCGGGCGGGCTACCTCGACCGCGCCGCCCGAGCACGAACTCGGCCGCGAGAATCGGGGTGGTGATCATCACGCAGACCAGGATGAAGATCAGGATGAACCCCCCGCCGTACTGACCCGCCAGATAGGGGAAGCGCCAGACAGTGCCGAGCCCGACGGCCGCTCCGATCGAGACGAAATAGAACGCTATACGCGAAGACCAGGTGTCATTCCCCACGGGCAAAGCCCTTCTTCAAGCGCGGTTCATGGTTACCGACGCAGCTAAGACGCCTGAGCGCTCCCAACCCTCAGCAGCATCGAGGCACAAAGCGCGCGTTCTACAGCCTGCCACGTTCGAGTGCCAGTGGTAGTCCTTCGACGCATCTTACGGATGCGAGGGTCGGTGTGCATCTACACCGGCGCTTGGGTGCCATGCGTACACCAGAAGCATGTGTCTTACGAAGTAGCTGATAACGAGCAGCAACTCCGGTAGCCCAAAACGTGACTGCGCCAGAACAGAGGGAATTTGTGGAAGGGCACAGATAAGCATGGCCGCCGTCGACGCAAAGGTAATACGGCACAGGCGTCACAAAGTTGAGAACGCTGCTTACGCCCGCAATGAGCGTACTGATCACGATGTTGTTCACGTGGAAGGCTCGCAAACGCTCCCGCCAGCCAGCAAAGCGAGAACGCCAGGGCACTGAAAATCAAATAGCCGAAAGCGATGTAATAGTACTCGAGCACGTATGTGCTGGCGCGAAGTAGGGAGACGAGCGCCTGGGTTCCGGATCCGCCTTCGAACGTACGTTGGGCCGCGCCGAAGATCGAGACTCCGACTATGTTGGCGGCGGCTTCGAGACCGCGAAGGCAGGCGAACATGAACAGCAGACGGCCGAAGTTCCCCAGCGTAGTCCGCACTTCTTCGGTTCTCACGCGAATCTGCGGAGCTCACACTTGGAGCAAAGTCTCGTGACAATCCATGTCGATCCACGGCGAATAATCAGCATGACTTGAGTCGACTCCCGGTTACATCATAGCCGCCCGTTCTACGGATATGATCAATGACGGCTTAGCCGATCGCCTCGCGATCAACGGCCTCGCCGCGACTCCTCGGTCGTCACTACGCGGCTATGGAGAAACAAGCGGCCTGAAACACGTGAATTAGTGCAACCGTGTGTCCAGTCAGGCCTTGACCGCTACAATCGAAGCTAGCTTAGCCTAGTACTTCCCGGATTGTCGTCGTATTGCGATAGATTGCG
>DASVCI010000031.1:0-10294 GCA_036381695.1 Steroidobacteraceae bacterium
GCCGTTCCGATCAACGTCTTCGAAAGGCTCATTCTTCGTCTCCTCGACTTTGGGGCGCCAACGCGTCGAGCGGGCCCCCCGTCAACAACTCCAACTCGGCCACTCGCCGCAAGTAATCCGCTCGCGTTCGTTCCAACGCGAGCTCGGTTTTCAACCGCCGCTGCTCCGCGGTGATCACGTTCAAGAACGCGCCCGTGCCGCTCTGGTAGTCGGCGATCGCCGCCTGGAGGTACTCGCTCGCGAGCGGCAGGAGCTGCTCCTCGTAGACCTCGATCGTCTGGACGGCTTCGACGACCTCGGCTCTCGCGCGCGCGACGTCCGCCAGTAGCTGGGCGCGCTCGTTCGTGAGCGTCGACTCTGCGCGACGCCGCTCGGCTTGCGTGCGATCGAGCTCCGCCTGTCGCTTGCCTCGATCGAACGGGATGTTGATCGAGATACCGAACTGCGCGCGCTTCTCAGGGTCCTCCCAGAGCGTGTTGTAGCCTGCGCGGATCTGGAAGTCCGGGAAGAACGCCTTTCGTGCCACAGTGACGCGGCTTTCCGCGGCGGCGATCTCCGCATCCAGCCGCCGCAGCTCCGGATGCCGACTCAGCGCGAGACCCTCGAGGGCTTCGGCGTCGAGCGCGGGCAGGTCGGTTGAAATGGCCTCCGCCGGCGGTAAAGGCGCATCAGGTGGGCGGTTCAACAATCCATTGATGCGGGCCCGTGCCGCAGCCTGCTCACGCAGCAGCCGGAGCTCCTGAGTCTCGAGCTCGGCGCGTTCGACCTCCGCCTGCAACACGTCCTGCTGCAGTGCTCGGCCGGCGGCGTAACGCGTCTCGGCCGTCGCGATCAGCTCCTCCACCAAGGCTTGAACCTGGTGAAGGATCTCGAGGCCTCGAGCGGCGAAGTACCATTCGGCGTAAGCCGATTTGGCCGCCGAGGCGAGCGTGAGGCGTTCGACGCCAACGTTGAAGTCCGCGGCGGTTGCCTCGTAGCGCGCGGCCGCTTCGCGCGCCTTCAGCGTGCCGGGCCACGGGAGGCGCTGGCTGAAGTCGATGTTCTGCTCGGATGAGCGCGGCGCCGCGCCGACATTCAGCATCGGGTCGTCGAGGGAACCGGCGGGCTCGATGCGGTATGCAGCGGCCTGCGCCGCGGCTTCGGCCGCATCGAGGCCTCGATTCTCACGCAGCACCCAGGCGACAAGGGCGTCGGCCGTCAGCGGCTCGTCCAAGCTCAGCGGCTCATTCAAGCTGAACGTCGGATCGTCATCCTGAGCCCACGCCGGGGCTGCAAGGATGAGCCAGCCGAGGGCCGAAAGAGCAGGCGCCGCAAACGCGGCGGCCTTGCCAAAAGGGGTGGGACGCACTATGCGACCTCCTTAGCGAATTGATCAGGATCCGGCCGGAGCCGAATGCACGACGGTACGGTTCTCGCGCGCGGATTCATCCGGCGCGGTCAGCCGATTCGCGGAGGTCGACTTAGAGGCGCAGTCGCTGCGTCAGCAGATAGGTGGCGGTGCCGATGCCGTGAGGAACGGCGGTGGGGACAGTGTGTTGAGCGAGCTGCCAGGTAGGAGCGGGAAGCGGGCCTGCGAGAGGCGGGCCGGTAGCCGGCGGCGGGTCACAGCTGTGATCCCGCTCCGTCGGCGGCTGGCTGCGCGCCGACTGGTCTACTTCGTCAGTGACGCCGAGTTCCATGCACGGCGAGGTGCCTGTAGCGGCGTCCGTGTCGCAGTCGGGTGAGAGCTGGCCGTCCTGGTCATAGCAGCAGCTGCCGACCATGCCTTCCATGCCGTCCTCTGCGCTACAGGCGTAGATCAGCTGGGCCTGGAGTGGGCCAGCGAAGGCGAGAAGTGCTAAGAGGACGACTTTGACCACGATGGAATGCTAACTCGGGAACGGCTGTGGAACAAGCTCCCCCTTAGTGCAACCACCGGAACAAGAAGTTCCCGGTGCCCTTACAGGAAACTCTCCGTCGTCGATCGATGCCCGTCCTCCAGCTTAGCCATGCTTTCCGCTGGCGCGTACGACCGCGCCGGCGCCCGATGTGAATAACAATACTACAGTCACTGAGCGCCGCGTTGCGAGAGGTCTTGACATTCCAGTCGCTGGAAGGTCTACGGTTGCGATCGTGCCCGTGGAGACTGGTCAGGTGAAAAGGAGGTCGATTGAAGCATGGAGCTGAAACCGATGTTATCGCGCCGTGCCGTGCTCGCCGGCGGCAGCAGCATCGCGCTGGCGGCGCTCGCTCGTCCATGGTCGGCGCTCGCCGACGCCGGCCGGATTCAAAGGCTCACTGCCGCTCCCGCACGCGTGCCGCTCATAGAGGGCCGCCGCGAGACGTCGGTTTGGTCCTATAACGGTCGGGTGCCGGGTCCCCCGATAAGGGTGCCCCAGGGTGCGCGGGTGCGCGTCGCGGTGGAGAACCGGCTTGACGAGGAGACAACCGTTCACTGCCACGGCGTGCGCGTGCCGAATCCGATGGACGGCGTCCCGCACTTGACGCAAAGACCAATCGCCCCCGGCGAAACCTTCCTTTACGAGTTCGACGCCGTCGATGCAGGCACCTTCTGGTACCACCCCCACCAGCGCAGCTTCGAGCAGGTCGGCCGTGGTCTTTATGGTGCGTTGATCATCGAGGAGCAAGAGCCGATCCAGGTCGATCGCGATGTCACGTGGGTGCTCGACGACTGGCGCCTCCGTGAAGACGCATCGATCAGCGACGACTTCGGCAACATGATGGACACCGGCATGTCCGGCCGCGTCGGGAATACGGTGACCGTCAACGGACAGCTGCCGGAGACCTTCGCCGTGCGCGCCGGCGAACGGGTGCGCTTGCGCCTGATCAATGCCGCGAACGCGAGGATTTTCGGACTCGAGTTCGAGGGCCATCGACCGCAGGTCGTTGCCCTCGATGGGCAGCCGGTCGAGCCGCACACACCTGAAGGCGATCGCGTCGTCCTCGGTCCGGCGATGCGAATCGACCTCGTGATCGACATGATCGGCTCGCCCGCCGCTCGTTTCCACGTGATCGACCGATTTTATCGCGATCTCGAGTACCGCCTGCTCGACTTCGCCTACGCTGACACGCCATTGCGCGAGCACCCGCTCGATGCGCCGATCAGGCTCACGGACAACCCGCTCGCCGAGCCTGATCTTGCCGCTGCCATCCGCCATGACGTGGCGTTCGGAGGCGGCATGATGAGCGGAATGATGGGCAGCGGCATGATGGGAAGGCGCGGAATGGGCGGAATGATGCGCGCCATACGCCATGGCGGCGTTTGGACCATCAACGGCGTGAGCGCCGAGGGCCATGTGATGGACCCGATGCTGGCCCTTGCGCGCGGGCGATCCTACGTCCTCGCGCTGCACAACGACACGGCTTGGCATCACCCGATCCACCTGCACGGCCATTCGTTCCGGGTGCTGAGCCGCAATGGTCTGCCGACTCCTTATCGAGAGTGGCAGGACACCGTAATGATGGCGCCCCGCGAACGCGTCGAGATCGCGTTCGTTGCCGACAATCCGGGCGACTGGATGTTCCATTGCCACATTCTCGAGCATCAAGCGGCGGGAATGATGGGCGTGATCCGCGTGAGCTAATCGAGGGAACACAAGGAGGACCAACATGCGCTTGATTCAATTGACACTCGTTCTGGTCACGTTCGGCGTCATCGTGTCGGGTCACGCCAGGGCCGACGAGGCGACCCGAACCGCGACCCTGTACAAAAATCCCCAATGCACGTGCTGCGATGCCTACGCCGACTATCTTCGGCCGCATGGCTTCGAGATCACGGTCACGCCGACCCACGATCTCTCGCTCATCAAGGCGAAGCACGGCGTGCCGGCGGCTCTGCAGGGCTGCCACACGATGTTAATCGACGGCTACGTGATCGAAGGTCATGTGCCGCTTGGTCCGCTGAACAAGCTGCTGACGGAGCGCCCGACGATCGAGGGTATATCGCTACCCGGCATGCCTCTCGGCTCGCCGGGGATGGCCGGGCTGAAGCGCGGGCCTTTCACGATTTATGAAATCTCAGGCGAACCGCTCAAGGTGTATGCCGTCGAGTAGGCGATAGGCGGACCCGCCAGGATGTGCAGTCGAGTACGAGGTCGAGCAGCCGCTATGAGGCCCAGCAGTGCAACTTAAGAAGCATTGGCGGGTCGAAAGCTTGACATTCCAACGACTGGAACGTCTATCCTGGATTGGAGCTTTAAGAGGAGTGGAGTTCAGATGACTGCCCGAATTGAGAGTGCAGAGCCGCGCGACGCGTCGTCCGGAGATGGGTTGATCAGTCGCATCCGCGGCCGAGTAGGCAAGCGGGGCGTGCTCGTGCTCGCAGCCGTAGCTGTCTTTATCGCTGCGGCGGCTTTCAATTGGAGTTGGCTCGTCGCCGTCGGCATGGCGCCGCTGCTGCTCGCGCTCGCGCCGTGCGCGGTGATGTGTGCGCTCAGCCTATGTAAGGGGCGGGGCGAGTCTTGTTCGTCCAAGGGCGCGGAAGATGCTACAAGTCGCTGAGACGCCCGCGGTAGCACAATCACCGCGATTACCGCGCGCGTACAAATGGCATGGGTTCTGCATGAACGAAGTGCTTGACTGGAAAGGAGGTACGGACGATGCGTAGCAATTTAACGAAGTTGATGGTGACGACCGCCGCGCTGGCGGCTCTGTCCGGAGGTGCGGTCTCCTTCGCTCAATCGGAGAGGGCTGAGTCGGAGAGCCAGCAAGGCGAGACGGCCGATGAGGGCCAGCCGACGAACATGATGACCATGATGGGTCGTATGAACGAGATGATGGAGAGGATGGATCGCATGATGGCGATGTGCAACGACATGATGGCACAGATGCAGCAGGAGCGCGCAGAAGCACCGGCCGAAGGCGATGAGGGATAGTGGTGTGAGAAGCCCGGCCGAACTCCCTGCGTTCGGCCGGGCCGTTCGCCGATTCAGCACAAGTCGACGATCAAGTATCGGCAGGAGGCAGGAGTGAATATTGGCACGGCAGCGCAACGATCCGGAGTGCATGCGAAGACAATTCGCTATTACGAGAGCATCGGACTGATACCATCGAGCCGCCGTCAGGCGAACGGCTATCGTGAGTATTCGGAAGCCGACGTGCATACGCTCAGGTTTGTGAAGCACGCGCGCGGCCTTGGGTTTTCCGTCGAAGAAATCGGCGAGCTGCTGAGCCTATGGCGCAACAAGAGGCGGAGCAGCGCGAGGGTCAAGGCAATCGCACAAAGACATCTCGACGTGCTCGAGCGAAAGATTCAGGAACTCGAAACGATGCGCGCGACCCTCGCGCGCTTGGTCGAGCGGTGCCAGGGCGACGACCGTCCGAGCTGCCCGATACTAGAGGAGCTTGAAGACGGCGAGACAGCCGAAGGCCATCGGCGCCGGCCGGGCGCGAGTGCGGCCGTCGGAAACGGCGCCGGGCGGTAGCGCCGCACCCCCCTTCCGGGATCGACGAATTCGGAGAGGCGGGGCCGACGAGAGCGGAGCATAAGGATGCCTAGACCACAAATGCGCAATGGTGGCGCGTCGCCTTGCGCGGTCCACCGCGACCATCCCACTACTCAGGGCGTCGTTCAACAGGGCAAGTACGTTTGCCCAATGTGTCCGGGCGTGGAGAGCAGTGCGCCCGAGGCTTGCCCGAAGTGCGGCATGGCATTGGAACCGGCCTCGCCCGTGCTCAACAAACCCTCCGTGCAGTACACCTGCCCAATGCACCCAGAGGTGGTGCAAGACGAGCCGGGGGAGTGTCCGAAGTGCGGGATGGCACTCGAGCCGATTGCCGCTGCCGTTCAGGAGGAAAACCCCGAGCTCGTCGATATGACTCGGCGGTTCTGGATCGGCGCGGTGTTGACGGTACCGGTGCTCATTCTCGCGATGGCGATGTATCTCCCGGGCGCCGGTCCCGCGTTGGAGCGAGCGATTCCGGTCCAGATTTCCCGATGGCTCGAACTCGCGTTCGCCACGCCAGTGGTTCTATGGTCGGGATGGCCGTTTTTTCAACGTGCCTGGAAGTCGGTCGTCACCCGCAACCTCAACATGTTCACGCTGATCGGCGTCGGCGTCGGTGCGGCGTATGCCTACAGCGTCGTCGCCACCTTGGCACCCGGCATCTTTCCGGCGGCGTTTCGGGATGCCGCGGGCCAGGTCGGGGTGTACTTCGAGGTGGCCGCCGTCATCGTCGTTCTGGTGCTGCTCGGTCAGGTGCTCGAGCTTCGCGCGCGCGAGCGCACGGGCGGAGCGCTCCGTGCGCTGCTCGACTTGGCACCGCAATCCGCGCGGCGGGTGACGGATACCGGTGACGAGGAGGAAGTGTCTCTCGACCGAGTTCACTCAGGGGACCGGCTGCGTGTGCGTCCCGGGGATAAAGTGCCCGTCGACGGTGAAGTGATCGAGGGACGGAGCTTTGTCGACGAATCGATGGTGACCGGCGAGCCGATGCCGGTCGAGAAAACGCCGGGCAGCAAAGTGATCGGCGGTACGATCAACGGCACCGGCAGCTTCGTGATGCGGGCAGAGCACGTTGGCAGCGAGACCATGCTGGCGCAGATCGTTCAGTTGGTGGCCGAAGCGCAGCGCTCGCGTGCGCCGATCCAGCGCCTGGCGGACATCGTCGCGAGCTACTTCGTCCCGGCGGTCATCGCGATCGCGGTCCTGGCATTCGTCGGATGGGCGCTCTGGGGGCCGCCGCCGGCGCTGGCGCATGCGCTCGTCGCCGCCGTCGCCGTGCTGATCATTGCGTGCCCCTGTGCGCTCGGGCTGGCGACGCCGATGTCGATTCAGGTCGGTGTCGGGCGCGGCGCGCAAGCCGGAGTGCTGATCAAGAGCGCCGAAGCCCTCGAGCGCTTCGAGAAGGTCGACACGCTGGTGATCGACAAGACCGGCACATTGACGGAGGGCATGCCTAGCGTGGTCGGCATCCACCCGATGGACGACCTCCGTGAGAGCGAAGTCTTGCGTTTGGCCGCGACCCTGGAACGGGCAAGCGAACATCCGTTGGCGGCGGCGATCATCGATTCCGCGAAGGAGAGGGGACTGGCACTCGGCGAGGTCTCCGATTTCGACGCACCGACCGGCATGGGCGTCATGGGTACGATCGATGGCCGGCGGGCCGCGCTCGGTAACCTGCGCCTGATGCAAGCTCGTGGAGTCGAGATCAGCCCGGCCGATGAGCGGATCGAAGCGCTTCGACGCGAAGGGCAGACAGTGATGTTCCTCGCCCTCGATGATCGACTCGTCGGGCTCATCGGCGTAGCGGATCCGATCAAGAAGAGCACGCCCCCGGCGCTCCGGGACTTGCGCGCCGTCGGCCTGCGAATCGTCATGGTGACGGGTGATAATCGGACGACGGCGGAAGCCGTCGCGCGCGAGCTCGACATCGGCGAAGTCCACGCCGATGTCCTGCCTCAGGATAAAGACTCCATCGTCAAGCGGCTGAGGTCCGAAGGCCGCGTGGTCGCGGTGGCCGGAGACGGCGTGAACGATGCGCCTGCGCTCGCCGCCGCCGACGTAGGTATCGCCATGGGCACCGGGACGGATGTGGCGATACAGAGCGCAGCCGTCACGCTCCTAAAGGGAGACCTTCAGGGCATCGTACGCGCCCGGCACCTTAGCCGAACCGTCATGCGGAACATTCGGCAGAACCTGTTTCTTGCTTTCGTTTACAATTCGCTCGGCGTGCCAGTTGCCGCCGGCGTACTGTATCCGTTCTTCGGCCTTCTGCTCAGCCCGATCATCGCCGCAGCGGCTATGAGCCTTAGTTCTTTGTCGGTCGTTAGCAACGCCCTGCGTCTGCGCGCGGCAAGGATTTAACGGAAAGAGCGTTGGACGCGCGTTGTGTCTAGCGCGGGGGATGCCCCGGATGCCGAGAACGCAGCGCAACGGTTTGACATGCTTCTTGCTCGGTTCCGGGCATATCACGGGATGCAGCCGATGCCGTTCACGGTTTTCTGAATCGCCGCGGATTCGTACAGGTCGCCGCCGCTTCGGCGGCGACTGAGCTGCTGCCGGGCTGTTCCCCTGAGCAGCGCGCGCTCGGATTTCGGCCGCAGCCCCGGCGAAGGACGACGTTCATCACGCCGAACGAACAGTTCTACATCGTGGCGGTGGATCCTGATTTTCGCCCGGCCGTGACGCCGTGTGATGTCGAGGCGGCGTATTATGGGCGTTCAGCTGCTGACGCGGCCTCCATGAACGAACTTGTAAGCGAACTCCACCCCGGCGGAATCCTGATCGTTTCGCGCCGTCAGCCTGTTTGAATCGACGAAGGTCCGATTGTTCGACGTGTCCACGCACGCCTCCAGGCGCAGCTCGAACGATTCCGTGGGAGCATACTCGAAGCCCGCTGTTATCTCCTCCCACTCCTTGATTACGCTCGGTTCGAGCGCCGTCTTCGTCGTCGAAGGACTCCGTCCACAGAAAAAGGCGCCATTCGTCCCCGCGCTGATATTGCAAGCCACGCAGTTCGCTTGATGTAGGTGTCGAAGATTCGGCTGTTGACGCCACTCCAGCACATCGGCCACCCGACTCTTCGAGGAACGAGTCGTTCTTGTCATGGTGCAAACCTCTTTCCGACTCATCGAGGTTCGCACCAGCCGCTCGCACTAAGGGTGCCGTGCAGACTATCCATTTCATCTCAATGCGCTATAAACAGGTCGTCGTGCGACCGAAGGAGCGGATGCTCGGCTTTTGCGCCTTCTGAACCATCTGTGAGCAGGTCCGAACCGGGTGCTATTTAGGTGGCTACGCCCTGATCGACTTGCATGTAAGTGGGAACACTCTGCAGTGCTTATCTAGTCGGTGGTTTCCTGTGCCCGACCATGCTCTGCCACGGCCTCACGGCGCCGGCCAAGCCAGATGAGCACGCCCGAAACGGCGAGCGCCGCCATGTTCAGGAAGAACACGTAGTCGATCTGGAACTGTGCCAGCTCCTGAACACGCCCGGCCTGCGCCTCGGGAATCAGCCCAAGTGCCGAGAACAGCGCATGCATGATAATGCCGGCGCCGACGGCCGAGACGGCGAACACCGCGGCAAGGTAAGCCGCGAAGCGCCAGCCATAGTAGGCCGCGTTAATCCTTAACGATGGGATCACGACGAAATCGGCGTAAAGGAACGCGATGATGCCCGAGAACAAGACGCCATTCTCCCACAGTACCGCGGCGAGCGGGCCGTTGCCCATCGAGCCGATGATGGTAAGGATCGCGAGCGCCGGACCCAGCAACGCGTGCAGCGGTACGAGCAGCAGCAGCGGAAGCTCGGTGGGAAAGATCGCCCGAAACACGGCATCCGGCACGAGTGTCGCGACGACTCCGGCGACGAGGAAGCCGAAGAAGAGGTCTTTCCACACCATCCTCCACTCACTCCGGTAAGTGATCCCGATACGCCGCCTCGCCTCAGTACTCTGAAGCTTCTCGCGCCAGTGCCTCGGTAGCCCCTCAGTAGGATCGCCGTGCATGCCGGAGCGCCTCTCACCCGTCCTTTCTGCACTGCGCTGCGCGCGCGCCACCATCTTCGCGGGATAAGTGAGACGCACGACGACCCACATTACGGCCACATGGGCAACGGAGCCGAGGACGAGCGCGAGCGCGAACTGCCATCCCAAGAAGATCCAAGCCAACGCAGCGACCGGAGGTGCGAGATTCGTGGAGCCGAACAGGAACGCCATCATGGGGACGAGGGCGGCGCCCTTGGCAAACAGCGCCCGACCCGCCGACAAGGCGGCAAACGAGCAGGCAGAGGAGGCCGGTCCCAACAGCATCGCAAGGGCAGTCTCCTTCAAACCGGGGCGGCCGAGATACTTGGCGATCAGCTCTCGTGGGACGAGAACCTGGATCAGCGACGAGAACGCGTAGCCGAACGCAAGCGCCCAGAACGCCTGCCAGAAGAGACCAGCGCTGACGTATAGCGACTGTCCGATTTGAGCCACTTACAGTGTCCCCGCGCGCTGACCGTTAAAGCGGTTTTGGCTGCGGGCCCTGCCATCCATCGTAAGCGTCCGGCGAAGGCCGTCTTCCCGTTGTCCGACGCTTCAGTTTAGCTGCCCTCCGTGAAGCGGGCACTGTGGACGCGTCCGCGTGGAGGGCAGATGGACACGTACACTCTTGAGCAAGCGTCGCCGTCAAGCGAGCATCGCGGGAACGGTAAACCGCGCCGTATCGCGATGGGACCACTCACGTCATTTTCGAGCCCGAGGATTTCATCGCGCGACTTGCCGCACTCGTGCCGAAGCCCCGCGCGCATCAGATCCGCTACCACGGCGTGTTCGCGCCGGCGAGCCCGGATCGGGCCCGGGTGGTGCCCA
>DASVCI010000032.1:0-17800 GCA_036381695.1 Steroidobacteraceae bacterium
GATGAGCTGCTTCTTCTCGGCGTCCACGATGTCCAGGTTGATCGTGCCCACCTTGTAAGTCACCGTCCGATCCCGGTCATACATCGGCCAGGGGTCGTACAGCCCGTAGCGATAGCCGTAGTAGCCCCAGAACGCCGGGTCAGGGCGGATCTCCGTGCGCTCGCGCGTGTTCATGAAGAAGTTGACGAGCAGATCTGGATGCTCTTCCGCATACTTGTAGCCGCGCGCCTCCATGGCGGTGGTGACCGCGCTCTTGAAGTAGCTCGTCACGAGCGTCGAGTAGCCGCCGCGATCGGTGCCGGTCTCTTTCGGGAAGCCGAAAGTGCGATAGACGGAGAAGTCGACGCTCTTGTCGTAGTCGACTCGGGTGTTCGGCCCGCGCGTTGTAGCGCAGCCCGCGATGAGCACCGCGAGCGCAGCGAGCGCCGCGGCGAGAAATCTGGTCGGTTTCATCATTTGTTCCCTCGAACAAACAGGGGCCGGAGAATCCGGCTCGACTGTTATATAGAGACCGGCAAGCGGGCCACGGGTTCTCGCGCCCTGCGCCCGGTCTCCTAGCGACATGGTGACATGCCGGCTGTTCGTCGTTAAGCGCGCAAAACGCGCCTCGTGTTCAGGCGCCGTTCAACCTGACGGGACTACAGATCGAGCCGGCCCTGTCCCCGCTCGAGATCGAGGAGGATGCGCTTGCGCCAAAGCCCTCCTCCGTACCCGCCGAGCTGCCCGCCCTCGTTGATGACGCGGTGACACGGGATGACGATCGCGAGCGGGTTCATGCCGTTCGCCGCGCCCACAGCGCGCGTGGCGCTGGGATCGCCGATTCGCGTCGCAATGTCGAGGTACGAGCGCGTCTGCCCGTATGGGATCTCGCGCAGCGCGTCCCAGACGCGCTTTTGGAACGCAGAGCCCTCGTACGCCAAAGGCACAGTGAACTCGCGCAGCTCGCCGCTGAAGTACGCCTCGGCCTGCCGGCGCAACTCCAGCAAGAGCTCGCCGCTGCGTGCATGCGCAGGGCTTCGACAACGCGCGCGCCATGCTGCGAGCTCGCTCTCCAACGATTCGTGATCGCTGAAGTGAAGCGCGCAAATCGCCTCATCCGTTGCCGCCACGATCAGCGGGCCCACGGGCGAGTCGAACCACGTCACCGCACTCGGCTCGATGGAGGCCTCGTTCATGACGCAAAAGTGGCACGCTCCTGATGAATGCGCAATCACAGGCTGTCGGAGATCGTCCACGATGGTTCAATGAGCCGCTTGCCGGTACTCTCCCGCACATGTTTCCACTACACGCCCTCATCCGCTTGCTCGCCCTCGTGTTGCTGCCGATCGGCGCAACGTTCGCCTCTTCCGCCGACGATCCGTTCAAGGAAGCCCGAAGGGCCTTCGAACGCGCCTATGCGCAGGTCGAGAAAGGTGAGCCGCAGCGACCAGACAGCGAGGAGCTGCGCACCTACCCGCTCTATCCGTATCTGCAGGCGGCGAGAGTTCAGCGCGCGCTCGCCGGAGCAAGCGGCGAGCTCGGCCCGGCGGACGAGCGGGCAGAGACGTTCATCACCTATTACGACCGCGAGCCGGTGGGCAAGAGCCTGCGCCGCACGTGGCTCGCGAGCCTCGCGAAGCGCAAGCAATGGGCGAAGTTTCTCGAGCACTACCGGGCCGAGGAAGCCGATGACGCGCTCGAATGCCACAGCTTCACCGCGCGGATCGAGCTCGGGCGAGTCGAGGGCCTCGAGCGCGAGATCGCCGAGCAATGGCTCACTCCGCGCAGCGTTCCCGATTGCAGGGAGGCTTTCGAGTGGCTTCGTGCCCGCAATCAATTGACGCCGGCCCTCATCGAGCAGCGAGTGAGGCTCGCGCTCGGTGAGCGCAACCTGGGTTTCGCGCGTCAGATCGCGCGCCAGCTTCCACCAGATCGGCAGAAGCCCTTCCTGCAATGGGCGGACCTCCTCGAGCGGCCGAGGCGCGAGATCGACGAGCTCATCGCCGCACCGGAGAAGCCCGTGATGGACGAGGCGCTCCTGGCGGGGTGGACTTGGCTGGCCCGCCGCGATCCGGACGACGCCTTGGTGCGCTACGAGAAGCTGGTGCGCACGCGGCGGCTCACTCCCGAGCAAGCGAGCCGCTGTGCGCTCGAGCTGGCATTCGCGTTGGCCTGGGACCGGCGCCCGGAAGCTTTGCACTACTTCTCGAAGGTGCTGCCCGCCCATCTCGACGATTACGCCCTCGAATGGCAGGCGCGCGCCGCTTTATGGGCGGGGGACTGGCCACTGGTGTCCCGCTCGATCGCCGCCATGTCGGGCGAGCAGCGCTCGCAGGCTCGCTGGCGTTACTGGGCTGCGCGCGCAGCGGAGCAAACGGGTGACGCTGAGCTTGCCCGCTCGTTGTACGAATCCGTGTTGATCGACGACAATTTCTATTCGGTGATGGCCGCAGCCCGACTGGGGCAGCCGCTCGCGCCACATCCTCAACCAGTCGTACGCAATACGACGGAGCTCGCGCAGATCGGGCAGCTTC
Source organism: Steroidobacteraceae bacterium (assembly GCA_036381695.1). Lineage (GTDB taxonomy): Bacteria > Pseudomonadota > Gammaproteobacteria > Steroidobacterales > Steroidobacteraceae > Steroidobacter. Next base: position 2,514 of record DASVCI010000032.1, read on the forward strand.
CGCCAGTCGTGCGCGCACGGGAGCTGTTCTTACTGGGCTGGCGCTCGCTCGCAAATTCGGAGTGGGTGTATGCGATCGACACACTCCCTGAGCCCGCGCGAGCGCAGGCAGTCCATCTGGCCGCCGAATGGGGATGGCACTACCAGGTGATCGCGACGGCCGCCAGGCTCAGCCTCTTCAACGACTATCCCCTGCTCTATCCGACGCCGTTCGATCGCGAGGTTCGGGCGGCCTCCAAGCTGGCGCGAGTGCCGCCGGAGCTCATTTACAGCGTCATGCGCCAGGAAAGCCTGTATCAGGCGGACGCAGTTTCCCCGGCCGGCGCGCGCGGGCTGCTGCAACTGCTGCCCGAGACAGCGAGGCGAACGGCGCGCGCCTGGAAGCGCCGCAGGCCGAGTGTCGATGACCTCTATGAGCCGAAAGTGAACGTCCCGCTCGGCGCCGCACTCCTGCGTACGCTCATCGACCGGTTCCAGGGGCAGACCATCGTCGCCCTGGCGGCCTACAACGCCGGGCCGAACGCCGCCGCCCGCTGGCTTCCGGGCCGCGCCCTCGAGTCGGACATCTGGATCGAGAACATCCCCTACAACGAGACGCGCTCGTACGTGCAGCGCATCCTCTGGCACAATCTCGTGTTCAACTGGCTGCAGGAGGGCAAGCCGCAACGCACGGATGTATGGCTCGCGCACATCGCTCCTCCCGATGCGGAGACTTCCCTGGGCGCGAATTTCTGATCCGACCGCGGCAGGTCGTTATTCTTCGGAAGGCACTTTGAGCGGGCGCAGCTGCCGCCCGGCCGGCGCGCGCAGCGTTCTCAAGCGCGTGGCGCTCGCCTCGATATCCTGCTCCGGAGGCGGAGCGGTAAGGAGCAGATACTCCAGGTGCGCTCGCGCTTCGGTCACGAACGCTGGCACCGCCGATGCCGCGATCGGCCGCGACACGAGAAAGCCCTGAACCTCGACGCCGCGATCGACGAGGAGAGCGCCGAGCTGCGAAGCACGTTCGACACCCTCAGCCGTCACTTGCAATCCAAGGCTGCGGCAGAGCCCAACGATCGAGCGCACGATCGCAGGCGACCGGCCTCCCGAGTCGATGGCGGCGATCAGGCTCCGATCGATCTTCACGCGGCTGAGCGGGAGCTTCTCGAGCGAGGTGAGCGAGGAATAACCGGTGCCGAAATCATCCAGCGCGATGCTGACGCCCAGCTCCCGCAGATGATGGAGCGCCGCGATCGTCGTCGGGCCGGTCTGCAAGACGTTCTCTGTCAGCTCGATCTCGAGACATTGCGGAGGGAGGTTGTGTCGATCGAGCAGGTTCTCGAGCCGCTGCACGAAGTGACCATCGAGGAACTGCTGCGAAGAGATGTTGACCGCCACGCGCGCCCTGGGCCAGGGCCCGGCCTGCCATTGCGCGGCCGTCTCGATCGCGCTTCTGAGCGCCCAGTCGCTGATATCCGTAATCAGCCCCGTTTGCTCCGCGACATCGAAGAACTCGCCTGGCGCGACGAGGCTTCCGTCCGGCTGACGCCAGCGAAGGAGCGCCTCCACGGCATGAGTCTCGAGCGACTCGAAGCACACCTGAGGCTGATACAAGAGCTCGAACTCGCCCTGCTCGACGGCGCGCCGCAACGATTGTTCGACTTTGAACCGCGACGAGGCGGCTTCCAGAAGCTGCGGAACGAAGATACTCCAGCCGTTGCGGCCCCGCTCCTTGGCGCGGAACAGGGCCGAATCGGCTGCGCGCAACAGCGCGTGCGCGTCCGTCGCGTGATCCGGGAAGACACTCGCGCCGAGGCTGACGCTGATTCTCAGCTCTCGCCCGTGAACTGACAGCGAGCGCTGAAATTCCTCGAGCACTGACGAGCAGAGGCGCTGGATGTCCGCGGTCGAGAGCGGGTCCTCGTAAACCAGCGTGAACTCATCACCGCCCAGACGCGCGCTGAACGCGCTGGCGAACGGCCCGGATTTGCGCAGCCGATCGGCGACCGATTGCAGCACGCAATCGCCGAACGCATGACCAAGGCTGTCGTTGATGGTTTTGAAGTTGTCGAGGTCGAGCGACAGAAGCGCGAGACGCGTGCCACGTGCCCGTGCCCGTTCGATCGCAGCTTCGAGGTGGACGAAGAGCTGGCGCCGATTGGGCAGATCCGTGAGCGGATCGTGATAGGCAAGATGATTCAGCTCGCGCGTGCGCTCCTCGACTTTCGACTCGAGCTCCACCTGATAGGCCCGGACCGCGGCTTGCGCGTTCTGGAGCTGCTCGGCCATTGAGTTGAACGCGACAGTCAGCGTGTCCAGCTCCCGCACTCCACCTCTGGCAACGCGCGTGCGCACAGCCCCACTGGCAAGAAGCCTCGTGGCTTCCGTCAACCGCCGCACTGGAGCGGTCACGCTCGTGACGGTGACGAACGCGATGACCGTCAACAGCAGCAACACCGCGATGCTGGTCCAAACGAGTTGCTGATCGGCTTTGTCGGAAGCGCGCACTGCAAGTCGATCCGCATCCGCCAGCGCCCGCCGCGCGGGCTCGACGAGCCTCGTGACGACGAGCCCGGAGATTTCCGCGCCCTTGTCCCGGAACAGCATCGAGCGCTCGTTGAAATCTTCGATGGCTTTGAATGCGGCCCGACGCGCGGTGATCGCGCGGGTCAAGCGCCTCTTCACCTCGCCGAGCCACCGCTCGCCATGCACCTTCGCCAGCTCGGCCGAGTACTCGTTCAAGCGCCTCCTGAAAGCGTTCTCACTCGCGATCACGAGCTGCGCCGTCCTCGGCGAGGAATCACTCAGCGTCGCACTGACGCGCTCCCGCACGGCGCTCAACATGCGCGACAGGTCCATGAGCCGCTCGCTGGCGAACACGGCGCCCGCAATGCGCACCGCTTCGTCCTGCGGTGCGTTGAGGGTCTCCTCCAGCTCGTCGAACCGGCTCCAGTATTCGCGAAGCGTCGTGCTGCGCGCAGCGCAGTAAGCGAGCAGCTCATCGCCCATCTTGCGGAAGCTCTCGAGCTCCGCCGCGAACTCCGGCCCCGATGCTTCGAGCTCCGGAAGATTGGCAGCGGCCCTGTCGTAAGCGAGGGCCGCGTCCTTCATCCCCTGCGCCGCCCTTGCGACTTGCTGATGGGAGACGACGCTGCTTTCCGCCTGATCGAGGACGACTCGCTCGTACAGCGAGACGGCCGAAGCCATCGATTCGGTGGCACGAACCAGGGGCTCGTGCTGGAGAAGGAGCTCGCGAACTCGCTCGCGCGCCTCTCGCGCGGTTTGCTGCGTCAGGAAGTTGGCCGTGATGACTGTGAGAGCGACGGCCGCGAAACCGATCGCTACGCGCAGCGCCATCCCCGGCCGATACGGCCAGAGCCTGCCCTCACTGTCCGACTCCTGCCGATTCTCTGCTGTGCCCTTTTCGTTCTTCGTGTTCGGCGCGGCCATCTGCACGCCTCACGCAAGCGTCGAAGCGATGGAATGTGCCATTCCGCCCGCTCGCGGTCTGTAGCGGAGAAAGCGGAGTGTGCGCCAGTTCTCGAATTTGCTAAGGCGGCGACGGGAAGCCCCGGCGCCGTTACGTCAAATTGGCGCTAGGACAGGGGCAGACTGGCGGAGTGCAGTCCACGCTCCCGAAGGTGCGCGAGGAAGCCGGGCAGCACTTCGAGGAGCTGATCCGGCCGGTTGTGGCGATTGCGGCCATCGTGCATCAGCACGATGTCGTTGGCGCTCACGCTCGCGAGCCGCTGCCCGATGCGCTTGGCGCTGCCGAGCGGCCCGAAATCGATTGCGCTCACGTTCCACAGAACGATGTGCTCGCCTAGCTTGTGTGCTTCGTCGACCATGCAGGGACGCAAGCGCCCGTGCGGCGGCCGATACAGCCTAGGCGGATACCCGAGCACGTCCGCTACCGCGTTCGCTCCATCCCGCACTTGCGCGCGGGCGGCGCGAGGAGTCATCAACCAGGGATGGCGGTGGCTGTACGTGTGATTGCCGATCGCGTGCCCGCCCTCGGCGATGCGCCTGATCAGCTCCGGCTCACGACGGGCGCACTCCCCGATCACGAAGAATGTCGCCTGCATCTCAGCTTGCGCGAGCACGTCGAGCACCCGCGGGGTGAAGTCTCGATCCGGACCGTCGTCGAACGTGAGATAGACGCGCTCCATGCTGTCCCCGCCCTCGAGCCTGCTCATGAGCCAGTGGTTTTGAGTTTCCCCAAGTTGCGCGTCAGGGCGTTTCTCGTCAACCAGTACAAACGCGGTTGGGCATTTCCACGGGCGCGGATGCTGGCAGCCGGACCAAACACCCGCATGAGCAAGCGAAAGTGGCCGGCCAGCAGGCGCGTGCGCCAGGTCTTCGGCATCGGCGTGCTGACGAATCCCACGACCTCCCCATGCGGCGCAATCCATGTGACGCCCTGGAAGACGCTCACGTCCCGCCAGGCGGGATCATGATGCGCGGCATCAGCCAGCGCCCGCAAAGACTCCCGCATGAGCTTCGCAAAACGAAACCCGACGCGATGCAGCGAGCCCTCGCCGAGCGAGGCGATGGCCTGGTTGTTGAAATGCAGGCGGCCGATCGGGTCTTTGTCCCTGAGCAGCGTTCCATCCTCGAAGCGCAGCTCCGGGCCGCGGTAGCGAGAGCGACCGATGTAAAGCACCGGCCCGAGCGTTCGCAGGCGATGGATCCTGAAATAGCAGGCATCGACGAGGCCGAGCACCCGGAGGGCAAAGCGGTGCAGCAGTTTTTTTAGCGGACTTCTCTTCGTTGTTGTCATCGAGCTTCAAGCAGGACCGAACCGCGTGCGGCGCCAAGCTCGAGCGCAAGCCGGGCGATATGCGCCGCTCCGTCTCGACGCCCGAGATCCCACGCGCGCCGTTGCATGGCTTCGAGCTGCGTCCGGTCAGCGAGCAAGGCTTGCAATCTTCCCGACAACTCGCCGTCGGCCACCAGGCCGCCGACGCCGTTGCGCTCGAGAAAATCGACATTGAATCCTTCCTGCCCGCCGAGCGATCGCGTGGCGAGCACCGGCCTTCCACAGGCAAGCGCCTCTGCGACGCTGATGCCGCCGGGCTTGCCGACGACTACGTCCGCCGCGCGCAAGTACAAATCCATGCGATCGGTCCAGTCGTAGACCCTGATCCTGTTGTTATGCGCCGCGAGCGCGCTCAAGGATGCGCGTGCGGCATGATTTCGTCCTGGCAGTGCGAGCACGAATGCGTCTGTTTGTCGCTCCAGCAACGCCCGCACCGCTGTATCCACGCTCAGCCCGAGCCCTCCGCCCAGCACTAGCACAACAGGCTCGCCCTGCGGCAAGCCGAGCTCACGACGCGCTTCCGCTTGCAGCATCGGCCTGGCGAAAGCCGGCATCAACGGCACTCCCGTTGCCACCTTCGTCGCATGCGCCCTCACGGCGCTCATGCCGGCCGCGATCGATTCATGCGCGACGCAGTAGTAATCGGTGCCTTGCTGGATCCAAAAATCGTGCACGCCGAAGTCCGTGATGACGCCGATTATCGGCGCCGTCAGCTTTCCCCGCTGCTTCAGATACGAAGCCATCGCGGCGGGGATCATCTGCGTGCTGATGATCACGTGCGGCGAGAATTTGCGCACCGCTGGCTCGAGCCGGCGAATCAGCCGTTGCCATGCCCACTTCATGAGCGTGAGCCGTGCGCGCACGCCATTGCCTGCAAGACTGTCGCTGTCATACGGGAGAGCGGCGCAAAGGAGCGACAACAGCAGTCGATCCGAACCGTAGCGCCCGCCTCGAGGCGCTCGCTCGGTCACGTCCGCCGCAATCTCCGAGATCAGCTCGAGCACTTCGAGCACTTCGCGCGGCGGACCGGATTCGCTTTCCAGGATCTGGCGCCAGGTGTGCTCATCGAGGCGGTACAGCCGCTCGTAGAGCTGCGGATAGTTCTGGACCAGGGTGAGATAGATCTCGTGAACCGCGCGCGCCACGCCGCGATTCATCAACGACCAGAGATCGAGCGTATATGTTTCTGCGCTCGAGCCGAGCGCCGCTTCGATCGCCTGCGCGGCTCGCACGTGGCCGAGGCCGAGCCCGGATGTGAGCAGCAATACGCGCGCGCGACCGGATGCGGACGGCCGCTCCAACGCCTGCGTAGGCAGCGAAGCGGCCATCGATTGCTGGGTCAGCGGCATCAGTTGCGGTTGCATGCCACGTTCCGATCCGGCGCTGAGGCCGGGCGTGCAGGCAAGTCAATCGGGCTCAAATGTCCGGCCCCCTGCCGGAGTTCCGATGATGCGGCAGGGGCGGCCGAATCGGAATATGCAATTCTCGCGTTGTTTGCGAAGTTGTCCTGAGCGCTTGCGAACTTTGCGCGGGCGCGGCACGTTGTAACGTCTCGAATGGCTGGCCGGGGAGTCTTTTCCGTGCGCTCACCGAGACTGTCTCTCCTTGCTGCAGCATCCTGGTCGCTCATTGCGCTCCTCACGCTCGCCCTCCAAGCGCATGGCAAGACCCGGGAGGACTGCGAGAAGTCCTTCAAGCCGCACAGCGGGCAGGCGGGCAAGGATGTCGTCTGGGTGCCGACCAGCGACGGGCTGGTCACCCGCATGCTGGAAATGGCGCGCGTGACGCCCAACGATCTCGTGTACGACCTGGGCGCCGGCGACGGCAAGATCCCGATCGCCGCGGCCAAGCAGTTCGGCGCGAAAGCAGTCGGCATCGAATACAACCCCGACATGGCCCAGCTCGCGCAGTGCTACGTCGAGGTCGAGGGGGTGCAGGACCGGGTTCGCATCATCCAGGGAGACATCTTCGAAAGCGACTTCAGCGACGCAACCGTAGTGACCCTGTATCTGCTGCCGGAGCTGAACTTGCGCCTGCGGCCGACGCTCCTCGGCATGAAGCCGGGCACGCGAGTGGTGTCGCACTCGTTCCTCATGGACGACTGGGAGCCGGACGAGCGCTCGATCAGCGAGGACGGCCAGGCTTATCTATGGATCGTGCCGGCTGACGTCAAGGGGCGATGGACGTTCAGGCGGGAGGACGGAAAGGACCGCTTCGTGGTCGATCTGGATCAGCGGTTCCAGCAGCTCCACGGCCGGGCAGGGAGATCCCGCCAGCCGTTCGATGGCGGCAAAGTGCGCGGGACGGAGCTGGAGTTCGCGTTCACCGAGCGTGATGTAGTCACCAGGGTCGACGGGCGCATCAACGGCGATCGCATCAATGCCAAGGTTACCCGGGGCAACGAGACCGCCAACTACATCGCCATGCGCATGCGGGCGAGAGATAGTGGATGAGCGCGGCCCTCCATCCGCGCAAGGCTCCTGATTTATCGAGCGTCGCCTCGGGCGCAAGCGCCGGCCCCACCCCGACGCTGAGCATCTTCGATGCCACCATGATCACGGTGGGCATCGTGATCGGCGCGGGCATCTTCCAGACCCCCTCGCTCGTCGCGACCAACGCCGGCACACCAACGCTCACGATCACCGCCTGGGCGCTGGCCGGCGTGCTGTCGTTCGCCGGCGCGCTGACCTACGCTGAGCTCGCCACCACTTATCCGAGCGCGGGCGGCGATTACACGTTCCTGACCCGTGCGTACGGGAGGAACTTGAGCTTCCTGTTCGCGTGGGCGCGGAGCACGGTGATCTGCACGGGCTCGATCGCCCTCCTCGGCTTCATTCTCGGGGACTATTTGGCCAGGCTCTACCCGCTCGGCCCTCAGAGCTCGGCCCTGTACGCCGCCGCGGCCGTGCTCGTATTGACCGTGATCAATCTGATCGGGCTCAAGAGCTCCGCCAAGGTGCAGAACACGCTCGGCGTGCTCGAGATTGCGGGCGTGCTCGCTGTCGCACTCGTCGGATTTCTGCTCGAGCCGGCGCCCGCAAGCGAGCCGCCAGCGGCGTCGGCTGCGACGAGCACGGGATCATTCGGGCTGGCGATGGTGCTCGTGCTGCTGACGTACGGCGGCTGGAACGAAGCGGCTTACGTTTCGGCCGAAGTCCGGGGTGGCGCGCGTGCGGTTCGCAGCTCGCTCGTGATGTCGATCGCGATCATCACGATCGTGTACCTGCTGTTCGTGATCGGCGTAATGCAGGGGCTGGGGTTCGAAGGGCTGAAAGCAAGCGAGGCCGTCGGCATCGACATCGCCGAACGCATGTTCGGACCTGTCGGGGGACAGCTCATCGGCGTCATCGTCGCCATCTCGGCGCTGAGCTCCATGAACTCGACGATGCTGGCCGGCGCGCGCACGAATTATTCGGTCGCCCGGGACTGGCCGATCTTCGGCTTCATGGGCGCGTGGCAGGGCGAGCGCAGCACGCCCGCGATGGGCTTCATCGTTCAGGCTGGCATTGCGCTCGCGCTCGTCGGGTACGGCGCGCTCGAGAAAGACGGCTTCATGACGATGGTCGAGTTCACGGCGCCCGTGTTCTGGTTCTTCTTCATGCTGGGCGGGATCGCGCTCTTCGTCCTGCGCCGCAAGGACCCAGGCGCGGCGCGGCCTTTCAAGGTTCCGCTTTATCCAGTCATCCCCATCGTATTCGTGCTGACGTGCGCGTACTTGCTGTACTCGAGCATCGTGTACGCGCAATCCCGGCACGCGACGCACGTCGCGTTCTCGGTGATGCTGAGCGGCGCGCTGGTACTGATCGGGATCAAAGTTCGCGAGCGAAACCGCAGCCGCACACGGCCGCCCGCTTAAAGATACCGCCGCGAGTCACTGCTCCGGCTTCAAAAACTTTGCCCGCTCCTCGTACGGCGGCATGATCCACAGGTAAATGGCGTCGGTACCGAGCTTGACGTAGTCATCCGGCGGCCAGTCCGGCCCCATGTCGAAGTCATGCGAGACGACGCGCGCTCCTGGACGCAACTGCTCGAAGAGCTTCGGCTTGAGCCGCCGGTTCATCTCCGGAAGCAGATACAGCATGACCACCGTGGCCTCGCGGATGTCCGTTTCGAAGAGGTCGCCCACCTCGAACGTCACCAGCTTCTCGACTCCCGCAGCTTTGGCGTTAGCGCGCGCCTCCCGAATGCGCTGCGGATCCAGATCGACCCCGTACCCGCGCGTCCCGAATTTCTTGGCCGCGGCGATCACCATGCGGCCGTCCCCGCAGCCGAGGTCGTAGACGACGTCACCCGTCCTCACCTTGGCCACATCGAGCATGCGCTCCACGATCTCGTGCGGGGTGGGGACGTACCAGACATCGAGCTTGCGGCTCGGCCGCTCGGCTTCCTGTGCGCCCGCGCCCGCCGAGACGAAGAGGATGGCGAGGGCCGGGAGTATCCGCAGGAGGGACGCCATCATGGGGCAGGGCTCAGTGCTTGCGGAGCTTCATCCTGACGCGCTTGCTCGCAAGCACATCGAGGTATTGCGTGATTTTCGCCTCCGCCGCGAGCTCGGACAGCTCGCGCTCATACAGGCGCTCGACTTCTTCGACGGAGGTTTGGGTTTCTTTGGCGATGGCTTCGGCGACCTCGGGCTTGCCCTGTCGGGCGGGCGGATCACTGAAGGCATCTCGATCCCCTCCGGATGCGTCTTGATTTTTTTCCGCCGAGGCTTGGGTGCGGCTTCGCGCCGGCCCTGGCCAAGGAACGATCAAATCGACCTCGGCGCAATGATCCGCCGCAGTTGCGCGAAGTCAAGCGCCTCTTATTCAGAAGTTTTCCACCGTTTCTGTGGATATCTCTCCGGCAGCCGCGCTGGCAGTCGCTGGTCGAGCCGCGCGCGGAAGTCAATCCTAGGCGTGGCCGAGTCGTCGGCGGTCGGAATCGCGCGGCCGGGGTATGGCGTGCGGGGAGCGGGGGTTTAGGCTCACCGATGAAGCCTCGGCTCGCCAATCGGGTGAGCCTCACAGCTCCGGAGCGGCCCCTGTGACAGCAGCTTTGCCGCCCGAGCCGCCCCATTCACGCTAAAATCGCCGCCCCTCTCCCTCCCTGGGCCTGTAGCACAACGGTCAGTGCAGGGGACTCATAATCCCTTGGTTGCAGGTTCGAATCCTGCCAGGCCCACCAGGTTCAGCGGGTCTATTCAGAAAGCACTCCCGATTGGGGCAAGAGGACTGATCACATCAACCCGTGCATCGGCAACGCTGCGTCGAGCCGCGGCGAACAACCGCTCGATTTCATCTGTGTCGGCCGCGTGCGCTTTAAGCTGCCCGATTTTCAGCAAGTTTTCCAAGCTCATTGGCGTTCCCTACCACAAAAATCTTGGGTTCGCGAATGACGCGCGATACGAAACGGTCCCTCGATTTGCTTTTCGACCGAAACGCCTCAGCAGTCATCACCACCGGGTTGACTTCCCGCCGCAACTGGTCACGCGTCGGCAAGAGCGCTTCGATCACCTGCTCGAATGTAGCTGATCCCACAACCATCACATCCACGTCGCTCGTCGTGCGTTCCTTGCCCTGGGCTACGGACCCGAAAACGAAGGCCAGACGCACCGCTGCCCCAAGCGGTGCGAGCGCTTCCCTCAAAACGTCCGCGAGCCCCGCCGTCTTGCGGAAAATACCAGCCAGCTCTTCATAAATCGGACAGGCACGATCCACCTGATATCGAACCTGGTTACCTGAGGCGCTGCGTACGAGCAGTCCGGCGTCGGCGAGCGATCGCAGCTCACGGTGCAACGAACCCGCGGGCACGCCCGTCAGCCGCTCGATCTCACGCAGATAAAAACCCTGTTCCGGATGCAGAAGCAGCAGCGCAAGGACGCGACGGCGGTACTCACCAAAGAGTAGCTCGACGAGCTGCGGCGGCTGCTCCGATCTTCTTGCTCTCATATCGAGAACAATTGTAGCTTTTTAGAGAACACGCGCCAAAGCCACAAGAACGCGACCCATGGCCTGTAAGGTCGGAGCCCATTCCGAGCTTCCCGTCCCCTCGCTGGAACCGCGCCGAAAGGCCGTCTAGTTTCGCTCAACGATCATGCGAACGCCCACTCCTCTGACAGCGTTTCGGCCTGCTCTAGCACGAGCTGTGTCGCCTTCTCCTGCTTGTCCGGCGGGTAGCCGTACTTGCGCAAAATGCGCTTGACGAGCACCCGCAGCTGCGCGCGGACGTTCTCGCGCATCGTCCAGTCGATCCTGACGTTGTTGCGTACAGTTTTCACGAGTTCCCGTGCAATCGTGCGTAGCGTTTCGTCGCCCAGCACCGTGACCGCACTGTCGTTCACTTCCAGCGCGTCGTAGAACGCCAGCTCGTCCTCTGTGAGGCCGAGTGCCTCGCCGCGAGCGTTTGCTTCTCGCATCTCCTTGGCGAGTGCGATCAGCTCCTCGATCACCTGGGCGGCTTCGATGGCGCGGTTCTGATAACGGCGAATGGACTGCTCCAGCATCTCGGCAAACGAGCGCGCCTGGACGATGTTTTTTCTTCGACGAAGTCGCAGCTCCCCCTTCAGCAGCTTCTGCAGCAGCTCCACGGCCAGGTTCCGGTGACGCATGCCGCGCACTTCGGAAAGGAACTCGTCGGACAGAACGGAGATGTTCGGCTTTTTGAGGCCCGCGGCGGCGAAGATGTCGATCATGCCCTCGGGCGCAACCGCCCGCGAAATGATCTGCCGCACGGCATGATCGAGCTCCTCCTCGGGTCGCGAGTCGCCCGGCGTGCGTTTGGCCAGCACGGCCTGAACGGCTTGGAAGAACGCGACGTCGTCGCGAATGCGCAGCGCTTCCTCATGAGGCACCGCGAGCGCGAAGGCTTGCGACAGTTCCCTCACAGCGCGAATGCAGCGGTTCTTGCCGTCCTCCTGGGCGAGGATGTGCTCCTGGGCGGCAGGCAGAAGACTGAGCCGCTCCTGCGGCGTGCCACTCGTCCACTTCGAACGATCGAAGCCGTGGAAGAGTCCGCAGCAGACCTCGTACTTCTCCAGCATGAGGGCAACGGCTTCTTCCTGGTTCAGCGCCGTACGCCCCGTACCGCCGCTTTCCGTATAAGTGGCAAGCGCTGCCTTCAGTTCATGCGCCAAGCCGAGGTAGTCGACCACCAACCCGCCCGGCTTATCCTTGAACACGCGGTTGACGCGAGCGATCGCCTGCATGAGCCCGTGGCCGCGCATGGGCTTGTCGACGTACATCGTGTGCAGGCTCGGCGCGTCGAAGCCTGTGAGCCACATGTCGCGCACGATCACGAGTCGGAACGGGTCCTTCGGATCACGGAAACGCTTGGCCAGCCCTTCGCGCCGTGACTTATTGCGGATGTGGGGCTGCCAATCCGCCGGGTCCGATGCGGAGCCGGTCATGATGATCTTGATCTGCCCCCGCTGATCATCGTCGTCGTGCCAGGCCGGCCGCAGCTTCACGATCTCTCGGTAGAGATCCACGCAGATCCGGCGGCTCATGCACACCACCATGGCCTTACCTTCCATGGCTTCGAGTCGCTTTTCGAAATGCTCGACAATGTCCCGGGCCACGAGCATCAGCCGCTTGTCGGCGCCGACGATCGCCTCGAGCTGCGCCCACTTGCTCTTCAGCTTTTCCTTGCGCTCGACCTCCTCGCCCTCAGTGACCTCCTCGAACTCCGGGTCGATCTTCGGCCGCTCGGCCTCGTTGAGAGCGAGCTTCGCCAGCCGGCTCTCGTAGTAGATGGGCACCGTCGCGCCGTCCTGCACGGCGCGCTGGATGTCGTAGATGCTGATGTAGTCACCAAACACTGCGCGCGTGTTGGCGTCCGCGAGTTCGATCGGCGTGCCGGTGAAGCCTATGAACGAAGCATGCGGAAGGGCATCACGCATGTGCCGCGCAAAGCCGTCGATAAAGTCGTACTGGCTGCGGTGCGCCTCATCGGCGATCACGACGATGTTGCGACGATCGGAGAGCACCGGATGCCGATCGCCCTTCTCTTCCGGGAAGAACTTGTGAATCGTCGTAAACACGACGCCGCCGGCAGCGACCGAGAGCAGCTCCCGCAGATGGACGCGAGACTCTGCCTGCACGGGCGGCTGACGCAGAAGGCCCTGGCAGCGTGAAAACGTGCCGAAGAGCTGATCGTCGAGGTCGTTGCGATCCGTGAGCACGACGACGGTGGGGTTCTGCATCGCCGGTTCGCGGATGATGCGGCCCGCGTAGAACGCCATGGTGAGACTCTTGCCCGACCCTTGCGTGTGCCAGACCACGCCCACTCGCCGGTCCCCTGGCCTTCCGCCAGGCTTGCCGCCGGTTCCGCAGCTACCGGGCTCCTCGGCAACAGGATCGGCGCGAGACAGCTCCGCCGCTCTCAAGGTCTCCGCGACCGCCACCTGCACCGCGTGGAGCTGGTGGTAGCCCGCCATCTTCTTGATGACGCGCCCACTCCCGTCATCCTCGAAAACGATGAAGTCGCGTACCAGGTCGAGGAGACGGCGGCGGTTGAGCAAACCCTCGATCACCACCTGCAGCTCCGGCATGTGTGAATCGGCAAGACGATCACCTGCAATGGTTCGCCACGGCTTGAACCACTCACGACCTGCGCCGAGCACCCCGACACGCGCTTCAACCCCGTCGGAAATCACGAGTAAGGTATTTGAAGCGAAGAACGCTGGTATTTCCGCCTGATATGTGCGCAATTGCTCGAAGGCGTTCCAGATCGTCGCGTCTTCGTCGGCCGCGTTCTTCAGCTCCAGCACCGCGAGCGGCAGGCCGTTCACGAACAGCACGACATCCGGCCGGCGTGTGTGCTTGTTCTCCGTGATGGTGAACTGATTGACCGCGAGCCAGTCGTTGTTCGCGACGGCGTCGAAGTCGATGACGCGCGCCTGCGCGCCGCGGATGTGACCGTCGCTCGTGCGGTACTCGACGGTGACGCCGTCCACGAGCAGGCGATGGATGTTCCGGTTTCGGTGGATCAGCTCCGTCCCCTCGGGGCGCGTGAGCTTGCGGAAAGCGTCTTCGAGTGCTTCGGGCGGTAACGTCGGATTGAGGCGGGTGAGCGCGTCTCGGAGCCGCCGTTTCAGCACCACCTCACCGTAGTCCTCCCGCTCCGCCGCGGACTCGCCCGGAGCGATGTCGGCGCCGTGCAGCACCGCGTAGCCGAGGCACTTGAGCCAATCGAGCGCCGACGCTTCGACGTCAGATTCCCTCAACCTCGTCATTGCGCACTTCTCTTGTTGTTGCACGCTCGATAGCGCTTGCTAGTAGTGCTCGGATTTTAGCAAGCACCTGATTCAGTCTCGTGCCGTCCAGTCTGTTCTTGTCCAGAAATGCTCGCTATGCGTTTCGTCACATCCGGATTCCTCACACTCGCACAAACCCCGTTTCTCGGGGGGACCACGGTTGTGACGCTCGCGCTCACGCAGTCTCCCAGAGTCTGCGGATCGGCACCGCGAACAACCCGCCCCCAAAACTGACGGTCGCGCTGCCGTCATAGAGCACCACGCCCGCGGCGAAGCGCTTGCCTGCTGCGCTCTGCAGCTTGCGAAGACCGCGCAGGTCCGAATCGTTGACCGTGGCGGCGGCCTTTACCTCCACGCCGGCGACCACGCCGTCGCCCTCCAGCACGATATCCACCTCGAAGTCATCTCGATCGCGGAAGTGGAAGAAGTCGATCGGGTCGGGGCGCCAGCTCGCCTGTCGCCGCAGGTCCTGAAGCACGAACGTCTCCAGCATCGCGCCGAGCAGGGTGCGGTCGGCCTCAAGGCGCACGGAATCGAGCCCCAGCAGCGCGCAGGTGATACCGGTGTCGCCGACGTGAAGTTTTGGGCGCTTGACGAGCCGGCTCATCTGGTTGACGTGCCAGGACGGCAGGCGCTCGAGCAGGAACACCCGTTCCAGCAGCGTCACGTGTTCGTGAATGGTCTGGCGCGTCAATTCGAACGGCGCCGCGAGATCGGCCACGTTGATAAGCCGGGCGGTGTGCGTGGCTGCGACGCGCAGCAGCTTGGGCAGCGTGTCGAGGGAACGCACGTGGCTCAAGTCCCGGACGTCGCGCTGTATCTGCGTGTCGACATAGTCGCGGTACCAGGCACGGCGTCGCGCCGGAGCACGCCGCGCGAGTGCGGCCGGATAACCGCCGTCCACGATGCGGCGGGCAAGGTCCCGGGCAAGCGGGTCGGATAGGCCCGTGCGGAACCGCCCGCGCAGCAGGTCGTCGAGGAAGCGGGAGCGCACGCCCTCGATCTCGCATTGGGCGAGCGGGTGCAGCCGCAGGATCCCCATCCGCCCGGCGAGCGAATCGGCAAGGTGCGGCACGAGCAGCACATTCGCGGACCCGGTGAGGATGAAGCGCCCCGCCGCGCGGCGCGCGTCGATGGCCGCCTTGAGCGAGGTGAAGATCTCCGGAACCCGCTGCACCTCGTCGAGGATGACTTTCGTCGGCAGCCGGGCGACAAATCCGACCGGATCCGCCTTCGCGGCGGTGCGAGTGGCGTC
>DASVCI010000033.1:0-21531 GCA_036381695.1 Steroidobacteraceae bacterium
CCATCGTCGTCGCAGCAACCATTACCCGCGCGTCGCGTTCCCACTTCGGTGTCACGAGTTCTTCCCCGCCTGCTTCCGTCATCGCCTGCTCGCGCGAGGAAGACTCGTGCCCATGCTTGACACAGAGGGCCATACTAGAACTCCTTTCTCACCTCGAAGCCGATCGTGCGGGGCAGGTTCGTGTACTTCACCGTGGGCGCCGCGGTGGCGGCAACCAGATACACGTCGCCCTGGATGTCGAAGACGTTGTTGACGTAGAGCGCCATGTCGAGGCCGGTGCGCTCATTGCGCGCTCCGAAGCGCAAGTTGGTGATGTCGTACGCATCCTGCGTCCGGTTCGTCGGGGCCGTTCTGCGCAGCTCGGTCTGCGACTTGCCGTGATACGCCCAGTCCGCTCTCACCCAGGCTGACCAGTCGGGCAGAGCTGCGAGCGAGCGCTCGTACTGCACGGAGAAGTTGCCGGTGACCTCCGGGATGCGCGGGAGCTTGTCGCCCTTGCGGCCAGGCGCAGCCACGGTCTGGTTCACCTGGTCTTCGGTCAGCTCGCGCTTGGGCAGCCAGCTTGCACCCAGCGAGAAGCTCAGCCCCTCGATCGGCTGGAAGAACGTTTCGAGCTCCGCGCCGATCACCTGTGCCGCGCCGGCGTTGCCGATGAAGGCGAACGAGCCGGTCGGATCGCGCCCGGAGACCTGGATGTTCTCCCAGTCGATGCGGAACACACTGGTGTTCACGGTGAGGCGCCGATCGAGCCACACCGACTTCATGCCGAGCTCGTAGTTCCACAGCGAGTCCGCCTCATACCCGGGCGGCACGGCCGCGATGTTCGCCTGGTTGGTGCCGCCGAGACGGAACCCCTGCGAAGCTAGCGCGAAGAATGTGAGATCGTCCGTCGGCCGGAACGAGAGCTGGAATTTCTTGATCAGCCTGTCTTCCTTGAAATGGCGCTGGTCCGGCGGCGGCAGCCCGCCGAAGAGCGGGAACTGGAACAGGTAGAACCCGTCGTCGTTCTGCTCGGCGGTGAAATGGCGCAGACCCGCCATGATCTCCCAGGCATCGAACAGTCGATACGACAGCTCGCCGAACACGGCGCTCTCCTCGATCTGGCGCGTGTTGAAGCGCGCCAGGGCGCAAGGCTGGCAGCCCTCGATGCCGGCGCCCGGCTCGGCCGAGAAGCCCGGCGGCGGCTCGGTGGGCGGGAATGGTCGGCCGGTTGCCGGATCGACCACTGGCGAGACGCTACGGAAATCGGATTCGCGGTCGCGATAGAACACGCCCGCCAGCCAGCCGAGCGGCCCGTCGCCGGTCGAGTTCAGGCGGATCTCGAAGGTCTTCTGGTCGATGTCCTGCGTCTGGTCGGTCAGCTCCGGAAAGAGGTCGGGCCGCACGCACGGACCGTTGAAGCACTCCGTCTCGCCTTCCGGCCCGACGTTGAGCGAGATGACGGCCCATGTGTTGTCGCGGAAGAAACCGAATTTTCGCTTGTACAGTGAGCCTGCGGCCGTGAGGGTTGCCCAGGGCAGATCCTGAGTCAACGTCAGGCTGTAGATAGCCTGATCGTCGGGGCGCGGCGTCTCGACGTAGTCGCCATTGTGGAACGTGCCTGTTTCGAAGTACGCGAACTCAGGCACCCGGTCGAGCCAGCCGGGATCGTTGGGATTGCCCCGGACGTGGAAGGTGTCGTACGGGTGATAGCCGCTCGCGCCGTCCACATCGCGCTGTTGCAGCCACACCATGGCGTCGAGAGTAGTCGAGTCCGTCGGCTGATAACGAAGAATCACGCGCCCGCCCCTGGTTTCGGAGGAGTTGATGTTCTCGTTGCCGAGGCGCACGTTATCGACGTAGCCGCCGCGCTTCTCGTAATACGCCGTCGTGCGCAGCGCGAGCTTGCCGTCTATCAGCGGCAGATTGAACGTGCCCGAGGCGCTCGCGCCCGGATCGCCGCTCTTCAAGGATTCGCCGCTCACTTTGAAGTTTCCTTCCACGGCGTCCATCACGGGCTTGTTGGCGATGAAACGCACCACGCCCGTCTGCGAATTGGCGCCGAACGTCGTGCCCTGCGGCCCTTTCAGCACCTCGATGCGCTCGAGATCCACGAGCACCAGGTCCGGCGTCTGCGAGCCGCTGTCGCCGCTCGAGCTTTGCACGCCCGTTCCCGGCACCTCATCGAAGTAGACCGCCACCTGCTCCTGACCGGGCGACTGCACACCGCGCATGATGTAGCGCTTCTCGCCTGCGCCCGTGTCATTGAATGTCAGGCCCGGTACGTGGTAGGCGAAGTCGGTGAATTGCGAGACGCCGAGATCCGCAAGCATTTGTTCGTTGAAAGCGGAAATCGCCGTCGGGATGTCTTGCAGGCGCTCCTCGCCGCGCTTGCGCGCGGTCACGACGACTTCCGTGATCAGCGGGCCGGTGGCTCCCGTCGTGCCCGGTTGCTCCTGGGGAGCGGCAGTGGCCAGGAGCGGCGCCGCGCCCATGGAGACCGCGAACATGAAGACCGAAGATCCGATACGTCTGGTAAGCATGGCTGCTCCCGTGCTCGTGCGTGGTGGTAAGGGCGGCAGGCTCTTCTGGAGGAAAGACCCGTCGTGAACTCCGGCGATTGCGAATATATATGCCAAATCATATATTGGACGGCAAGATATTTCATATCTGAAGCGTCAGCCCCGACCCCGGCCGCCGCGGGCTCGCCGGCCGGCGCGCCGCCTTGCCCCCGGGAGGAACGAAGATGCGAAGCCTGAAAAAAATACTTGCTGCCCTGCTCGCCGCCCTCGCTTCCTGCGCTGCAGGCGCGGCCGCTCCCGCGGCGGGCGGCAATGCGGTGATTCATGCCGGGGAGCTCCTCGCAGTGCCCGGACGCAAGCCGGTGGCAAACGCAACGGTCGTGGTCGAGGCGGGCAAGGTGAAGGAGGTCCGCTCCGGCTACGCGGATCCGGCCGCGCTCGGCCTGCCCTCCGGGACGCCGGTGATCGACCTCAAAGACAGCTTCGTGATGCCGGGCTTCATCGACCTGCACGTGCACCTCGCGAGCAGCGGATCGCGCAGTCGCGATCTGCGATTCCGCGAGCCGGAAGGCTATTTCTCGCTCATCGGTTACAGGAGCGCATACGCCACGCTCATGGCCGGCTTTACCACGGTGCGGGATCTGGGCTCGGAAGGCAGCACGATCTTCGCTCTGCGCGATGCGGCGCGTGATGGCATCGTCGCCGCCCCCAGGATCATCGTCTCGGGCGATCCCATCAGTCCCACCAACGGGCACGGGGACAATCACAATCTGCGCGAAGAAGTCATGCGCGCGATGCCGCGGCGAGGAGTCTGCGATGGGGCAGACGATTGCCGCCGCGTCGTGCGCGAGGCGATCCGGCGCGGTGCAGACGTCATCAAAGTGATGGCGACGGGCGGGACGCTCGATGAGTCAAATGCCGGCACAGGCCAGCAGTTCACAGATGAAGAGTTGCGCGCGATCGCCGAAACCGCGCACGCATTCGGACGCAAGGTGACGGCCCATGCGCACGCGAAAGCCGGCATCGACGCCTGCGTGCGGGCGGGTTTCGATTCCATCGAGCACGGCATGTGGGCCGATGAGCAAACGCTGCGCGAGATGAAAGCCAAAGGCGTATGGCTCGTCCCCACGGTCGCCACGATCACTTTCGTCGGCGACACGCCCGAGAAGGTCAAGTCAGGTCCGCTCAAGGATCTGCCGCCAGTCTCGCTGGAGAAGGTGCTGAAGCTCGGGACCCAGCCGCGCAAGCTCGCGCGCCTCGCCCATCAGGTCGGCACGAAAATCGCGCTGGGCACCGATGCCCCGCTCGTTCCGCACGGCAAGAATGCTACGGAGATGATCGATCACGTGAACGCAGGCATGACACCCATGGAGGCGTTGATGTCGGGAACAGTCAACGCCGCCGAAGCAGCCGGGCTCGCCAATGTCGGCAAGCTCGAGCCGGGCATGGCCGCGGATATCATTGCGATGCCGCGCAGTCCTCTCGAGGACATCGAGGCCGTGATGGAAGTCGAATTCGTGATGCGTGATGGCATCGTGTTCAAGGGTCAGGGAGCTGCACAATGAAGATACGCTCGATTCTCGCCGCCGCCGCGGCCTTGCTCACACCGCTCATCGCCCCCGCGGCGCCGAGGCTCATCATCGATCACGTGACAGTGATCGACGGGACGGGGGCGGCGCCTGAGCCCGACATGGCGGTCGTCATCGAAGGGGAGAAAATCGCGGCCGTCGTTCCGAGCTCGCTCGCGACGGGCGAGAGCGGCAAGCGCATCGACGCGAGCGGCAAGTACCTGATCCCGGGATTGATGGATGTACATATTCATCTGCGCGGCGCGGGGCGGCCATCCGGCCCGGGGACAAAATGGTCGCCCATCGCCCGCGACGAAGCGCTGGCGGCGCTCGCGAGCTATCTGTATGCCGGGGTCACCACGGTCTTCGATGCGGGCAATCGCAGTGAGTTGATCCTGCCGCTGCGCGAGGACGAGCGCGCGGGCCGGATTCTCTCGCCCCGCATCTTCGCCACGGGCAGCGCGGTCACCTATCCCGGCAGCCATGGCGATCGCTTCGCCGTGCGAGTGACCGATTTCGAGAAGGACAAGGCGCTCCTCGATGCGCACATCGCCGAGCAGAAGCCGGACATGCTCAAGCTGATGATGGAAGAGGAAGGTTGGGGCTCGCGGCCGATGATCACACTGCTCGAGCCCGACCTCGCGGAAAAAATCGCCCGCTACTACAACCAGCACGGCATCCGCACCACGGTGCACACCTCGAACGAGTACCGCTCGCTCCAGGCGATCTTCGCCGGCATCGACACCCTCGCCCATCCGGTCATCCAGGGGCCGGTCAGCGACTCGTTCGTGAAGCTGATGGCGGTCAAGAAGACGCCCTTCGCGAGCACATTGACGATCGGTGAGAATTACAGCCGCCTCGCCGAGCATCCCGAGTATCTCGACCAGCCGCTTTACGTCGCCTCGCTTTCCGCCGCCGAGCGGGAGCGGCTGAAGACCGAGACGCGCGCCGAGTACCAGGAACGCACCTGGACCTGGTGGATGAAGCTGATGACGCCGATCGCGCAGGAGAACATCCGCAAGCTCCACGAGGCCGGCGCCGTGGTCGCCTGCGGCACCGATCAGAGCAGCGGACCGGCTGTGCATCGCGAGCTCGAGCTGCTTACCGCCGCGGGCATCGCGCCGCTCGATGTAATCCGCATCGCGACGTACAACAGCGCTGTGTTCCTGGGCAAAGCCGATCAGCTGGGCTCGATCGAGACCGGCAAGCTTGCCGACCTGGTGTTGCTGAACGCCGATCCGAGCGCGGACATCAACAATGCAAAATCGATTGCGCTCGTGATCAAGAATGGTGAGATGATCGACGAAAGCAAGCTCCCTCTGGCCGGCGGCAAGCAACCGCGCCGCTTCGACGCGACCTGACCGGCGGCGGACACGATGACAGCACGGCAGACTTCGAGGCCGGAACAGGCCGACGGCTCGGGATATTTCCTGTATCACTCCATCGGCATGTTCGAAGGCAAGGAGCGCCTCATTGCCGAAGGCTTGCGCGAGTACGCGCGGATCTGGAGCGTACCGAACGACGCTCAATGGCCGCAGGCGCTCGCGATCCGCCAGCAGTTCATTCGAGCCTGGGAGAGCCTGATCAACACGCCGCCGGGGACGATCACCACCGCGGAGACGGTGACGAGCGCCCTGCACAGCCTGATCACTTCGCTTCCGGAAGAGTACCTGCGCGGGCGCCGCGTCCTGATCGCGGGCGACTGCTTCCCGAGCCTGCATTTCCTCTTGTCGGGCCTTGCAGACCGGTACGGCTTCGTGCTCGATACCATTCCCCTGCGTCCCGACGAGAGCTGGGTTCGCGACGAAGATGTCGTCGCCCGCTGGGCTTCGGACGTGGGCGTCGCACTGCTGACGCAAGTTACCTCCACGGCTTCCTATCGCTGCGACCTGGATGCGCTCGTCGCGCACGGGCGCAAAGTCGGCAGCCTAGTCGGGGTCGACATCACACAGGGCATCGGTCTGATTCCCTACGACGCCCGGGCGCCCGAAGTGGACTTCACGGTCTCGAGCAGCCTCAAGTGGCTGGGTGGAACGGCCGGGGCCGGGATCTTGCAGGTCCGCAAGGACTTGCTGGCCGAGTGCCGCCCCACCCTGCGCGGCTGGTTCAGTCAGGACGATCCGTTCTCCTGGGACCTGGACGGCTTCGAGTATGCGCCGGACGTGCGGCGCTTCGATCATGGGACGCCCTCGGTGGTCGCCTGCGCCGGGACGCTCCCCGCCCTCAGGTGGCATGCCGCACAGGACAAGGACGCGCTACTTGCTCATAATCGTGAGCTAAGCGAGGCGATCATCGCGGGAGCGGACAAGCTCGGTCTCAAGGTGCTCAGCCCTCGCGAGGAACAGCGTCGCGGAGGAAGCGTGATGCTCAACATCCCTGCTGCAATCGATCCCAATGAGCTCATCGCGCGCTTGCGGCAAGAGCATCTGTACGCCGACTGCCGCGGCACGACGTTACGGCTGTCACCGGGGAGCGTCACGACGCGCGCCGGTGTCGAGCGACTGCTCGGGCAGCTCGAACGTCTGCTCAAGAGATGACTCGAGCGCCAAGCGATCGGCTTCGCTCATCGGAGCCAGGCGTGCTGGCTGAAACAATGTCCGCGCTCTCTCACACCGTCACTTCGCTGGTGGAGGCACCGGCCAGCGCCGTATTCGAGTTCCTCACCGATCCCCTGGCGGTCGGCCGTTGGGCGCTCGCGAGCGCCCAGAGCGAGCCCAGCGATCGCCCTGGCGTGTACGTCGGGCGCTCGCTCTTCGATGGCAGCCAGAACTATTTCACGCTCAAAGTACATCCGGAGCTGCTGCTGGTCGAGTACAGCGTCGGCCAGCACCCCGACGAGCTGCGGCCGCGCATTCGGGCACAAGTGATCCGTCCGGAGTCCGTCGGGCTTGCGCCCTCGAGTTGTTACCTGACCCTCATCGCCTGGCGCCCGACGGGCATGCCGGACTCGCGCTGGAGCCGCCTCTGCGCGACGCACGAGGTCGAGATGTGGCTCATCAAGGAGCAGATCGAGGCGGCCGCGAAGGGCAGGCCAGGACGCCTCGACTGAGGTCAGCCCTCTTTTTTCGAGCCTCCCGCGGCGCAGGAACGACGACCTTTTGCAGACCGTACTGACGCCGCAAGCGCGCTGCGGCGCAGCGCCTCAACTCAGGCTGCCGAGCAGGCGTCGTCCGACTCGGGCCGACGGTCGCTCCGGGCTTCGCTCGTGCGTCGTGGACGCGAGGTCAGCGAGATTCCATGCAGGCCGGCCTTGTTGCGCACTGCGGAGACCGATCTCCGCAGGCGCGTCGCAATGACCTCGACAGGAACCCGCTCGCCCGCGAGCGCACGCAACTGCTTGAGCTCCTCGGACGACCAGGGCCTCAAAGACGATCGGGTAAGACAGAAGCTTCTCACGTGGTCTCTGTTCTCAGGCGGGAACCAGCGCCAGCACCCGAAGCGGGCTGCCGGAGCCGTTGACGATCTTGAGCGGCGGAGCGATGACGATCGCACCCGTCGGCGGCAATTGATCCAGATTGGTGAGGCTGGCGAGCCCGAAGCGGTTCGCACCGTGCATGATCGTGTGGCACGGAAACATGGGGTTGAACGTCGCTGCCTGACCGGCATCGGTGCCCACTGTCTCGACGCCGACACCGAGGATGTCCCGCTCCTTCGCCAGAAACGGCACGCACTCGGGGTGGAATCCGGGCGTGTGCGGCCCGTCCTCCTTGATGTTGAGAAAGCTCTCGGCGCCCGTGCGCTTGGACCAGTCGGTGCGGATCAGCACCCAGGCGCGCTTCGGGATACGGCCGTGCTCCTTCTCCCAGGCTTCGATCACGTCCGTAGTCACGAGAAAGTCGTGATTCTCACGAACCCGCGCGGAAACATCGATCACGCACGCCGGGCCAATGAACTTCTCGACAGGAATGTTGTGCGTCGCGTTGTTCGGATAGTCCTTGCCCGTGATCCAGTGGATCGGCGCATCGAAATGCGTGCCCGTGTGCTCGCCGCAGGCGAAGTTGTTCCAGTACCAGGCCGGGCCGCGCTCGTCGTATCTCGAGATCTCCTCGATCGAGAACGGCTTGGACGGCGCGAACTGGGGCGGGAGCTGGATCGTGGGCGTCGCGGGCTCGAGCGGCACCGTCAGGTCCACGACCCGGATGCTGCCGTCGAGGATCCCGCTCGTCAGATCGGCGAGCACTGCGGAGTTCTTTGCCATGGAGTGTCCTCCGTTGTCTGGTGGGCGCAAGCGGTGCACTCCTCGAAGCCCGAGCGCACCGCGACCGTGCATCTTCAACTCGTCACTCGACGCTGCCGCCGCTCGATGCGGCTCGCCCGAAAAAAGTAGCGGCAGCGCCCGCGGAAAGCAAATGTTTCAACTCTAAACCAGTGGGCGACCGGCTCGTTGCCGGGCGGGCAACGAATGGTTGCCGATCGCTTCAAGCCCGAACCGCTCGGCGCGCACCCGTCTCAGCCGTGCCACTCCGGGGGCAGGAGCCGGCGCTTGCCGTCGGCCGAGCGCAGCACGCCCGGCTCGTCGAGCCCCTCCCGGTCCCACAGCTCGCAGGTCACCTCGCGATGACGCTGGTCGAGCGCTTCGCAGTAGTTCGTGTACATGCAAACACGCACTTCCTGGCCGCGCCCGCATCGCACCTTCCTGAACCAGTCGGGGTCGGCGAGCGCCTGGCGGGCGAAGCCCACGATGTCCGCCTGGCCGGTCTCGAGCACTGCTTCGGCCTGCTCGAAATGGTGAAGGCCGCCCGCGGTCACGATCGGCACGTCGTATCCCGCTTCCCGCACTGCACGGCGGATGAAGGCCGACGGTGCGAGATTGCGCCCG
This sequence comes from Steroidobacteraceae bacterium, assembly GCA_036381695.1. Taxonomy (GTDB): domain Bacteria; phylum Pseudomonadota; class Gammaproteobacteria; order Steroidobacterales; family Steroidobacteraceae; genus Steroidobacter. The sequence continues at coordinate 8,889 of DASVCI010000033.1, forward strand.
AAAGGACCCTTCTCGTCCGAATAGTAGGACGGCATGCACTCGTAGCCGCTCGGGCCGGTGTAGGGATACGCCGCCTCGCCGACTTTGGGTTGCCCGGCATCATCGAACTTGCCGCCGCGCGAGAGTGACAGGTAGTGCATACCGGCGCGCGCGAAACAGCAGGCGTAGTAGGCGGCGTCCTCCATCGTACCGCCGCCCTGGATGCATTCTTCAGCAAGAAAGCGACAACCCACGGCAAAGTCTCGCCCGACCGCGCGTTGCACGGCTGCCAGCACTTCGAGCGGCAAACGCACGCGCCCCTCACGCGACCCGCCATACCCGTCCGTACGATCGTTGGTCGGCGACAGAAACGACGCCATCGTGTAAGCGTGCGCGTAGTGAAGCTCTACTCCGTCGAACCCTGCCTCTCTGGCACGCACGGCCGCCTGCGCGAACAAATCCGGCAGGACCTGTGGAAGCTTGGCGATGTGCTCCAACTCCACATCCGTCACGCGCTCCCGGTAGCCTCGCTCGAGCGATTCGAGCTCGCGAGGCGTGAGCACTTCCCGCAAGCCCTCCTCTTCCAGCGACAGCAACCGCGCCCGCACTTCCTGCTCGCTGGCATCGGGCATCCCGAGCTTCTCGCGATGAGCCGGCGTGATCCTGAGATACCGCTCGAGATACTTCGTACGCTCGGGGCGCCGACGGATGGTGAGGAAGTCGATGAGCTGAATCAGGAGCCGGGTGTGTCCTTCGCTCGCCCGACGGACCACCGACACCAGCTCGCGCAGCCCGGGAATGAAACGATCGTTCCCGATGCGCAGCAGCGGCCCGCTCGGTACGTCGCGAATACCGGTGGCCTCCACCACGATCGCACCAGGACGACCCCGCGCAAAGCGCTCGTACCAGGCGAGCACATTTGGCGTAACGAATCCGTCTTCGGTCGCCCGCCAGGGCACCATCGCGGGCACCCAGGTGCGCTGCTCGAGATGCATCGGACCGACATCGATCGGGCTGAACAGGAGCGAGCGCGCCGCTTGCTCCGCACTCGGCCAGCGAGCCGAGACCGGGCTGTACCGGATCCGCTGCGGAGGTCGCCACATCGACATATCTGTAACCGCAGAGCGCGTCAGGTTGCCTGCGCTGGAATCACGGCAGTGGCTTCAATCTCGACCTTGGCTTCCGGTTCCACCAGACCGACCACTTGCACCGCGGCCATCGCCGGATAATGCCGGCCGATGACCTCGCGATATGCTTGTCCGATCTGCGGCAGCTCCGCCCGGTACTCCTCCAGGCTCGTCAGATACCAGGTCAGCCGGACCAGATGCTCCGGCCTCGCGTCGGCCTCCTTGAGCACGGCCACGATGTTCTCGAGCGTTTGACGTACCTGAGCCGCAAGCGTCTCGGGGAACCTCCGCTGCGCGTCCCAGCCCACCTGCCCGGCGACGTAGATCTGACGCCCTTCGGCCAGCGTGCCATTGGCATACCCCTTCGGGCGTGGCCAGCCGGGAGGCTGGAGCATCGTGATCGACATTACTTGAGCACCTCACGCGCAATGATCAACTTCTGTACTTCTGTCGCGCCTTCGTAGATCCGCAGTGCGCGGATGTCGCGATAGAGCCGCTCGACGATCTCGCCATGCTGCACGCCTCGCCCACCGAACATCTGCACCGCTCGATCGATGACTTGTTGCGCGCTCTCGGTCGCGGTCATCTTGGCCATCGCGGCGCTCCTGGTGACCGGCTGACCGGTATCCCGCTGCCATGCCGCTCGATAGGTCAGCAGCGCTGCTGCATCTATAGCGGTCGCCATCTCTGCCAGGGCGGCTTGCGTGAGTTGAAACTCCGCCAACGCCTTGCCGAACATGCGCCGCTCTCGTGCATGCGACACAGCCTCATCGAACGCGCGGCGCGCGAAGCCCAAGGCTGCGGCGGCCACAGAGGCGCGGAAAATGTCTAACGTGCGCATCGCGATCTTGAAGCCCTCTCCAACGGCACCGATGCGACGCTGCACGGGAATGCGGCAGTCGTTGAAACGCAGCGTTGCGAGCGGATGCGGCGCAATGACGTCGATGCGCTCGGCGATCGAGAAACCAGGGTCCGTCGGCTCGACGAGGAAGGCGCTGATGCCCTGAGCGGCCACCGAGCCGTCAGCGCGCCGCTCGGCCTCACTCGTGCGCGCGAACACGCAATACAGATCGGCGATCCCTCCGTTCGAGATCCACGTCTTGCATCCATTCAGCACGTAGTGCTCACCTTCGAGGCGCGCCGTCGATTGCATGGCAGCTACGTCGGAGCCTGCCTCAGGCTCCGAAAGCGCAAACGCCGCGATCGCCTTGCCAGCCGCCACACGCGGCAAATATTGCTGCTGGAGTTGCGGATCAGCAGCGAGAGACAATGCGCCGCTGCCGAGCCCCTGCATCGCAAACGCAAAATCAGCGAGTCCATCGTGGTACGCGAGTGTCTCGCGTATCAAACAGATTGCGCGCGAGTCGAAACTCTTTAGAGCTCCCCCGTGCTCCGCTCTGACGCAGTAGCGCGTGAGGCCCGCCTGCCCCATGGCCCCGACGAGCTGCCGGCATCGTGCATCGACCTCGTCGCGACTCTCGCCGTGAGAGGCATTTTCGAGATGATTTCGGCTCCAGGTGCTCGCAAGCTCTGCGACAGCCCGATGCTCCGGGCCGAAGAACGGCCACGTGAGCCGCTCTTCAAGATCGAAGCGCGCTTTCATTGGCCACCGAACTCGGGCTTGCGCTTCTGGGTGAAGGCTTCGTACGCACGGTGAAAATCCTCGGTCTGCATGCAGATCGCCTGCGCCTGCGCCTCCGCCTCGAGCGCCTGATCGAGACTGAGATTCCACTCCTGGTTCAGCATGGTCTTGGTCATGCTGTGCGCGAACATCGGGCCGGTGACGAGGCTCAGCGCAAGGCGCTTCGCTTCCTCGAGCAACTCCGACTGAGGAACGATTCTGTTGAAGAAGCCCCAGCGCTCGCCTTCTTCTGCAGTCATTGCGCGGCCGGTGTACAGGAGCTCCGCGGCCCGCCCCTGGCCGATGATGCGCGGCAGAATGGCGCACGCGCCCATGTCGCAGCCAGCGAGACCGACGCGTGTGAACAGGAAGGCGGTCCTGGCCTCCGGCGTTGCCAATCTCAGATCCGAGACCATCGCGAGAATCGCTCCGGCGCCCGCGCAGACTCCGTCCACGGCCGCAATCACGATCTGCGGACAGGCGCGTATCGCTCTCACCAGATCGCCGGTCATGCGTGTGAACGTCAGGAGCTGCGGCATCGTCATTCGGGTCAGCGGCCCGATGATGTCGTGAACATCGCCGCCCGAGCAGAAGTTGCCCGCCGCGCCGCCCAACACGACTGCGCGGATGCCCCGGTCGTAAACGAGATTGCGGAACAGATCGCGCAACTCGGCGTAGGACTCGAAGGTCAGCGGGTTCTTGCGCTCCGGCACGTTCAAGGTGACGTAGCCGATGCGCTCCTCGACACGCCAGGAGAAGTGCTTCGCCTGGTAATCGGTCAATCGGATCTGAGTGAACGACATCCTTCCCCCTGCTGCATCAGAAACCGCGATCGGGCGGCTGACGGGCCGCTGCGCCCGATCTCGCCCCGAACGCAGTCGTGCTCACGTCACTTCACCGCCAGCTACCGCGATGCTCTGCCCTGTCAGGCTTTCGCTGCCAGGCAGACAGAGCCAGGCCACCGCATTGGCGACTTCCTCCGGGCGGATGAGACGCCGCTGCGGATTTCTCGAGACCAGCGCGTCGAGCGCTTCTTGCTCGGACCGTCCGGTTTTGGCCCGTATGGTCCCGATCGCTTCCCGGACGATGTCTGTATCGGTGTAGCCGGGACATACCGCATTCACGGTGATGTTGCGGCTCGCGACTTCCAACGCGAGCGCTCGCGTAAGCCCGACGACCCCGTGCTTGGCCGCGCAGTACGCGCTGACGTAAGGATAGCCGATCAGACCGGCGGTGCTGGCGACGTTCACGATGCGACCGAAGTTGCGCTCCAGCATCGAAGGCAGCACCGCGCGAATGCCGTTGTAGACGCCGGTCAGATTCACGGCCAGCATCGTGTGCCACAGCTCCTCTTCCATCTTGTGCATGGGCGCGCTGGCCGCCTGACCTGCGTTGTTCACAAGAATATCGACGGGACCGAACCGCTGCACGGCTGCATCGATAGCTGCGCGCATCTGCGCTGCATCGGTCACATCCGCCGCCACTGTGAAGGCCTTGTCACCCAGCGTAGCCGCCACTCCGGCCAGCTTATCTATGTGTCGGGCGAGCAGCGTGACACGTGCGCCCTCTTTGGCAAGGCGCTCGGCGATCGCGACGCCGATGCCGCGACTCGCGCCCGTCACGAGCGCATGGCGACCCTCGAGGGGTTGGGCACCCATCGTCAAACCGCTCCGATGAGCTGCGCGGCGCGCGCGAGATTGCGCTCGAGCTGCTGCTTGCCGGACAGGTATTGGTTCGGCCACGGCTGGTCGGCGAAGTTCTGCGCCGCCGCCGCGTGCAGTGTCCATGAAGGATCAGCCAGGTGCGGACGCGCGAGAGCGCACAGGTCCGCACGCCCTGCGGCGATGATCGAATTGACGTGGTCCGGCTCGTAGATGTTACCGACAGCGATGGTCGCAACGCCGGCGACATTACGGATCAAGTCCGCGAACGGCGTCTGGTACATGCGTCCATACACGGGCTTCTGCCAGGGCACGGTCTGGCCCGTGGACACATCCACCAGATCGGCCCCCGCATCGCGCAGCGCCCGGGCCAGCGCCACCAACTCCTCTTCGCTGAGGCCGCCTTCCGCCCAATCGGTGCCGGACACGCGAACGGAGATGGGCCGCTCCGACGGCCAGACTGCGCGAACGGCACTCAGAACCGACAGCGGGAAGCGCATGCGATTCTCGAGACTGCCGCCGTACTGGTCCTTACGGTGATTCGTGAGCGGCGACAGGAAGCTCGCGAGCAGATAGCCGTGCGCCATGTGCAGCTCGAGCATGTCGAAGCGAGCTTCAGCGCCGAGCTGGGCTGCGCGGACGAATTGCGCCCTCACCTCGCTCATGTCCTGCTCGTTCATTTCGCGCGGAACCTGGCTGATCCCTTCGAGATACGGCAAGGGCGAGGCGGAGATGATCTCCCAATTGCCGTGCGGCAGCGGATGATCGGCCCGTTCCCAACCGAGCTGCGTCGAGCCCTTGCGCCCCGAATGACCGAGCTGCAGGCAGAACTTCGCCTTCGAATGACGATGCACGAAATCGACGATCCTGCGCCATGCATCGCGCTGTTCTTCGTTCCAGAGCCCGGTGCAGCCCGGCGAGATGCGTCCGGTCGGTGAAACACACGTCATCTCGGTGACCACGAGACCGGCCCCGCCGACTGCGCGAGCGCCGTAGTGCATCAGGTGCCAGTCGTTCGGCACGCCATCGACGGCCGAGTACTGCGCCATCGGCGAAACGACGACGCGGTTGATGAGCTGCATGTCCCGCAGGCGCAACGGCAGGAACATCGGCGGGCGCTTTTGGGCGAGTCCCGCCTTGCGCGCCAGCTCCGTCTCTACGCGGTCGACGAACGCGCTGTCCCGCATACGGAGATTCTCGTGACCAATCCGCTGACTCCCTGTCAGGAGGCTGTACGTGAACTGCCATGGCTCGAGGTGCACATAGCGGGCGACGTTCTCGAACCACTGCATGCGGTTGCGGGCCGCGCTCTGCAGCTTCAACGCTTCCAGGCTCCGTTCGGCCTGGTACGTATCGAGCCCCACTTTCACATCGCCCGCCCGGGCGACGTACTTGACGAGGGCGGCCGCGTCTTCCATCGCGAGCTTGGTCCCCGAGCCGATGCTGAAGTGCGCCGTGTGCGCGGCGTCTCCGATCAACACCAGCTTGCCCGTGTGCCAGCGGTTGCACAGCACACGCTTGAAGTTGAGCCAGGCCGAGCCGCGCAGGTGATTTGCGTTGCTCATCAGGCGATGGCCGCCCAAATAGCGCGCGAACAGCTCCTCGCAGAAGGCGATGCTCTGCTCGGTGTTGCACTTGTCGAGCCCGTGCGCCTTCCAGGTCTCCTCGCGTGTCTCGACGATCACGGTCGAGAGATCTTTGCTGAACTGATACGCGTGGATCTGGAACCAGCCGTGCTCGGTGCGCTCGAACGCGAAGGTGAAGGCCGGAAAGGTCTGCCTGGTGCCGAGCCAGATGAACCGGCACTTGCGCACGTCGATGTTCGGCTCGAACACGTCCGCGAAACGAGTGCGCGTGGCGCTGTTGACGCCGTCGGCCGCCACGATCAGGTCTGCATCCTCGAACGGCTCGAGGCTCGACACCTCGTACTGAAAAGTCTGCTTTACACCCAGCTTCGCGGCGCGCTCCTGCAGGACGTTCAGCAGCACCTTGCGCGAGATCCCGCAGAAGCCGTGGCCGCTGGTGCGGATCGTCGTGCCTTTGAAGTGAACGTCTATGTCGTCCCAGTGATGGAAGTTCTCGACGATCGCATCGTGAGATTCCTCATCGAGCTTGCGGAACCCCTGCAAGGTCTGGTCCGAGAATACGACGCCCCAGCCGAAGGTGTCGTCGGGCCTATTGCGCTCGAATACCTCGACGCTGGCTTGGGGCAATGCCTTCCTGAACAGGATGGCCGAGTACAATCCGGCCGGGCCGCCGCCCAGACACACGATGCGTTTCATGGCAAATGCGGCACTGCGCTTCGAGTGAACCTGCCGGAGATGGTACGGGCGCGATATTTTAAGTGTCAAGTTTCTACCCGGCGCCCCGGAGGAGGCTGCCGAAGGCGTGTACGGTATGCAATATCCAGTGCGGATTCCCTGGCGCGTACGCAGCGCCTCGAAGCGCTGTTGCCGCGCCGACGCGGCTCTTTTAACATCAAATACATTCCTTCACAGAGCTTTCAGGGGCTTTCATGTCGGGAGCAGCCACGCGCACGTTCGTCGAGAAGCTGGGCGGTGCGCCCCACAGCAAAGAGTCGCTGCGCCTGTGGCTGAGGCTCCTGAGCTGCTCGATGATCATCGAGCGGCGCATCCGCGCCCGCCTCGAGGAGGAGTTCTCCACGACGCTCCCGCGCTTCGATGTGCTCGCCGCGCTCGAGCGCGAGCCCGACGGGCTCACGATGAGCCAGCTTTCGGCAGCCCTCCTGGTCTCGAACGGCAACATCACGGGCATCGTCAATCGCCTGATCGAGGACCTGCTCGTGGTGCGCACGGCGGAGTCGGACGACCGGCGCATCTCGACAGTGCGACTCACCCGCAAGGGCCGGGAAGCGTTCCAGCGCATGGCGCGCGCGCACGAGCAATGGATCGATCGCATGTTTTCGGGGCTCACGGACAACCAGATCAGCCAGCTCATGAAGCTGCTGGCGGCGGTGCGCCACTCGATCGAAGAGAATCCCGTCTGAAGAGATCGGGCGAGGCTCGGTCTCGAGTCCTCAAGCTGTCGCGAGGCGCGGCTCATCGGCCGGCTCCAGCTCTTTGAGCGCCGCACGCAATCGATTGCCTTCCTCGTCCGCAAGGGCCGCATTGCGCAGGCGCTTGATGATATCCGCCAGGTCACGTCGACCGGCGTAACGCTGCGCCGCCTCCATGACCGTACGGTAATTTTTCAGCCCGCGCTCGTGGGTGTCGCTGTATCCCCTCACGAGGCGCTGACACTCCGCAATCTCCAGGGCCGCGTCATACCCGTCCGGCGTGCTCGCCATGCTGCGGATAGCAGCGAGCCATTCGTTGATGCGCTCCTGCTCGATCTGGTACCGCAGCGTGCTGCGGCGCCAGCGTCTCAGGCCGGCCACTGCGTACAGAACCAGAAACCCGCTGAGGTGGGCCGTGTTCACCTGCCGCCCTTTGCGCAGGAACGGGGCCATCATCCTGCGAGCGCGGCTGCTGGCCAGGAGCCGCCTGCCCAGTGATGCAGGCAGCGTCTCGCAGACTTCTTCGAAGCGCGGGTGCATGAACTCCGTCATATAGACAATCTGATCGGGTGCCGCGCGCACTTCATCGCGGACGCGACGGAAACGCTGCGCTCGGGTCTTGAGATCGGCAACGCGGATCGTGTCTTCGTACGACATCCACAAGGCAAGATACCGCGCCACAGCGCCAGTCAGGGCGTGGTCCGCACCCGCCGCAACGCTACGGTCGCGGTCTCGAATCTCCCGCAGGCGATCGAGATACAGCGTCGCGTACTCCGCGTCCTGATAGTCGAGCAAGCGCTTGACGCCTTCCTGGATGAGGCCGCGCAGGTGCGCTGGGAACTCGCGCTCGATGCGTTCAGTGAACGCTCGCCCCAGCTCGGTAGTCGGTGCTGTGCCGGCCGGCGCCGACGCCTGAGCCGTGGAACGCCGCTGAGCCTTCTCGAAACCGGCGGCAAAGCCCGCGAGGTTGGTCTTTACCGCGACTCCCGAGTCGCTGATCGCTCGCTCATAAAGTGAGCGCGGGAAGGGCAGCACGCCCGAAGCCGCAATGGCGCCGAACAACACCGAGCTGATGACGCTGTTGTGCTCATTGGCAAGCGCTTCCATGTCGAAGCAGATCAGGCGGCGCGCCGATGCGTTGAGCGCGGCAAAGACCGCGCTCGAATCGATGATCCCGTTGCCCATCGCCGATTTCTCGGTGATGCCGTACACGCGGTGGGTGGACGCGACTACGGTCGTGCGCTCGGGAGTCACCAGCCCGCGCACCAACGTGCGCCCCGCTTCCATCAGCTCGGCTGCGACGACGAGATCGACATCTCCGGGGACGGGCATCAACGCAAAGACGGGCCGGCGCTCGCCAGGACGCGGCTTGGGGCTCATCTCGACGTAATAGACGGTCGTGCCCGTTCGCTGCGCGACGCCGGGGACCGAAGTCGATTGCACGATCCAGCCATTCAGCTCCGCGACCGCTACGAGCCAGTCGGCGAGCACGCCGCCGCCCTGCCCGCCCAGCGCCGCGATTGCGATCCTGATCGGACGGGTCACGCTCGAAGGAGTCGTTTGGGGCAGCTCAGAAGGCATAGCGGAGGCGTCGACGCTCGGCACGGCGTTGCAGGAATTCGATGACACGACGGCGCAGGCCGCTCAGGAAGCGATCGAATCTCGTGGCGTTGAATATGATCTGTGCGCGATAGAACGAGGGGCACAGCACAGCAGCGTGCGCCACCTCACCGCACACGCCGCATCCGACGCACGAGTTCTCGACGTGCGCGATCGGATCCTGGCGCAGCGGATCGGGGTTCGGACGGATCGTGAGCGAGGGACAGCCAGACAGCCGGATGCAGGAATGATCGCCGGTGCAAGTGTCCGGATCGACGCCGAAGCGCTCCCGAACCATGCGCATCCCGCTCGCGACGGCCTTGTTGAACGCCGGCCTTTCCCGGCGCTGCCGGTTCAACATGCATTCGGAGGCAGCGAGGACCACTTTCGGACCTTTCTCCGGCGTCGTCATCGCCTCCCGCAGCACGTCCCGCATCCTGCCGACGTCGTATGTTCGATCGATTACACGCAGCCACTTCACTCCGACTCCACGCACCGCCTCGGCAATCGGATGACGTGTGCTCTTGGAGCGATTGTGCGCGCGAGAGGACAGGATGTCCTGCCCTCCGGTGGCGGCGGAGTATCCGTTGTCCACGATCACGAGGACATTGTCGCTTTGATTGAAGACGGCGTTGCCGACGCCGGAGGTGAGGCCGTTGTGCCAGAACCCGCCGTCGCCCATGACGGCGAGCGCGCGCTTCTTGCCCGGCTTGTTGAATGCGGAAGCACCGGCCCAGCCAAGCCCGTAGCCCATCGTCGTGTTGCCGAGATTGAACGGCGGGAGAATCGAGAACAGGTGACAGCCGATGTCGCAACTGATGTGCAGAGGCCCGAGCTCGCGCTGCAGCAGCTTCATGGCAGTGAAGATCGGGCGCTCGGGGCAACCTGTGCAGAAGCCGGCGGGCCGCGGAGGCAGGAGCCCCGCGAGCGCCTGGATCTCTTTCGGCGGCTGCTGCGGGCCTTCGGGCGCGAGAGCATGGGCGCCGCCCAGCCGCTGCGGATCGTGAGCACGCAGGAACGCGCGCACGCCTCGCTGGAGGACTTCACCGGTGTACTCGCCGGCGCGCGGCAGCACGGCTTTGCCGATCACTCGCGTCGGCATGTCCGCGTTGCGCAGAATCGTGTTGAGCGCCTGCTCGATGAACTCGGGCTGGCCCTCCTCGACGATGAGCACCGCCTTCTTGCCGGTGCAGAAGTCGATGATCTCCTCCTCGATGAGGGGATAAGTCACGTTCAGCACGTAGAGCGGCAGATCGGTCTCGCCTGTCGGATCGGCGAGACCGAGGAGCTCGAGCGCGCGGATCAGCGTGTTGTAGAGCCCGCCTTGAACGATGATGCCGACCTCGCCCGTGCGACCGCCCATCAGCTCGTTGAGCTTGTTCCTGCGGATGTAGTCGATAGCGGCGGGCCAGCGCTGATTGATCTTCTCGTGCTCGTGAGCGTAGTTGGCCGGGGGCAGCACGATGCGCGTCACGTCCCGAGTGGGGGAATTGAGCGCGTCCTGCAGCGTGAACGGGGGGCGTCGGTTATCGCGCGCCATGAACGAGCCGTACACGTGACAGGCACGGATGCGCAGCTCGAGCATCACCGGAGTATGCGAGGCCTCCGACAGCTCGAAGCCGCGCTCGACCATGTCGACGATGCTCTCGAGATTCGGGCGCGGATCGAGCAACCAGATCTGCGACTTCATCGCGAACGCGTGCGAGCGCTCCTGCATGATCGAGGAGCCCTCACCGTAATCCTCGCCGATGATGATGAGCGCACCACCGGTGACGCCGCCCGAGGCGACGTTCGCGAGCGCATCGGAGGCGACGTTGGTGCCGACCGTCGACTTCCAGGTCACCGCGCCCCGGATCGGATAGTTCACCGAGGCGGCCAGCATGGCGGCGGCAGCCGCTTCGGAGGCGCTGGCTTCGAAATGCACACCCAGCTCCTCGAGCAGCTCCTGCGCGTCGGACAGCACGTCCATGAGATGGGAGATCGGCGCGCCCTGATAGCCGCCGACATAGCCCACGCCGGACTGCAGCAGCGCCTTGGTCACGGCAAGAATGCCTTCGCCGCGGAACTCCTGCCCGCTCCCGAGCCGCAGCTTGCCTATTTCATGTGCAAACGATCTCTCAGCCATGGGCGGACTCGATTGGAAGTGGAGCACGCCGCAGCAATGGCCGTGGCGGGCGGACCCGGGCACGGCCGCGCCTCGGACCCGGATAGTTTAACCGTAAAGCATTGACATGGGTCAACGTCCGGGCCCGAGCCGCTCCCGGCCGGCCCGCGGCCGATGAGGGCTATTGGCCCGTGCGTCGGGCGCTATCTCCCTGAATCATCGCCAGCATCGCCTGGACCAGCTGGCTTTGCTCGTCGCCCAGCGACAGCACGATCGTCGCGTGATCGAGGCCCGGAGGAAACACTACGTCGGCCGCCACGCCCATCGCCTCGAGCTGGCGGGCCATCTGCTCGGTCGCGGCGCGCCTCGATGCGCCGACCTCACCCTCGAGCTCTGCACCGCCCGCCGCAAGTACGTTCCACCTCGGCGGACTGGCAATGTTGCGCAGCACGTCGGTCTCGGCGGCCAGAACTGGATCGCTGATGCCTTCGCGCGGACCGCTGGGCACCGCGCTGGTGAGAGCCACTCCTTTCAGCACATCCATGGGGAGCGAGCGTTGCTTCCGCCACCCGTCTCGGTAAGCCAGGATCGCGGTCAGGTTGGAGCCGGCCGAATGGCCCGAGAGGTAGATCTTCTCCGGATCCCCGCCGTACTTCCGGATGTTCTTGTAGACCCACTCGACTACTGACTGTGCATCGTCGCGCTGCGCCGGCCAGGGGAAGGCAGGCTGCAATCGATAGCTGGCAACGACCGTCACGATGCCGTGCTTCGCAAACGGCTCGGCGACGTAGCCGTAATGTGCACGATCCCCTTCGCGATTGCCTCCCCCGTGCAGGAAGATCAGCACGGGCGCATCCTGCGGCCTGTCCTCGGGCTGATAGATGTCCAGACGCTGTTTGGGATCGTTCCCGTATGCAATGTCGAGTTGATGAGGCAGCTGCTCGCGCGTGGCGCGCGTCATCTCATTGGCCTTCAGGTACACAGCCTTCCAGTCGATCTTGAACTCCGACGGATGCATGACCGTGTAATACGTGGAGATGTCCTGCGCGGACGCGACGCACGCAGTGAGAGCGCCCAGCGCTCCCACCAGCATGCGGGCTCGATTCCTGCCGGACATCTGTCCTGCCCCCGGCCTCAGAAGTCGAACGACTTGCGCACGCCGATCGAGATCGAGCGCGGGCGCGGCCGGCCGAGACGATCGGGAATGTTGCCGTTGATGGGAGCGGCGGTCTGGAAATCGAACGGGTAGGTGATGATCTCGTCCGCGTCGAGCACGTTGTCGACCGACAGCACCGTCTGCCAGCCGTTGCCTTCGACGCCGACACGCAGATTCAGAATGTCGTACGCCTCGAGCTTGCGGTAGTACCGGTCGGTCGAGCGCAGGCGATTGGCCGCCTCGCCCGTATACGACCAGTCGCCGCCGATGAACGCTTCCCACTCCCCGCCGGGCAACGGGTGCGTGTAGCGGGCGTTGATGCTGCCGGTCCATTCCGGAACGTACGGCAGCGGATCGCCGTCGAGACCCTGAGTCGGGAT
>DASVCI010000034.1:0-18095 GCA_036381695.1 Steroidobacteraceae bacterium
GCTGATTCCTCTCGCCGCGCTCGCGCTCATCGCGATGGCCGGGTGCTCGAGCGACATGGACGAGCTCAGGCAGAAGGTCGCCGAGATCAAGGCCCGCCCCGGCGAGCGCATCGAGCCGCTGCCGGAGATCAAGCCTTACGAAGCGTTCGTCTACAACGTGGCGAACCTGCGTTCGCCGTTCGTCGCGAGCGCGCCCGCCCGGAACGACGCCACTTCCGGCGTGCGGCCGGACGTCAAGCGCCCCCGCGAGTTCCTCGAGCAGTTCCCGCTCGACACGCTGCGCATGGTCGGCACTCTCGAGCTGCACGGGCGCAAGTACGGCCTCGTGCAGGGCAAGGACGGGCTCGTGCACCGCGTGCTCCCCGGCAACTACATGGGGCAGAACGACGGGCGCATCGTGAGCATCACCAACACCCGAATCTCGCTCATCGAGATCGTCCCGGACGGTCTCGGCGGCTACATCGAGCGGCCAGCGTCGCTGGCGCTGACAGAATGATCCTGAGGGAGAAGCAGAATGTTCTCGTCAAATTCCGCCGCGCGCCCTGGCACAAGTAGCGCCGGCATCTGGTCGAGCCGCTGGCTGCCGAGCCTGGCCGGGCAGCTTGCGCTGGCGGCTTTGCTGCTGACGGGTGCTGGCGCGCAGCATGCCCAGGCGCAAGGCAGCAACCGACTCGAGAGCGTCCAGGCGAGCGTCGCCGCCGGCAACAAGGTCGAGCTTACCTTGCGGCTGAGCGACACGGCTCCCACTCCGCTCACCTTCACCGTCGACAATCCCGCGCGCATCGCGCTCGATTTGCCGGACACGTCCGTCGCGATGCAGTCGCGTCGCATCGACGTCAAGCAGGGCGTGCTCGATACCGTGAACGTCGCCGAAGCGAACGGGCGTACGCGGGTGGTGCTCAACGTCGACAGCCTCGTTCCTTACGAAACCCGCGTTCAGGGCAACACGATCGTAGTCACCCTCGGGGCCGGCGCGACGCGCGTAAGCACGGGCGGGCTCTCCACCTCCAGCACTGTTGCGGCAGCAGCGGCGCAGCCGCAAGCACCCGTGACCGGGACGCGGAGTGTCCGTAACGTCGATTTCCGGCGTGGCAGCGACGGCTCAGGCCGCGTCATCGTCGAGCTGACCGATTCGAAAGTGCCGGCCGACTTGCGCCAGGAAGGCGGTCGCATCGTGGTCGATTTCGCGAGCACCACGCTGCCGGACTCCCAGATGCAGCGGCTCGACGTGGTCGACTTCGCCACTCCGGTCAACACCGTCGATGTGATGCGGGTGGGCGACACCACGCGCCTCGTGATCTCCGCGACCGGCGACTACGAGCAGCTCGCGTATCAGTCCGACAACATCTACACGATCGAAGTGAAGCCCGTCGCGAAGCTCCCGCCTGAGCTGCAGGACGTAAAGGAGTACACGGGCGAGCGTCTCACGCTCAACTTCCAGGACATCGAGACCCGCGCGGTGCTGCAGCTGCTGGCCGATACCAGCGGTCAGAACATGGTCATCAGCGACTCGGTGACGGGCAATGTCACGCTGCGCTTGCAGAACGTGCCGTGGGATCAGGCACTCGACGTCGTGATGCGTACGAAGGGCCTGGACATGCGCCGCGAAGGCAACGTCATGTTCGTCGCGCCGGCCGCTGAAATCGCGGCGCGGGAAAAAGAGCTGCTCTCGGCGCGTCAGCAGGTTCAGGAGCTCTCTCCGCTTCGCACCGAGTATCTGCAGATCAACTACGCCAAGGCGAGCGATCTCGCGGCGCTGATCAAGTCCGGCCAGGGCGGCTCGCTCCTCTCGGACCGTGGCAGCGTCGCAATCGACGAGCGCACCAATACCCTGCTTCTGCAGGATACGGCCGAGCGTCTGGCGGACATCCGCCGCCTCGTCTCGACGCTCGACATTCCCGTGCGTCAGGTCATGATCGAGGCGCGGATCGTCATCGTGAATGACGACTACAGCCGCGAGCTCGGCGTGCGCTTTGGCACGAACGCGGTGTTCCAGCATGGTGGCCGGGACGGCTTGGGCTCGATCGGCAATCCGGTGGGCGACGAGGACGAGGAGGATGGCATCCTCATCAGCCCCTATCCGGGCGTCGCTCCCACGATCGTCGGCATCGAGAACATTCCGAACGCCGATGACCGATACTTGGTGAATCTGCCGGTCGCGAATCCCGCCGGTCGTATCGCGCTGACGCTGCTCGACTCCGACTATCTGGTAGATCTCGAGCTGTCAGCAGCGCAGGCTGAAGGCCGCGGTGAGATCATCTCCTCGCCGCGCCTCATCACGGCGAATCAGCGCGAGGCGACGATCGAGCAGGGTGTCGAGATCCCGTACCAGGAAGCGTCCTCGAGCGGCGCGACGACGACCCAGTTCAAGAAGGCCGTGCTCAGCCTGAAGGTGACACCGCAGATCACGCCCGACAACCGCGTGATCCTCGACCTCACCGTGTCCAAGGACAGTGTCGGTCAGCTCGTCGCGAGCGCCACGGGCGGGTTCGTGCCGAGTATCGACACTCGCGAGATCGTCACCCAGGTGCTGGTCAACGACGGCCAGACAGTGGTGCTGGGCGGAATTCTCGAGACCGAGCGGCGCGATGACGAGACCAAGGTGCCCTGGCTCGGCGACATCCCGGTCCTCGGCCGCTTGTTCAAGACGACTTCGAAGACCGACGACAAGCGCGAGCTGCTGATCTTCGTGACCCCGCGCATCCTGCGCGAAGGCGCGAACCTCTACTGATCCAGGGGCGACGGGCCGCGGCCTGATTGGCCGCGGCCCGATCCACCGGGTGGCCTCTGCACCCCCGCTTTTCTCCCACTCTCCTCTCACCCTTCGCCGCGGCGCACGCGGCACCCGGCGCGATTTGCCGAGGTGCTATAGTCGCGCGCGCGTATGAATCAGCTCCCGCCCGGCAGCAACGTCTTCCTGATCGGCCCCATGGGCTCGGGCAAGAGCGCTGTGGGCAAGCAGCTCGCGCGCGCGCTCAAGCTGACCTTCTACGACAGCGATGCCGAAATCGAGCGCCGCACGGGCGTTGACATTCCCTACATTTTCGAGAAGGAAGGCGAAGCCGGCTTCCGGGAGCGGGAGCGCGAGGTGATCGATCGACTGACGCAGCTCCAGGGCGTGGTCGTTGCGACCGGCGGCGGAGTGGTGCTCCTCGAGGAAAACCGACAGCGGCTCGCGAGCCGCGGATGTGTCGTGTACCTGAAGACAGGGGTGCAGCAGCAACTCGAGCGCACCCGGCACAGCCGTAATCGGCCGCTGCTCTACACTGACGATCCGGCTGCCAGGCTGACAGAGTTGATGCGCGTGCGCGCTCCCCTCTACGAATCCATTGCGCAGGTCGTCGTACAGACGGACGGTCGTCACGTGCGTGCTGTAACCGACGACATCCTGCAGCGATTGTCTGCGGCCCGCCTGCAATGAGCGCCACCAGACCGTACGAACGCGTAGACATTGCTCTCGGCAGTCGCAGCTATCCCATCCTGATCGGGCCGGGGCTGCTGAAGGACCAGCGTCTGCTCGCGAGCCATGTCACCGCCCGCTCGCTCCTGATCGTGACGAACGAGACCGTCGGGCCTTTGTACCTTGCTCGACTTCAAAGCGCCCTGTCTGATCGCCGCCTCGCCTCGATCAGTCTTCCCGATGGCGAGCAGCACAAGACGCTCGACAGCTTCGAGCGCATCATCGATGCATTGATAAGCAATCGCATGAATCGCGACTGCGCGGTCGTGGCGCTTGGAGGTGGCGTCGTGGGCGACATGGCCGGCTTCGCGGCTGCCTGCTATCAGCGTGGAATCGACTACATCCAGGTGCCGACGACCTTGCTCGCCCAGGTGGATTCTTCGGTGGGCGGCAAGACGGGCGTGAATCATCCAGCCGCCAAGAACATGATCGGCGCGTTTCATCAGCCTCGCTGCGTGATTGCCGATACGAGCACGCTGCAAACGCTCCCTGCTCGCGAATATCGCGCCGGAATCGCAGAGATCATCAAGTACGGGCTCATCTACGATCGGGCATTGCTCGATTGGCTCGAAGCCCATTGCGAGCAGCTCGCGGCAAGAGACGACGCGGCTGTCATGCATGCCGTGCGTCGCTCGTGCGAGATCAAAGCTGCCGTCGTTTCGGCGGACGAGCGAGAGCAGGGGCTCAGAGCGATTCTCAACCTCGGGCACACGTTCGGCCACGCAATCGAGACGGCAAGCGGCTACGGCACCTGGCTGCACGGTGAGGCCGTTGCGGCGGGCATGGTAGTGGCGGCCGACATGTCGGCGCGGCTCGGCTGGATTTCCGAATCGGATTGCCGGCGGATCCGCGAGCTCATCGGGCGCTTCGCTTTGCCCGTTGAGGCCCCTCGCATCGGTGCGGACGAGGCTCGCGAGCTCATGGGGCTGGACAAGAAGGTGCAGGGAGGCAAGATTCGCCTGGTGTTGCTGCGCGAGCTCGGGCGGGCCGAGCTCGTCAGCGAGTATCCGGACGAAGCGCTGCACGCGACGCTCACGGCCCACTTCGATTGATCCTCAGCCCATGACCGCTCAACCGGCTGCCCTCGCGCCCTACGCTGCTTCAGAAGAGCGTTCCAGGGGACGCGTGTATCCGGAGCCCGCGCCGGCGTTTCGCGGCGAGTATCAGCGCGATCGCGATCGCATCATCCATTCCACGGCTTTTCGCCGCCTCGTGTACAAGACGCAGGTGTTCGTCAATCACGAGGGAGACTTGTATCGCACGCGCCTTACCCACTCGATCGAAGTGGCGCAGATCGCCCGCACGATCGCTCGTGCGTTGTCGCTCAACGAGACGCTCGTCGAAGCGATCTGCCTCGCGCACGATCTCGGTCATACGCCCTTCGGGCACGCGGGTCAGGACGCACTCAACGACTGCATGCGTCCGCATGGCGGCTTCGAGCACAACCTGCAGTCGCTCAGGGTCGTGGACGAGCTCGAAGAGCGCTATGCGGCCTTCCCTGGCCTCAACCTGACTTTCGAAACCCGCGAGGGCATTCTCAAGCACTGCTCTCTCGCGAACGCGCGCAACCTCGGTGAGCTTGGCCAGCGGTTCATAAAGCGCCAGCAGCCGACGCTCGAAGCGCAGATCGCCAACCTGGCGGACGAGATCGCCTACAACAACCACGACCTCGACGACGGGTTGCGCGCCGGGCTCATCACGCTCGAGGAGCTGCGTGAGGTGCCGCTCTTTCGTCGCCAGTATGACGCCGTGCTATCGGCCTATCCGGAGTTGAGCGGCCGAAGGCTGATCCACGAGATCGTCCGCAGGATGATCAGCTATGTGGTCACCGATTTGATCGAAGCGACTGGCGCTGCGATTCGTGCCGCTGCGCCGAAGGATGTGGACGACGTTCGCGCCAGATCGACTCCTCTGGTCCGGTTCAGCGAGCCGGTTGCAGCCGAGCATCTCGAGCTCAAGCGCTACCTGCGCGATCACGTCTATCGCCACTATCGCGTGCTCCGGATGACGAGCAAGGCGCAGGCGGTGATCCGGGCCCTGTTCGAAGCCTTCTTCAGCCGCCCCGAGCTCTTGCCGAACGAGCATCGACTTGCCGCGCAGCAGATGGAAGCTCGCTTCGGTGAAGCCGGTCGTGCGCGGGCGGTGGCCGACTACATCGCGGGCATGACGGATCGCTACGCGCTCGTCGAGCACGAGCGGCTGTTCGATCCGGGCAAGCGCAGTTGAGACTGGAACGGTGATGCTGAAGAACGATCTGCTCCTGCGTGCGCTGCTGCGCGAGCCCGTCGATCGCACGCCCGTGTGGATGATGCGTCAGGCAGGCCGCTATCTTCCAGAGTACCGCGCGACGCGCGCCCGGGCAGGCAGCTTTCTCAACCTGTGCACGACCCCCGAGCTGGCCTGCGAGGTGACTTTGCAACCGCTCGAGCGCTATCCACTCGATGCGGCGATCCTGTTCTCGGACATTCTGACGATCCCGCACGCGCTCGGGCTGGGGTTGTACTTCGAGACCGGCGAGGGACCGAGAATCGAGCGCCCGGTCCGCTCGCGGGCCGACGTAGCTCGTCTGGGCGTGCCGGATCCGGCAACGGAGCTGCGCTATGTGCTCGACGCTGTGCGACTGATTCGCCGCGAGCTCAACGGGCGCGTGCCGTTGATCGGCTTCGCTGGCAGTCCCTGGACTGTGGCGACCTACATCGTGGAAGGAGGCAGCTCGCGCGATTTCGCCACGATCAAAGCCATGATGTACACCGAGCCTGGCACGGTGCACGCGCTGCTGGACCTGCTCGTCGCCGCCACGCGCGACTACTTGAATGCGCAGGTCGAAGCCGGCGCCCAAGCGTTGATGATCTTCGATACCTGGGGAGGCGCGCTGACGCCGGCGCAGTACCGGGAATTCTCGCTCGCGCCCATGCAGGCAATCGTGAGCGGCTTGAAACGCGAGCACGAAGGCCGGCGCGTGCCGGTCATCCTGTTCACCAAAGGTGGCGGTGCGTGGCTCGGCTCGATGGCGGACTCAGGCTGCGACGCGGTCGGTGTGGATTGGACAACGGACCTGAGCGAAGCGCGTCGCGCGGTCAAAGATCGCCTTGCGCTGCAAGGCAACCTCGATCCGATGTGTTTGTATGCACCACCGGAGAGGATTCGCGAGGAAGTGGCGCGTGTCCTGGAAAGTTACGGGCCAGGTCATGGACACGTTTTCAATCTCGGCCATGGGATTCGCCCCGATACGCCGCCCGAGCATGCCGCCGCAATGATCGCGGCGGTTCATGAGCTGAGCCCGAAGTACCACCGATAGCCGAGATCAAGCCGGCTGCGTTTGCGCCCTGAGCTCATCGCGCAGCGCGCGGCGCAGGATCTTGCCGACATTCGTCTTGGGCAGCTCGTTCCGGAAGTAGACGTGGCGGGGCACCTTGTAGCCCGTGAGCTGCTTGCGGCAATGATCGATGAGTTGCTGCTCGGTCAGGTTCGGATCCTTGCGCACCACGAACAACACCACGACCTCGCCGGAACGCTCGTCATCCTGGGCGACAGCGGCCACTTCCAGCACGTCGGGATGCGTCGCGGCCACGGCTTCGATCTCGTTCGGATACACGTTGAAGCCCGATACCAAAATCATGTCCTTTTTGCGATCCTCGATATAGACGTAGCCGTCGGAGTCCATGCGGCCGATGTCGCCCGTGCGAAGCCAGTCCTTGAACATGACCTTCGCCGTCTCTTCGGGCTGGTTCCAGTAGCCGCGCATGACCTGCGGCCCGCGCACGCAAATCTCTCCCACCTCGCCGATCGGAAGCTCGTTCCCGGCATCGTCGCGGATGCTGATCTCGGTCGAGGGAATCGGCAGGCCGATCGAGCCGTTGAATTCCCCCGACGTCAGCGGATTGATGCACGCCGCAGGCGAGGTCTCCGTCAGGCCCCATGCCTGGGTGAGCACGCAGCCAGTGACCTTCTTCCAATGCTCCGCGACCGACTGCTGCACGGCCATACCGCCTCCGAGCGTGATGCGTAGCTGGCTGAAGTCGACTTCCTCGAAGCCGGGCGTGTGCAGCAGCGCGTTGAACAGCGTGTTCACGCCGCTGATGAAGCTGAACCGATGACGCTTGAGCTCCTTGACGAAGGCGGGAAAGTCGCGCGGATTGGCGATGAGCACGTTGTTGGCGCCGAAGCGCATGAACACCAGCCAGTTCCCGGTGAGCGCGAAGATGTGATAGAGCGGCAACGCCGTGATGATCGTGTCTTTGCCCCAGCGCGCTTCCGTCCCGATCCACGCCGCTGCCTGCAGCACGTTGGCCACCATGTTGCGGTGGGTGAGCATCGCGCCTTTTGCAACTCCTGTCGTGCCGCCCGTGTACTGCAGGAATGCAATGTCCTCGTGACCGAGCTCTACGGGCGTGAACGGAAGGAAGGCACCCTGCTCGAGCACGGAGTTGAAGCGCACTGCCTGCGGTAGCTCCCAGCGCGGCACTTGTTTGCGCACGTGGCGCACCACGAGGTTGACCAGTGTCGATTTGGGCCAGTTGAGGCAGTCTCCGACGCCCGTCACGATCACGTGCTCGAGCTGGCTGCTGCCTATCACCTCCTCGAGGGTGTGGGCGAAGTTCTCGAGGATCACGATCGCCTTCGCCCCGGAGTCGCGAAGCTGATGCTCGAGCTCACGCGCGGTATAGAGGGGATTGGTGTTGACGACCGTCAGGCCGGCGCGCAGCGCCCCGTAGAGTGCGATCGGATATTGCAGGACGTTCGGCAGCATGATCGCGATGCGATCGCCCCGCCCGAGCTTGGCCGTCTGCTGGAGCCAGGCGGCGAAATCGCGGGCGAAGCCGTCGTACTGGGCATAGGTGATGGTGCGCCCGAAGCTCGTGAACGCCGGCAGGTCGCCGAAGCGCTTGCAGCTCTCCTCGAGCAGTTGCGTGAGCGAGCGGTATTCGTCGGGATTGATCTCTGCAGGGACGCCCGGCGGGTAATTCTCGAGCCAGATTTTTTTCATTTGCCTCTCTCCGGCACGCTGGCGCGAGCCCAGCGCCCGGGCCGCGCGCGCCGATCACTATTCGCCGATCGCTTCCTTGAGGGCTGGCCAGACATTCTCAAGCAGTCTCGGCTGCGCGGCCGCCGTCGGATGAATGCCGTCAGCCTGCATCAGCTCCTCATCGAGCGCCACGCCTTCGAGGAAGAAATCCACGAGCGGCACCCCGTACTGCCGGGCGAGCTCCCCATAGAGCGCATGAAAGCGCTCGGCGTACTCCTCCCCGTAATTCGGCGGCATGCGCATTCCTACCAGCACCACACGCGCCCCGGACTCGAGCGACCGCTCGATCAGGAAGGCGAGATTGTCGCGGATCTGTTTGAGGGGCAATCCTCGCAATCCGTCGTTGCCGCCGAGCTCCAGGACCACGATTTGCGGGTCATGCAGCTCGAGCGCACGAGGCAGCCGCGCGCGTGCGCCTCCCGTCGTTTCGCCGCTCGCACTGGCGTTGACCACCCTGTAATCGTACCCTTGCTTGGTCAGCCGCCGCTCGAGCAGTGCCACCCAGGTGGCATCGACCGCTATTCCGTATCCCGCGCTGAGACTGTCGCCGAGCACCAGGATCACGGGCCCGGCTCGGTTGGTTTCAGCGTGAACCAGCAACGCCGATGACAGTCCCATGAGCGCCAGCAGCGAACTCGCCAACCAGCCAGCCACCCGGGCGTGCCTTCCAGAGCGCGACATGAGCATTGCGGAACCGGTCCTCAGAGCGGAGCGACTCACCAAGGAGGTTAGCAGTCCCGAGGGAACGCTGACCATCCTCGCGGATGTGAGTCTGAAGATCGCTTCAGGCGAGCGGGTGGCGATCGTCGGCGCGTCGGGAGCTGGAAAATCGACGCTCCTCGCCTTGCTCGCGGGGCTCGATGAGCCGACGAGCGGTCGCGTCTGGCTCAATGGTGCGGAGCTGACCGCCCTGGACGAGGACGGTCGCGCCGCGGTGCGGGCCCGACACGTGGGGTTCGTGTTTCAGAGCTTTCATCTCGTCCCTTCGCTGACCGCGATCGAGAACGTCATGCTGCCGCTGGAGCTCGCGGGGCGACCCAACGCGCGGGCAGCGGCTGCCGACGTGCTCGAGAAGGTGAACCTCACCGCGCGCCGCGAGCACTATCCACGCCAGCTTTCCGGCGGTGAGCAGCAGCGCGTCGCGATCGCCAGGGCGTTCGTCACGCAGCCTGCCGTGCTGTTTGCGGACGAGCCGACAGGAAACCTCGACGCGGTCACGGGCGAGCGGATCATCGAGCTGCTGTTCGATCTGAACCGCGCGGCCCGTACGACGCTCGTGATCGTGACGCACGATCAAGCGATCGCCAGCCGCTGCGATCGAGTGATTCGCATCGAGGCGGGCAGGCTGCAATGTTGAGCAGAGCCTTTAGGCTGTCGGCGCTGGCGCTGCTGCGCGATGGCAAGTCAGGAGAGCTGCGCGTGCTCATGCTGGCGCTGCTCGTGGCAGTTTCGGCGCTCACCGCGGTCGGTTTCTTCACGAGTCGCGTGAGTCGTGCAGTCGAGCAACAAGCGGGCGAAGTGCTCGCCGCGGACTTGCGTCTGCGCTCGCGGGAACCGATCGATCGGGAGTACTTTCGTCGCGCCGAGCAAGCCGGATTGTCGACGGCCGAAATCTCGACCTTCCCGACGGTCCTCTTTCATGGCCAAGACAGCGCGTTGAGCGCGATTCGAGCGGTTTCGCCGGGGTACCCGCTGCGAGGCCGGCTGAAAGTGGCCGACGTCCCGTTCGGCCCGGCGCGCGAAGTGACGACGCTGCCCGCCCCTGGCGAAGCGTGGATGGAAGCGCGCCTGTTCGGTCAGCTCAGGTTGAACATCGGCGATCGAGTCCGCGTCGGCAGGACCGAGCTGCGCGTGACGCAGGTGCTCGACTACCGACCGGATCAGGGCTCGCAGTTCGTCGATCTGGCGCCCACGCTCTTGATGCGGCTCGAGGATGTCCCCGCAACCGGGCTCATGCAGCGGGGCAGCCGCATCTCGCACGCGGCTCTCTTCGCCGGCGAGCCGCAGGCCGTGGCGCGATTCAAGGAAGAGCTTTCGGCGTTGAAGCGTCCTGGGGAGCGCCTGGCGGATGTCGCTGACGCCAGTCCGCAGATCCGCTCGGCCATGGATCGGGCAGGCCGGTTCCTGCATCTGGCCGCGCTGGTGACGATTCTTCTCGCCGCAATTGCGGTAGCAATCTCCGCCCGACGCTACGTAGCCCGTCATCTGGACACGGCTGCGTTGATGAAGAGCATGGGCGCGCCGCAGAAGCTGGTGCTCGCCGTGAGCGTGCTCGAGCTGTTGATGATCGGCGTTCTGGCGGGCCTCGCCGGTGCGCTCATCGGCTATGCCGGACAGGCAGGCATCGCGTTCCTGCTGAAGGACCTGGTGCGGGGCGAGCTGCCGGATCCGTCGCTGAGCGCGGGATGGCTGGGGCTCGTCACCTCGGTGTTCATTCTCGTCGGCTTCGCGTTGCCTCCGATCCTGCAGTTGCGCAGCGTACCGCCCGCACGCGTCCTGCGCCGGAATCTCGAGCCGCCACCGCTCAAATACGCGACGGTGTACGGCACAGCTCTCGCCGCTTTGATCGCGCTCCTTGGATGGCTGGTGCGGGACGTCGAGCTCCTTTTGTACGTGTTCGCTGCGGTGATCGGCACGTTCGCCGTGCTGAGCAGCGCAGGCTGGCTTCTGGTGCGCAGCCTCGGCGTGCTTCGAGGGAGCGTGGGAGTCTCGTGGCGCTACGGAATGGCGAACATCGCACGGCGCGGGCGCGACAGCGTCGTGCAGATCGTCGCGTTCGGGCTCGGCTTGATGGTGTTGCTGCTGCTCGCTGTCGTGCGGGACGATCTCATGGAGCAGTGGCGCGCCAGTTTGCCGGAGAACGCGCCGAATTATTTCATGATCAATATCCGGCCCGATCAGACCGACGCGCTCCGTGCCTTCTTCCGCGAGCGCGGTCTTCCCGCCCCCGAGCTGGTGCCCATGGTTCGCGCGCGGCTCGTAGAGATCAACGGCACGTCGACGGCCGATGTGCAGCTGCCCACCGAGCGCGGTCGGGACTTCGTCGAGCGCGAAGCCAATCTCACCTGGGCCGAGACCATGCAGGTCGATAACAGACTGGTGGCGGGGCAGTGGTGGAGGCCGGGCGACGGAGGCGGTCCGCGGGTCTCGGTGGAGATCGAGCTCGCTCAGGCGCTCGGTCTGAAGCTGGGCGATCGGCTTACGTACGACGTAGCTGGCGAGACGATCACGGCGACTGTGTCGAGCTTGCGCGAAGTGCGCTGGGACACGTTCCGGCCGAATTTCTTCATGGTGTTCTCGCCCGGAACGCTGAACGATGCGACTGGCACGTACATCACGAGCTTGTTCCTGCCTCATGAGCAGCGTCGCATGCTGCTCGATTTTTCGAGGCTGTTCCCCGAGGTGACTGCGATCGATCTGGAAGCGATCCTCGCGCAGGTGCGCAACGTCATGGACAAGGCTTCGCTTGCGGTGCAGTACGTTTTCGGCTTCACGCTTCTCGCGGGTGTCACGGTTCTTCTCGCGGCGATCCAGGCGACACGTGACGAACGACGCTACGAAAGTGCGATGCTGCGAACATTGGGTGCACCGCGACGCATCGTCTTGCAAGGCGTGGCGGCGGAGTTCACGATGCTCGGGCTTCTCTCCGGCACGCTCGCCGCGACGGGAGCGACTGCGGCCGGTTATTTCCTCGCGACCCGCGTCTTCGAGCTCGATTACAGCTTCAGCGCTTCGGTGTGGATCATCGGGCTCGTGGCAGGTGCATTGCTCGTAGGCGCGAGCGGCACGCTGGCGACGCGCTCGGTCGTGAATCACCCGCCTGTCGCTACGCTGCGCAAAGGCTAACAATCGGGTGGACGTTGAGGCTCATTGAAGGTCGAGGCGCACCCAGCCGACCTCCTGCGTCTGGCCGCGCCACGTGTAGCCGTCGATCTTGATCAGGTATTCGCCCGGCCCGAAGGCGGAGGAGTTGAGCCCGAGGCGCAACTCCCGATTGGAATCACGCGCGATGCGTCGGATCTGCATGATCCGACCGCCGTCCACTTTTTCGATCGTAAGCATGAACTGCGTGAACTTGCCTTCGCTCATGTCGATGTGCAGATCGACGAGCTCGGGAGGCATCGGCCAGCCGATCGACAAGGTAGGCTGCGAGGGCTGGGCGCGAACGGGCTGAACGCGGTAGCGCTGTACGCGCCCGGGAGGTCGCATCTGGGTCGAGCGCCATTGCTCTCGCAGGGCTTCGAGTTGCTCGGTCGCCGAGCGCGCTTTGGCCGCGTAGGTCGCAAGCCCCGCAAGTGCGCCCACCAATGCGAGCCCCAGAGCCGCGATGACGACCTTCACCGCTGTCGCACCAAACCAGCTTTCGCGCGGTCCACTCACCTCGTCCTCGAGATCGAGTCCTTCGGCCGCCGCCTCGAAGGCCGCGTGCGTCGCGCTCGAAGGGATGGCCTGGAACATGCCGGTCTCGCTGTCATCGAGCGGCCGGCGGGCGAGGCGCGCCTTGAGGCGCACGGGGATCGGCATCTCCTTGAGCGCTTCGGGATGGTCGCGGCAGAACTGCTCGAACTCGCGCGCCTCCCGGACCGTCAGGTCCCCGCCGAGATAGCGCTCGACGATGTGCTCCCGATCGATGTAGCTGCGATCCATCTCACTCACTCCGTAGAGGCCTCGGACGCCTCGCGTTCACAGCGGGCGCATTTCGGCCAGTAGCGTTTCGCGATGCGATCGAGCATGGCGCGGGTGTCCTCCTCGAAGGATCGGCGCAGCGCCTGGGCTTGCGCACCGTCCGCAAACCCGAGCCCGACTGCGCGAACTTGCGTCATGTCCTCGCCTGCTGCGGTGAAATAGATCACCGTCCAGACATCGCCCATCGCATCGCGGTAAGGAAAGCTCGCCGGGGCCTGCACGAGCCTGAGCGCCAGCATGTGCTCGGGCTCGTAGGCCAGGATCTCGTGGACCACCGTCTTCTCGTCCCCGAGCCGCCCCTCGGGACCGTAATGCGCCTGAATTCGCCCGCCGAGCCTCAGGTCGACCTCAGCCTGGACCACTCCGGTGGTCCGATAGCCCTCGGCGGTCGTGAAAATCCGCCAGACTTCCTCGACGGGCGCGTTGATAAAGACCTCGATAACGAGCGGCTCGGCGGCCCGGCCGGAGGGAGCAGCCACGAGCGCCAGGGCGGACAGGATCAGGAGCGCGACTGCCTTCATGACGTACACTCGCGAACGTGGAACGCGCGCATTCTTGCAGACATGCGGGCGTTACTGCGACGCTTGGCGTCGGCAGAACGTAGAGATAACAACAGGGAGGCTTCGCGAGCACGAGGCGCACGGGCCGGTCGCGCCGGCCCCGCGGAGTGAACGTGGAAAGCGACCCGGTACGGGGCCTTTCCCGAGAAGAGTCAGGGGTGCCTTTCGGTGCCGCGTCCGTCTGCATGATTCTCACGCTGCAAGTCGTCGGAGAGCGGGCGGTTGGTCCGGGCGCAGTCGCCCGCAAAGTGTTCGATTCGATCGGCGGCACGATCGGGCGGCTGCCGGACAACGATTGGGTGCTGCCGAGCCCTTACGTGTCCGGCCGGCATGCCCTGATCCGCTACTTGAACGGCCGGTTCTTCATCGAGGACATGAGCACGAACGGTGTGTACCTGAACTCGCGCTCGAACCGGCTCGCTCGCGACTATCCGCACCCGCTCAGCGACGGTGACCGCTTGTACATCGATGAATTCGAAATCGCCGTGACGATCACCGAAGACCCGGCGCGCGATGATCCGTTCGAGGCTCTCTTCGGCTCGGTCTGCTCCTCCCCGGCGCGACGCAAGCCTCCAGGCGGCCACCAGCCGTGAACACGAGCACCTGACAAGGTAGGTTCGCTTGTCCAAAGACACGCTCGCCGATTCAGACAACGCTCCGATCTACGTCTCGGCCGCGGCGAGCGACATCGGACGCATGCGCCCCAGCAATCAGGACGCCTTTCTCGAGCTGCCGAAAGCGGGCCTCTGGTGCGTCGCGGACGGCATGGGCGGCTATCGCGACGGCGACGTGGCGAGCCGCATGGTCTGCGATGCACTGCGCTCGATGAGCGGATCGGGTGATTTGGAAGAAGCGATCGACGAGCTGCGCCAACGCATGTCCGACGTCAACGCACGACTGCATGGGGCGGCCGTGCGCGATCGAAACCCGATCGTCAGCGGCAGCACGGTCGCCATGTTCATCGCGCGCGGAAAAGCCTGTGCGGCGCTTTGGGCGGGTGACAGTCGTGTCTATCGCTTGCGCGGCGGGCAACTCGTCAGGCTGACGAGCGACCACACTTGGGCGGCGGAGCTCGAGATGGACGTGTCTCCGGACGATATGGCGGATCACGTGCTCACCCGCGCAGTGGGCGGCGAGAGCGTTCTGCTTCTCGATGTGCGACGCGATCGGGTGCAGCCGCGCGATCGCTATCTGCTCTGCTCGGACGGCCTCACGCGCGAGCTGGATGATGCCCGGATCGCTTCGATCCTGAAGTCGGCGCACGACGTGCGGGCGTGTGCAAAAGCGCTGATTGACGCAGCGCTCGACGCGGGCGGGCGCGACAACGTGACCGTCGTGGTCATCGAAGCGGGAGAGGGTTCGGCCGGAAAGCGTCGCGCGAAACGGCGATCTGGCAAATCAGGGCGAAGCCGCAAATGAGGCGGCAGCGGCAAACGGATTCACGCCGCGCCGACCGCGCCAGCCGAGGTAGATAAGCGCGCAGCAGCTTCAGGAGCTCGAAGTCTCGCTCTGCTCCGCCGCAACGGCTTCTCGTTGCGGGCCGGCATTCACTTGCCTCGCGACGATGCTCGTCGCGGTCAAGTCGGCCGTCACGTTGCCGACCGTTGCGAAAACATCCGGAACCGTGTCGATCGCGAGCAGGATCCCGAGCGGCTCGATCGGCAAGCCCATCGACTGCGTGACCGGCAGGGTCGAGGCCATGAAGCTCACCTGCCCCGGCAGGCCGACCGCGCCGAGGCTCAGTACGACCGCAAGCGTCACGCCGACGGACAATTGAGCGAAGGACAAGTCTATTCCGTATGCCCAGGCGATGAAGGTTGCCGCGCCCAGATACTGCATCGGGCTGGTAATGCGAAACAGCGAGACCGCCATCGGCAGCACGAGCGCGGTGACCGCGCGTGTATAGCCGAGACGGCTCTGTGCGCTTTCCAGCATGGCCGGGAGCGAAGCCAGCGAAGACTGCGTGCTCGCGGCAATCGCCTGGGCGGGAAGAATGGCTGCGGCGAAGCGGCGGATGGGCTCGCCTCCGAAAAACATTGCCACCAGATACAGCGCGAGCGTGATCGTCAGGTACATCGAGCATTGCAGCAGGATGTAGTAGCCGAGCGCGGTCAGCATGCTCCCGCCGACCCGCGCGCAGACGACCAGGACGAGGGCGAAGACTCCGATCGGGGCGACCCACAGAATCCAGCGGACGATCACGATCATCGTGTCTGCGATCGCCTGGAACAGCTCGACGACTCGCGCCCGCTGCTCAGGCCGGATGCGCGTCAGCCCGAACCCGAAGAAGAGGGCAAAGACGACGAGCGGCAGCATCGCGCTTTGCGCCGCTGCAGCGATGGCATTGCTCGGCACGATTCCGGAGAACCACTCAGCCAATTGCGGTGTGGTGCTCGAAGTGACCGGCGTGCCCGTGGCATCCCGAAGCGAAGCGGCGAGGCCAGGATCTTTCGGTAGCCAGGACAAGAGGGCGGGCGCTGCGATGGCGACGAAACAGGCGCCCGCCGCCAGCAGGATGATGAACACTACGAGTGCTTGGCGAGCGATCCGGCCCGAGGCCGCCGCATCGCTCGCGGTCGTCACGCCCACGACCACCAGCGTGACCACGAGCGGCACGACAGTCATCTGCAGCGCGTTGAGCCAAAGACGCCCGAGCGGCTCGGCGAAGTAGGCCGCCCTGGCGGCGGCATCCGGAGCCCAGGCGGCCAGACCCGTTCCGATGACGGCACCGGCAAGCAGGCCGAACAGCACGCGGGCCGTCATCGAATGAATCCAGCTGCGGCCTGGCATGGGTCAGGGCTCCTGAAGGTCCCGCAAGCGCTCCAGATTCGCTTCGAAGTGCGACAGGCGACCTTCACCCTGCTCACAGAGCACGACGAACAAGAGGTCGAGCAAGTGCTGCAAGGCCGACTGATACAGGAGCGGCTCGATGTGTGCGCGCTCATCGTGGGCCGAAATCAGGAGCGATGCATCGGCGTGGGCGCGCAGTGGATTGGCTGTGTGGCGGGTGACGGAAACGACTTTCCCGCGGCGCTCGCGGAACTGGCGACACAAGTGATAGAGAGTCGGCTGGCGCCCGTGCTCGGAGAACACGAGCAGCACGTCGTGCGGGCCCGCGCTCGAGATGATGGTCCCCATCAGAATCGGGTCGCTGTATTGAAGAGCGGCGATGCCGAGCGTGCACAGGCGGACGGCGAAAGCCTGCGCCGCGATCCCGTCGTCTCCGAGGCCGATCACGAACACCTTGCCGGCCTCGTTGAGGAGGCTCGCGATGGAGTCGATGTTCTCGGGCGGATTGATCAGCCTCGTCTCCTCTTCGGCGCGCGACTTGCTTTGCCAGAGCTCATCGGCAAGCGCCGCGTGGGGATGCTCCTGCTCCGCCTGGGCCGAACGGCTCTCGCTCGCCCCGCTCTCGAGCGCGATCGCCTGCCCCACCGAGTATTTCAGATCGGGATAGCCCTTGAAGCCGAGCTTCTGGCTGAACTTCACCACGCTCGACTGGCTGATGTTGAGCGCCTCGGCGAGCTGCTGAGAGGAGTAGTCGCGCAGCAGGTGCGCATTCTCGAGCAAAAAGTCGGCGATGCGCCGTTCGATCGCCGACATCTGGTCGCGCTGCGAGCGGATTTTGAGCAAGGGCGACATCGCAGGCTCCGGGCTTCTTGGGTCCCCAGGTAGCAGTACGTCAGGCGGCTATCGGCTCGAGCCCACGGATCTGCCTGATGCCGAGGCCGGGGGCGTCGGTCACTGAGATCTCCGCTTCATTGAAGATCACTCCCCCTTCGACGGGATTGAAGGCGCAGAGCGAGGGCCCGTCGAGGTCCACTTTGGTGATCACGTTCGCTTTGGCCACCGCCAGGTGCACCGCGGCCGAGACGCTGATGCTGGTCTCGACCATGCAGCCAATCATGCATTCCATCTGATACATCGAGGCAATGTCCGCGATCCGGACCGCGTTCGAGATGCCGCCGGTCTTCATGAGCTTGATGTTGATGATATCCGCAGCGCGCATGCGAATGAGGTCGATGACCTCGATCGGCCCGAACACGCTCTCATCGGCCATGATCGGCGTATGCACGCGCTCGGTCACGTATTTCAGGCCTTCGAGGTCCTGGGCTTTGACGGGCTGCTCGACCAGCTCCAGGCGTACGCCCGCATCCTCCAGAGTTTGCAAGGCGTACACCGCCTGCTTCGGCGTCCAGCCCTGATTGGCGTCGAGGCGCAAGAGCGCGCGGCCCTCGACGGCCGCGTAGATCGCCTTGATGCGCTCGATGTCGGTGCCGATGTCCTTGCCGACCTTGATCTTGAGCGACTCGAAGCCGCGCTCGACCGCCGCCACCGAGTCGGCGACCATCTTGTCGATGTA
>DASVCI010000035.1:0-2757 GCA_036381695.1 Steroidobacteraceae bacterium
GTTCAC
The DNA here is from genome assembly GCA_036381695.1 of Steroidobacteraceae bacterium. Taxonomy (GTDB): domain Bacteria; phylum Pseudomonadota; class Gammaproteobacteria; order Steroidobacterales; family Steroidobacteraceae; genus Steroidobacter. The sequence goes on from DASVCI010000035.1 coordinate 7, forward strand.
CTCGGCATCGCTCGAGACGAACTTCAGCTCGTCGATCTTGGCTTCGAGCTCCGCGATGGGGGCCTCGAAGTCCAGAAAATTCATGGCCATACAGCGAATGCCTTCAGGAAAAGCGCGGAACATAACTCACGCCGCGAAATCGGGGAAGCCGAAGCGACGCCCGGCCATTGCCGGCGATTTCACGAAGGGCGGCAAGCCCCCTGCGCGGACCGGCGCGATCCGCCGGGCTGGGGCACCCTCGCCAGGGCGAAAGCTACTCGGGTTCCGGCGCGCCGCCCGCGCGCGCCAGGTCCTGTTGATTGACTTTCTCGACGTTGAAGCGTTCGAGGCGCTTCAGCATCGTCCCGAGCACCTCCTCGAGCGGCGGCGGCTCGTCCTTGATCCAGCGCAGCGGATTGACGCGCGCGACCACGAAATTGCGCAGGTACGGGCTCACGAGCCCCCGGTCCTTGAGCCTGGCGACCACTTCTGCGACGGCCGCATCCACCTTCATGAGCTGATCGGCGTAACGCTCGTGGACGGCGAGCGCGCGCTCGAGCGGCTGGTCGGTGAACGTTTCGAGCCGGCGCACGATGGGGTGATAGGCGCCGCCACCGAAGTTGCCTTTGCGCTCGTAGCACAGACCAAGCGTCACGAGCGCGGCCTCCTCCAGGTAGAAGGCGAAGTCGCTCTCGGCGCGCCGGGGATGCTCCTCGATCAGGCCCTTGTAGATCCGGATCACTTCGAGCGCGCGCTCCTTCAGGTTGTGCGCCTTCTCGGTGTTGAGCGCGAGGATCTGCCAGGCGATCTCGCGCTTCGGCACGACCAGCGCCACGATCGTCTTCGCGCCGAGCCTGCGCATCGCCTCGAGACGATGACGCCCGTTCGGGGTCCAGAAGCCGCGCCCAGGGGCGGTGATCGCGATGACCGGGTCGAGAAACAGGCCCGTCCGATCGATCACACCGGACAGCTTCTTGTAGTGCGCGTCGGACAAGTCGCGCTGAAACGGCGTGGGCTCGACCGACTCGATCGGCAAGGCAGCGAGGAGGAGCGGTTGGCGACCGAGCGGCTCGCAATAGCCTGCGATGAGGACACCTCCCTCCCGCTCGATCCTGTCGGCGACGGACGCCGCCTCCGGCGGGAGCGACTCGAGCCTGCATTCCTCGGGTTGCACTCCCCGTGTGCGAGGCGCGGCCTTCTTCGGAGTTTTGCGCCGCGCCGGGGCGCGTTTGCGGCCGGCTGCCGCCTTGCTTTTTGTCGCCACGAGTCAGCTCCCTTGCGATCCGCCGACATTATGGCGGCAATGCCGCACCGGCGACACCAGCCGCTGCTGCGACCTCAGGAACCGGGTTGCAAGACCGAACGTTCCGGGCACGAGCATTTCGCACTCGCAGGAGGTTCTCATGGGCCACGAAGAGCTGCGTTCCCCGATGGAACACTTGCGGCGGGATCTGTATGCCGTGGCCCGGGACGCCGAAGCCCTGCTGAAAGCGACCGCGGACCTCACCAACGACCGGGTTCAGGAAGTGCGGGCGCGCACCGAGAAATCGTTGCAGCAAGCGCTCGAGCATCTTTCGCAAAACCGGCTTCGAAGCGTGGCTCGGCGAACCGACACCTACGCGCGTGAGCAACCCTGGGCGGTCGCCGGCATCGCCGCCGCAGTCGGCATTCTCGTCGGCCTCATGGCCCGCCGCCGCTGAGCGCCCTCATTGGTTCAGCAAGTTCGCCGGGGAATACTGGTCCGTCAGCACGCGCGCGTCGCGATCCCAATCGCTTTGCGTAGAGAAAAGCGGCAGGAGCGATTCGGCGCTGAAGCCGAGCCGCTCGAAACCTTGCTCGAAGCCCTCGCTCGCGGCCCGTAGCCGATCGGGCACCGGCAAGTCCCCGCCGTCGACTGCGATGATCACGCGGTTGTCGCGCTTCAGATTGAAGAACTCCGGAAAGACCGATTCGTACGTGACCGACTCGTGGTCGTACAACCGGCTCGAGGAGAACGTGTTGGCCGCCAGCACACCGCCGGGCGTCAGAAGCGCTTTGACTTCGAGCAGAAACTCGCGCGTGAGCAGATGCTCGGGAATGTACTCGTGATCGAACGCGTCCAGCATGATGAGGTCGTAGCGCACGCCTTCCCGCATGGCCCGCTTCACGTACACACGCCCGTCCATCTCGAACACGCGTACATTCGGCCCGGCGGTGAACTCGAAGTATTTCCTGGCGACGCGGACCACCGCCGGATCGATCTCGACCACATCGATGCGAACGCCGGGCACGAGCTGAGTGAGCGCGCGCGGGAGCGTTCCTCCTCCCAAGCCGATGATCAGCACCGACTTCGGCTGCGGATTCACGTACAGCGCGCCCAGCATCATCTGCGGGTAGCTCATCACGATCCGGTCCGGCCGCTCGATGTCGATGCAGGATTGCCGGCCGATGCGGCAATTGCGCGTAAAGCACATGCAGCGCACGCCGCCACTCTCGTACACGCGCACTTCCCGGTACAGCGAGCGCTCGGAATGCACGAGATTCATCGGGCCCGCTTCGGCGCAGGCACACGCGATGAGCGCCGTTACGAGGAGTTGCGCAAGCCTATTCATCGGCGGGCTCGCGCACGATCCAGGCCAGCGCACCGAGCAGGCCGGAGACCAGCATCAGGGACAGCAGGATGTGGTTCACTTCCATGATCAGCACCAGGTAGAACGAAGTGAGGAGCGTGCCGGCCGCGCTGCCGAAGGTCGAGACGAAATACAGTTGACCGGCGTGGCGGCCCGAAGTGCC
>DASVCI010000036.1:0-4088 GCA_036381695.1 Steroidobacteraceae bacterium
TCCTGCTCGCGCTTCGCGATGTCGCCAATCGCTGCGCCCGCGCTTGTGAGCGCGCGACCCACTTGGGGCAGTTGCGTCTCAGCCGGCCGCACCGCGACGCGCGGCGTCGGACGCAACGCAACCTGCGGAGCTTCATAGACAGGAACGCGCGGCACGGTTACTTCCTCTTGCGCTTCGGCGGCGTCATGCCGGCCTGCCGGTACTGATACCAGCGATCAGCGACCAGGGGCGCGGACGTCAGCAGGCTTCCCGCGCCGGCCAGGAACGGGTTCGCCGCCGACGCCTCGGTGCGGAAGTTGAACGCGTCCATCTCGGCCGCGAACGCCTCGCGAGCCGTGTTCGCGCGGATCGCTCGCGCGTCAATCTCAGACATCAGCTCGGTGCCGATCAGGATCTCGAGCGGGGAGCCCTCGGTGAGGTCGAGCCCCGACGCGGCGAGCGCCGCGCGCTGCCGGCCGCGCAGCTGACCGACGCGCCGGAGGTGCGCAGCTTCCTCCTCCGCGCCGACCTGCCGGATCTCGCGCGCCCGCTGCTCGGCGAAGCGCGCGTTCGCCCGTGCGGCGCGGCGCCGAGCCAGCGTGTTGCCGAACGTGCCGGCCGCGTCGATGAGCGCACCTGCTGCCATTGTTGACAGACTGACCTTCGCGCCCGTACGCGGATCACACATGGTTAGCGCCCTCTAACTTTTTCACCATGATAGCGCCTGATCCGTGGAACCCCAAGCGCTTGTAAAAACTCCAGGTGCGCTCGAGGTCTACCTCGGTGCTGATGCCAAGCGCGATCTCCTTGGCACGGCCGTCCGCCTTGAGTAGCTCCTCCCAGGCTCGGTAGAGGCGGGGCGCCGCGCTCGAGCCGCGGTGCTCGGGGCGGACGAAGAACACGTAGTCGGTCGCGTAGTAGTCGTGCCCGAAGTAGTGCTGCACGACCATGCCGGCGAGCATGCCGACCAGCTGGCCGCCTTGCTCCGCGACGAGCACCTGCGCGGCGGGGTCGCAGATCAAATGCTGCGCGATACCGGCCACCTTAACCGGGTCATACGTCAGCGTGCGATACCGCGGGCTTTCAGCGTGCATCATCTCGCCAAGCTCGACGAGTGCATCGATGTCATTGATCGTTGCGTTCCTAATCTCCAAGGGTCACCTCCAACGCGATCGAAAGAATCGAAATTGGGAGCGGCTGATCCTGCCGAACGCAGACTTGCCCCTCGGAGCCCCAATGTGGGTCGAGCGTGAGCGTCGCAACTCCCGTAAAGAGCCCCGGCGGCGAGCCGAGTAGCTCGTCTGTACGCTGCGGGAACTCGCGCAGCTGATCGAACGACGGGCCGGCTTTGATGCCCGATGTGCGATGTACACGTAGATGCACTTTGTTGATGTTCTTCTGCACGCCGACGCCGAATGCTCCGTCTGCCTCATAGTCGAGCGGCAGCGTTTGAAAGTCAGCAATGATTGGCAACCCAACATGGACCTTGCTAGCGGCCGTGGCGAGCGTGATCTGCCCTCCGGTCACAACCTGCTGCGGGACGACAGCGCCGTCGGCAAGAATGCTGACCGTCTTGCCCTCGAGATGGGCGAGGCCTCCGAAGGTCGTCGTCGCGGGACCGTCATAGCTCAAGCCGCTGTCGACATAGAAGGAGTCCTCGAGCGCGTTGAATCGCCCAAGCTCGAGCTTCTCAACGTAGCGCTTCGTGACACCGCCGATCGTTCGCTTCACGACGACGTAGACGCCGTCGGCATCTCCCGACTCGGGCACGACTGCGACCGACTCGAACTCACCGTCCGTGTGATGCTGATGCCAGCCGAGGATGTCCTGTCCCGGTATATAGGTCACGCCGAGCAGCACGCCGTCAGAGCGCACGGCCCAAACGACCTTGTGAGGCTTCGTCGAGTACGCCATGTCAGCCAGCGAGAAGCCGTCGAACAGGTGCGTCGCAAACAGCGACGCATCGGTGATCTGATAGCCGATACGATCCGACGTCGACGTGTAGCGCAACTCCTGCACATGCCCCGTGCCGTCCTCCTCAAAGAGCACGGCGTTGTTCACGGTGATCGGCTGCACGTTCGATGCGCCGACATACACCGTTGGCCGCACCACGATCGAAGTAGGCGTCAGTGCGTCGCCCGAATTCGAGAACACGCGCCACACCGCGGAGCCGCTGAAGAGCAGCAGCTCGTCCAGCGGTACGATGTGCTTGATGTTGTTCGCCTCGCGCGACGCGATGCGGAAGGTGATCGGATCGTCGTCTTGAATCGCGACCTCCGACTTCGACATGTTGCTGTCGGAGCCCGAGCGCGTCATCCACACGTTTTGTGGCTTATTGAGCGTGCCGGCAAAGACGCGGCGCTGTTCGAAATACGCCGTTGCTGTCGGCCAGTCACCGAAGGTGGGGAATGGATTGTCGTTGACCGGCGGATTCCTCGTGATGTCAGGCGCATGATTCTGATCTATAAACCGCGGAGAGCCTACGGTATCCTCTTGCCCGATGAAGCCCAGCAGCCCCGACCCGCTGATCTTCTTGTATACGTTGTAGTACGCGGCATCAGGGTGCGCGTCCCATTCGATGAGATTGCGATGTCCGGCAATCCACAAATCGTTCGACGCGCCGGCAAGCAGCGAGATCGTCGACTCCTGGCCGTCGTCGTTCACCGCGGTCACACCGTATGCATATCCGATCGGATCGGCCCCTGCAGCCGGCCCGTCAACGGATGCGCTGACGTTCGTGGGCGGGCTGATCGGCGAGTCGAAGTTGATGATCGTCAGTGTCCAATTGGTCGGCGCGATGATCTTCAACTCCCGCGGCTCGAAGCCCGGATGTGTGAGCGTAAGCGTATCTGCCGATTGCGCGTAATGGATGTTGTGGATGTCCAGTTCGGTGTATGGCGATGCGACTTCGTACGGGACGCCACCGGAGAGCACGATGCCGCCGTTGGTATAGAAACGAATGTAGAGGTGACCAAACTCGATCACATAGGTCGTCCCGTCGCCCAAGCGAAACGGAATCAGACGCACGCGTCGAGAGCTGTCCTTCACCTCATGGATGAAGCGCGTGCCCGGCCGGTTGACCGCCGGGCCGTGCGGAAGAGTAATGAAGTTCTTCGCAAGCGCGAGGCCTGTTTGGAACTTCACGAAGTCGATACGCCCGTACATCTCCGGCGTAATCTCGCCGCCAGCGAAGGAGCGTCGAAGTGTGCGTACGTCGTACATCAGCGATCGGAGATCCAGTTGGGCTTGTGGTCCTTGTAGCGACCGCTCTGCTGCGCAGTGTTCGCGTCAGATGCGTGCGCCTCGGCGGCGGCCTGCCTGAAGTGCGACCGCGCGTCACGCGCTGCAGCGACACCCGCGCGGCCCTTCAGCAGAGGACCGGCAAGCAACGAGGCAAGCAACCACGAGAGCGCGTAGATGAAGCCCGGCGTCCACCGGGTTGTATCAGTGACGCGAACGAGGAACTTGAGCTGCGCCTCCGGGGCATTCGTGTAGATGACGCGGCTGCTGTCGTCGAGCGACTCCGTGATGAAGTCTTCCGTGTCGAGATCGTCGCGCGACAGGGGCGAGCGGACCTCGAGAGGCTTCATGCAGCTCGCCGGCAGAGCGTAGGCATAGAGCCAGCCATCGGGCACGGGGACCTCGAGCAGCGCGAGCGCGGCCCGACGCGTGTTGAAGCTCCACCCGAACTCAAGCAGCGTATCGCGAGCAACGGGGTAAAACTGGGCGCACAGCTCAGCCTGCCTCGTGCCATCCGGCGGACTGATGCTTTCGATGTTCGTGCCGTCGCCGAGATGACCCAGCGCGAGCTTGCAGATGTCGACAGGGCTAGCCATAGACTCCTCCGAAAAAGGAGGGCCGCGCGATGGCGGCCCTCGAGTCGCTCACAGGGAGGTGCCGCGATGAAATCATTCAGACGAGATCCTTGGCCCTCGCCGGCTTGCCGCCCTTCTTCTCCGCGCGCGGGACGCCGCCCCCGCTGATGCCGCCAAGGTTCTCGACGATCTGTCCGTCGACCTTCTTGAAGACCGGCTCGGGCGTCGGCGTCGGCTGGACGTCCTCGGGCACGACCTCGCACCAGCTCGCGTAGTCCGCGCGGAGCTTGCCGT
>DASVCI010000037.1:0-10022 GCA_036381695.1 Steroidobacteraceae bacterium
CTCGCGGTTTTCCCGCTCCAGCTGCTTCAGGCGCTCACGATCCGAGGTGCTCAGCCCGGCGCGCCTGCCTTCGTCACGCTCGGCCTGCTGCACCCAGCGCCGCAACGACTCGCTCGTGCAACCGATCTTGCTTGCGATCGACTGGATCGCCGCCCACTGCGAGCCGTACTCCTCGCGATGCTCTGCGACCATCCGCACCGCACGCTCTCTGACTTCTGCTGAATATCGCTTCGATGTTGTTCCCATGGACTCCACCCTCTCAAAGTATGGAGCCTCCGGGAAAGTCGGTGCGGTTCAGTAGCTGCAGACTCGCAGGGGATCCCTCGCAGTTGGCTCCCACCGACTGTGCTGACTGTGTCTTCCGCAGGCACAAGCACCTGCACCTCAGGCTGGTCAGATTGGCCCGGGCCGAGAACGCGGTCGCCACCGCTCGTGCCGCGGTCTATATCACCGGCGTCGCCTGCGGGTCCGCCGGGGACGTGGAAGCCAGGGTTGACCCCACCAATCACGGCGGTCGAAACCCTATCAGAGACCTTCTTTGCCCTCACCTGCCCAGCCTCCTGAACTGAACATACAAGGGTCAGGGTGGGGGCGCCTGCTCTTCTACTCGGAGCTCGGCGCCCGATAACGCACCGCGAGCCAAAGGTCGCGGATGTACTCGAACAACCAGCACGCGAGCTCGAGCCGCCGCCACATATCCGCACCGGCTCCCGGTGCGTACGCGCTCAGAAGCGCCTCGCGTTGCACCCTGTCATATCCGTTGTAAACGCAAGCCGAAGCCAGATCGAACAACGGCTCGCCTGCTCCTGCGTACTCCCAATCCACGAGCCGCAGCTCGCCCGCTTCCACGACGTTCAGATGATGCACGTCGTTGTGACACAAGCGCGCGCTGGAGCTCCGGCTCAGCTCCTGTGCGATCTCGGTCGCCCGACTTCTGACCGGCTGCGACGTGAGCCCGGTTTGCACCTGGTATCGATCGAGCGTGGCCAGATAGCCTTCGATAGCAGAGATCAGCTCGACTTGTCGCGCTCCCGCAGGAACTTCCAGCTCGTGCAGGCGCGCGAGCAATCCGGCCAGTCGCTCGATATTGGGCAATCGAAGCGCATCTTCCTGAGTCCACGTCGTACCGGCGTAACGCGTGACGAGGATTCGATCGGCAGGCTCGCACAGTAGAACCTCCGGGCCGATTCCGGCGGCGGCGACGGCGCGCAGGATGGCCGCCTCGCTTGCTCGATCGATGCGCAGCTCTTCCTCGGCGGCGTTGCTTGCGCGAACGATGACCGCATCGGTTTGCGTTCGCACGAGCCAGCTGTCGTTCGTCAGCCCGTGCTTGACGGGCTCGACGGATACGATGGCTTCGGCCGGAACCCCGAGGGCACGAGCAGCGGTTCGAGTTGGGAAGTCGCTGGTCACGAGGGTGCGACGGCCGTCGTGGAGGGCGTTTGCTGAATCGAGCGATCCCGCCGCCATACGAAGTACCCGTGGACCACGATGCCCAGATAAATGATGAAGAGGAGCGCGGTGACGAGCAGCCCCTGGCTGAAATAGAGCCAGGCCGCCACCGAGTCGAACACGATCCAGTACAGCCAGTTCTCTATGAGCCGGCGCGCCACCATGAAGGTCGTCACGATGCTGCCCCACATGACGAACGAGTCGATGTAGGGAGCGGCCGCATCGGTGTAGCGCACGAGCAGCCAACCGTTCACGACTGAAGCCGCGACAACCATGGCGGCCGTCAGGCAGTGTTGCCGAAGGCTCCAGGATCGAATGAGCACTCCATGCTCCGGCGTGCGCCCCTTGCGCCACTCGAGGTATCCGTACACAGCCATGGCGAGATAGAACACCTGCAGGACGCTTTGCATGTAGAGCGCCTGGCGTGCAAACAGCACGAGATAGATTCCCGTGCTCATGAATGCGCAGAGCCAGCACCAGAGGCTCCTGCGCACCGCGAACACGAGATACGCGAGCCCGAGCGCCGCGGCCGCCACCTCCCAGGGGGAGGTGGCGAGAAGCTGAGAAAGAAGCTCCTGCATCAGCCGGTGCCGCCCAGCACTTTCATCACGAACACCTTGCGGCCGGGCTCCGCGAACGTGGCCCTCGTCTCCTTGGACAGGATCTCGAACAGCCGGTCGTGCTCGCCAGCGATCTGCGTGCTCATCGCGTTGGTCGCAACTTCGATGTCAGGGTACGTGTTCAAACGCTCGATGAACGCTTTGATCGCCGGGATGTAATCGGAGTCGAGCGGATACAGGCTGATCTCGATTGCGGTTCTCATGGCGCAGGCTCCTCCGGCTCAATGGGCTCAATGGGGATCTTCAGAAATTCCAGCGCACGGTCATGCCGAACTGCCGCGGCTCGCCGAGTTGCGTGTAGCGCTTGTTCTCGAACGCGGGCGGCTCGTTGCCGAAGAAAAAGCCGCGCACGACGTAGTCCTCGTCGAATACGTTCCGGGCCCACACGTACACGCCCCAATTCCCGGCTTCGTAGCCGAGCTTCGCGTGCGTCAGCATGTACGCCGCGGCCCGCTGGTCATTGGGCGGCACATCGAAGTAGTAGTCGTCGATCGCCGCCACATCGAGGCGCGCCATCCAGCCCGCCGGATGTCGCCACGTCACGTTCGCCGAAACCTGATACTCCGGCGCGTGCGCCTGCTCGCGATCGCTCAGATCCTCACCTTCCGGCCGGTAGCCGTAATAGCGCGTCTGCAGCAGACCGAGCGTGCCGCCCACTTCCAGCGTCGGAGTGAGCCTGTAGCGGACGGTCCCCTCGAGCCCGAGATTGCTCCCGCCGGAGGCATTATCCGTGTAGAAGAAATAGGTGTTCGGATCGCCGATCGGATCGAGCTGGATGCCGGTGGACACCTGCATGTCGTAGCGACGCATGTAGAAGGCCGTGAGGTCCGCATACAGTCGCCGATCGAGCCATTCGCCCTTCACGCCTACATCGAGGCTCCACAGGGACTCGGGGTCGAACTTCGGGCGAATGAGCGCCGCCTGGCCAAGATTGAATCCGCCAGCCTTGTATCCGCGCGAGGCGGTCGCGAAGAGCCGCACATGCTCGGCGGGATCGAAGTGCGCAGTGGCCTGCATTCCCCACATGCGATCGCGTGCACTCTCTCGGGTGGCGCGCGGCTCCCCGGAGCGGACGCCCTGGTCACGATAGTCCGCCGTGCGCTGCTCGCCTCGCAGGCCGACCGACCATCCCCAGCGATCCGTCAGCAGCCCTTCGACTTGCGCGAAGAGGGCAACGTTGCGGGCATCGTACGAGCTTCGCAAAAAGTCATCGGTGATCCCGGAGAACTCGGGATTGAAGGGATCGATGTAGACGCCCACGCTGGTCTCGGCCAGGGTCTCATCGAGCTCGAGCGCGTAAGCGCCCGCAAGCCAGGCGAGATCACCCGGCACCTCGGCGGGCTCCGAAGTCAGCCGGAGCTCGAGACTGCGGGTCTTGCGATCGCGCAACGAGTGATAGAAGAAATCGTAGGTATAGGGAGCCCAGCTTTCCGCATTGCCCCAATCGCCGTCGAAGCTGTACTCACCTTCCGCGTCCGAGCCCGCCGCGATGATCGTGAGCGTGCCGAGTGAGCCTGCCGGAGTTTCCACGTGCACCGACGTGCCGTCCGCCTCGAGCGCATCCTTTCCCGGCCGATCGGCGAGCGAGCGGCGAGTGTTGTCGATCGACCATGCGTCATAGCCATTGTCCAGCTTGGCGTGCAGCCACGTGAAATCGACGGTCGTGCGCTCCGATGGTTGCCAGCGCCACTTGGCGCGGCCGATCAGCTCGTCGCGGTCGTTGGTATCGTCCCGATCGAGAAACACGTTGCGGCGAAAGCCGTCGGTTCGATACCTTTGCACCGACAACCGCCAAGCCGAGTCGAGCGACTCGACCGGACCTGTCGCCGCCATGCCGAAGGAGCGGCTGTCGTACTCGCCTATCGAGGCTTCGCTCGTGAACCCGAGCTCCTCGGCCGGCTCCTGGCCGCGCATGACGATCAAGCCGGCGAGCGCGTTGGCGCCGTAGCGCAGTCCCTGCGGCCCCCGCAGCACTTCGATCTGGCCGAGGTCGAACAGCATCGCCGGCATGCCGAGGCCGCTGAAGTCGATGTCGTCGATGATGAAGCCGACGGAAGAGTTCGGCGCGCCTTCGTATTGCTCACGCTCGCCGATGCCGCGGATCTGAAAGAATCTCGGGCGCGACGTGCCGCCGGCCCAGTGCAAGTTCGGCACGGTGGTCAGCACATCTTCGAAATGCTGTCTTCCCGCATCGAGCAGCATTTGCTCCCTGAGCACCGTGATGCTGAGGGGTGCGTCCACGAGCGTCTGCTCGCGAAGCGTCGCCGTCACGACCACTTCTTCGAGCACGTTTTCGTCGCTGGCCGCATGGGAAGCCGCGCTCAGACCGAGCGCGAGCGCGAACGACAGAGGCTTGGAAACGATACGCATCTTCCAGATCTCCTTTGCAGAAGATCCGGTAGGCCGCGGAACGAAAGCAGATCGAAGGCGGAAAGAGATCGCACACCTGCTCCCTACGCCGGTACTAACCGGATCAGGTTCAACGGGTTCACCGGTGAGCGCTTCGGTGAGCGCATCCGGTATCTCAGGCCCAATCAGGGCCACCCCTAGGCGGGGGCGATTCTACAGGGAGTGAGCCTCGTGATGCCAGCGTGACCGGTCCCAAGGCCGCCCGAGCCCTTTTTGAACCGCCCGCTGGTCCGAAACGGCGCGCATGCGCTATAAGGATTGCAAGGTTCCCTACGAGGTCGATGCTTTATGGCCAAGCGCCGCTGCCGGCTGTTTCTCGTCGATGCCTTCACGCGGGAGCGATTCTGCGGGAATCCCGCGGTCGTCGTGCTGGATGCCGATGAGCTGTCGGAAGAGGACATGCAGAGGATCGCGACGGAAGTGAACCGGGAAACGGCGTTCGTGCTCGAAGCCGAATCCGGCGACCACGACATGCAGGTGAAGTTTTTCACCCCGCGCCATGCGGTGCCTTTCGTGGGGCATGCGACCATTGCGGCGCAGTACGTGCGCGCGAAGAAGGACGGCAAGCCCACCGGCAAAGTGCGTCAACGCACCGGCGCGGGCATCGTCGAGATCGAAGTCATGGAAGCTGAAGGCGACTTGCGGGTCGCCATCACGCAAAGCCCACCGTCGCTCGGCCCGGTGATTCCGGATCATCATCGCCGGCAAGTGCTCAACGCGCTCGGCATCTCGAGCCCGAGCCTGCACAACGACTGCCCGCTGCAAGTGATGGCCAAAGGCGGCACACGACTGCTGGTCGGTCTGAAGTCGCCGGAGCTCCTCGGTTCGCTGAAGCCTGACTTCGGCGAGCTCGCCCGCCTCACCTCACACGTCGGAGCGGAAGGTTACTTCGTATTCGCGCTGACCGATGTGGACGGAGCGCCGGGGACGGAGTCGCGGATGTTCGTTCCCGCACTCGGCATCCCCGAAGACCCGGTGAGCGGCAACGCGCACGGAATGCTCGGCGTCTATCTCGTCAATCACGAGTTGATGACGCCGAAAGACGGTCGGCTCGTGTTTCGCGGCCGCCAGGGGATGTGGCTGCAACGTACCGGCGTCGTCGAGGTCGAAGTCGAGTCGTCCGGCCGCGTCGCACAGTCCGTCCGCATCGTCGGCGATGCCGTGATCGTCTACGAAGCCGAAGTGCAGATCTGATCCCGCGGCTGATCGTCGCTACGACATCGAGCCGAGCTCCACTCGCCCGCCGGGCCGGATCCGCAGGACGTTCCGCACCGAAGGCACGATGTCCTCAGGGTCGTGCACGGCCATGATGATCTGTGTGCCGTTGCGGGCGAGACGCTCGATTTCGTTCAGCACCTGCACGCGAGTGTCGGCGTCGAGGCCTGTGCAAGGCTCATCGAGCAGCAGCAATCGCGGCTCGTTGATCATCGCGCGCGCGAGCAGCGCCAATCGCATCTGCCCGTAAGAAAGCTGCCGCGGCTTGCGCGCTCGCAGGCCTTCGATGCCGAAAAACTTCATCCATCGCGTTGCGGCCCGCCGATCCGCCTTCGTTGCAGGCTCATCGAGCCCCACGCTCGAGTAGCGGCCGGAGACTACGATGTCTTCGAGCGAGCCGGCGAGAAACGAGTCGGCTTGCAGCTCCGGCGAGACCCAGCCGGTCCGGCGCTTCCACTCCTCGATGCGTGTTCCAGGCGGGCAATCGCGACGCTCGATCGTGCCACCGAGCGCCGGATGCAGATCCCCGTAGAGGAGGCTCAACAACGTCGATTTGCCCGAGCCGTTCGCTCCAAGCACGGCCCAATGCTCACCTTTGTGTATCGTCCAGTCGAGCTGTCGGATCACGGGCCGATAGTCCCGGTACACGTTGGCGTTGCGGATGCGGACGAGCCAGGGTCCCCGGGCGCTCCGGCTCGTTTGCGGCGACTCGGGTGACAACTCGAATCGACGACGATCGGCGGATCTCGGCTTTTCCAATGCTCGAAGGACGTGACTCGTGCCGGGCCGATTGGAAGCACGCACTCTCGCAAGAGAGACGACCCGGCCGGCTTCGATTCGCGCGATGTGCGTCACGTTCGCGGGCAACTCTTTCGGCCGGTGCGATGAAAGGATCCACGCGTGGCCTCCTCGCGGACGCTCGAGAGAACGACGAAGCTTGTGTTTCGTCTTCTCGTCCAGGCCGTTGAACACCTCATCGAGCAGCAACACCGGCGCTTCGCTCGCGAATGCGCGGGCCACCAACGCGAGCCGCCGCTGGCCGTAGGACAGAGTCAGCATCCGTCGCTCCCGCAAGCTCCATAGCCCGAATCGCCGCAACACACGAGCCACCCGCTCGCGTTGCGTTCGCGCAGGACGCGTCAGTGGAATGTCCTCGTCGAACAGACCCGTCGTAACGACCTCGGCGACGGTGAGATTCCAGCCGTAGCGCACGTATTTGTCCTGGCGCTCCGGACCAACGTAGGCGATGAGCTGCTTGTGACCGGCGCCTGCCTGTAACGGGCTCGCGCCGAGGGCAAATCTCACTCGCTCACGACCATCGGGAGTGGGCCAGACATCGCCGCGCAGCATCTTGAGGAGCAGCGTCTTTCCCGCTCCGTTCGGGCCGATCAGCGCCCAGCGCTCGCCGCGCCGGAGAGTGAAGTTGATGTCGTCGAGGACCTTGTGATCGTCGAGGATGAGCGAGCAATGGGAAAGCTCGATCAGGACATCGCGTTCGTCGGACGAGGTCTCACGGTCATCCAGGAGCATGTCCTGCCTGCTCCTTCATCCACCAGGTCGCTTCATCCGAGCGCGAATCGCGCCCGACGCGACCGTCTCGCTCCAGCTTGATGAGGTGCGCGAGAAGTGAAGCCTTCGCGATCGGATGCAAGCGCGGATCGACGTCGTCATAAACTCGGGCAACGAGCGCCTCGACAGTGGCTCGCCCCGCGCGACGCAATCGATCGACCACCTTTGCTTCCCGCTGCAAGCGGTGCGCCATGACGCGGGCGATCTCGGTCTGGGCATCCTCGATCACGCTTCCATGGCCCGGAGCGATGCTGCGAACCGGCTCCCGCTGCAAGCGCGCGAGAGACTCGAGATACTGACTCATGTCGCCGTCGGGCGGGCTGATGACCACCGTCGAGCCCTGCATCAAGTGGTCTCCCGAGAACAGCAGGCCCTGCTCTTCGAGCAGGAAGCACAGGTGATTCGAGGCGTGTCCCGGCGTGTGAACCGTCCGCACTCGCAAGCTCCCGACGCGCACGACTTCGCCATCGCGCAGCACCCGATCCGGCTTGAACGTCGCATCCTGCCGCCCGTCCTTGGGAGCCGGCATTCCCAGTACTTGCGCGCCGCTCGCCTTGGCGAGCGCGCTGGCGCCCGGAGAATGATCGGGATGCGTATGCGTCACGAGGATCGTATCGAGCCTGCCCTCGGCTTCTACGAGGATGCGCTCGATGTGCTCGGGGTCGTTCGGTCCCGGATCGATCACCATGCACCGGTTGATTCCGACCAGGTACGTGTTGGTGCCGGGGCCGGTCATGAGCCCCGCATTGGGCGCAACGAGGCGGCGAACCCCGAAGGCGATCTCATCGAGCTGCCCCGCTGCGAGCGACATGGCGCGTACTCCCGTATCGAAGGCGCCTAAAGTAGCCACAAACCCGGTCGCGAGAAAGGGCGCGCCGCACCGAGCGCCAAATCGGCTATGATCGTGCCGTCCGAGCTGGACTTGCCGCCGAAGCCTGGAAGAACCCGGCCCTCGAGAAGAATCGGAGCCTCGGCATTGCCTTGACGCCTGCTATCGCACTCGCCGCCCTGGCCGCGCTCGCGCTCGCCGCGATCGGAGTCATCGTTTTTCGCTCGAAGCGGGCGCAGGCGAGCCCGACGATGTCGAGTCCTCGCGAAAGCGAGGAGAGCCCCTCTGTCGAGGCGGAAAGCTCCCCGCCGTACGCGAACGAGGCGACGCAGAGCGTCGAAGCGGAGTATTTCAAGCTCGCCTTCGGCGTAGGGCGCTTCGACTACAACATCGTCGGCGAGCATGCGGTGGTTCTGCGCCGCATCGGCGAGGGGGTGGAAGCGTCGGTGCACGAGCGCGAGTACTTTCCACGCCGCCCCATGCTGCTCCCGAGACTCCTGCAGGCTTTGAACGACACGGAAAGCACGCGCCAGGAGCTCGTCAACCTGATTCTCGAGGACCCCGCGCTGGCGGGCAGCGTCTTGCAGCGGTCCAACACCGCCTACTACCGCGTCTCGCCCGAACCGGTGGACAGCCTCGACAGAGCCGTGCAAGTGCTTGGCACGGAGGGGCTGCGTGCGTTGCTCGCCACGGCCATTCTCCAGCCGGTGTTTCGACTGCCGAAAGGCTACTTCGACAACTTCGCCCCGATCACGTGGGAACAGGCGCAACGCTGCGCCGCTGCGGCCGAGAAATACGCCGGCGCGACGCGTCAGGCCGATCCGTTCGTCGCCCAATTGCTGGGGCTGTTCGAGCCGCTGGCCCGCATCGTCCTGTTCCGGCTCGCGATGGACATGTACCGGGAAAAGCCTCATCTCCTGCCCCGGGCCGAGGTGTTCATCCGTGCGATGCAGACGCATGGCTCACAAGTCGCCGCGCTGATCGCCCGCACGTGGGAGCTTTCGGATCCCTCGGTCAAAGCGCTCGACGAACAGCAACAACGGGTGTCGCCCGCGCAGATGAGCGCGCTCGGACGCGCCGTCTATTTCGGCAACTTGTGCGGCGCCCTGGCGCTGCTGGGCGCTCGAAACTTCTACTCAGCCGACGGAGCCCATGCGCTGCTGACCTCCCAGGGCCTCGACCGGCAGGACGCGTTTACGATGTGGCACGCCGCCTCGCGAGCAGGGAGCGACCAGTAGAATCGGAACCGCGCTCGCAGCGGACCCGTTAACCCGGTCGTCGCGTCGCATCACCCGGAAGCGGCCTCTTCAGCGATCCTCCCGGAGGGCTCCATGCTCGTAAAGTTCAGCTCCACCGCGACCGAGTCGATCACGATGTTCGGCGAGCCGGCGGTCGAGCTCCTCAAGATGATGGGCGCGACCGGGCGCGTCCCGGGGGGCTTGAGCGCCGAGGAAATCCCGTCGGCGCTCGAGAAACTGCAAACCGGGATCGAGCGCTTGCGCGCCCAGACGAGAGCGGAGGCGCCGCCGGCAGAAATGGATGGGAAGACGGACGAGGACGAGGATTCGAGCCGCGAGCCGCCGGTCGCACTCGAAACCCGCGCGGTGCCCCTGATCAGCCTGCTGAAACGCGCGGCGGCGGCCGGGGCCACGGTCATGTGGGAACGCCAGTGAGCTGAGCGCCCGCCGGACCCTGTTCAGCGTTGCCGCAGTTCGGCGCCTCCCCCTACACTTGCGCCCTGACTTTCCGAGGTGCGCATGGGCCGGATTTTCGAAGTTCGCAAGCAGACGATGTTCGCCCGCTGGGACCGCATGGCGAAGCAGTTTGCGCGCATAGGCAAGGACATCACCATCGCGGTCAAGGCCGGCGGGCCCGATCCCGCCTCGAACCCGGCGCTGCGCCGCGTGATCCAGAACGCGCGCGCCGTC
>DASVCI010000038.1:0-6560 GCA_036381695.1 Steroidobacteraceae bacterium
CGTCTGCGGCGTGATCACCGATCGGGACATCTGCATGTCGGCACTCTTCGCGGGCAAGCCGTTGCATGAGCTGCGCGTATCCGATGCGATGTCGAAACAGCTTCAAACCTGTCGTCCGGGCGACTCCCTCGCGGACGCCGAGAAGACGATGCGGCAGGCGCACATTCGCAGGCTCCCGGTCGTCGACGAACAAGGAGCGCTCGTAGGCATCCTCTCGCTCGCCGATCTCGCGCGCGAAGCGGCGCGCCAGAACACCTCGCCCAAGCGGGAGATCGACGAGTCGGAAGTGGGCGATACGCTCGCCTCCATCTGCCAGCCCCGCGCCGGGGCGCAGCAGCTTGCTGCCTGATCTGCGCCTTCGAATCGTTCGACCGCCAGCCTTCCCTCCCCCGCTCGCGCGGGGGAGGGAACAGGAGTTTCCTCCGGGTGCGTACGGACGCCTCTTCAGGTTCCTCGGATGGGCGCAGGCGCGAGCCGAGCTTACGTTCGACGTCGTTGCGCCCGAGAACGAAATGACCGATCGGCTGGAGCGATCGCCATGAGACTCACCCTGTCAGTCATCAAAGCGGACATCGGCTCGATCGGCGGGCATCTCGCGCCCTCCGAGGCCGTCGTGGACACGGTCCGTCAAGCTGTGCACGAGCGCAAGGAAGGGTGGCTCATCGACTACTCGGTCGGCTCGATCGGCGATGCGGTAGTGATCCTGATGACGCATCGACAGAGAGTCGGTCACTCGGACATCCATCGCATTGCGTGGGACGCGTTCGTCAAAGGCGCCGAAGTAGCGAAAAGCCAGGGCTTGTCCGGTGCGGGCCAGGATCTCGTGACCGAAACCTTCCCCGGACATCTCGAGGGCACCGGCCCCGATGCGGCCGAAATGCAGATCGACGAGCGCGAGCATGAATCGTTCTTGTTCTTCGCCTCCGACAAAGCCGATCCGGGCGCGTTCAACCTTTCGCTCTATCTCGCCTTCGCGGACGCCATGAATACGCCCGGCCTCGCACTCTCCGAGCAGATCGGCCGGGGGTTCAGGTTCCAGGTGACGGACATCGGCCACGAGGGTGGCGGCAGACGAATCCTCGATCTTGAAGCTCCGGAGGACATTTACGAGCTGGCTGCGTTGCTGCGCAATCCGGACCGCTACGTCATCACGTCCATCTGGTCGCGTGCGACCGACGATCATGCTGTGCAGGTCGCTGCATCCCGTCGATTCAACGACGATCCGGTAATGCTGGTGCGTACGCAAGGGAGCTTTCCTACGACTGGCGAAGTGCTCGCGCCCTACGCAATCGGTCCTCTCGTCGGCGGAGGCATTCATGGCTCACACCCGATGCCACTGATGCCCGTCGCACTTGCGACGCAGACGAGCTACTTCGACGGACCGCCGCTCGTCAGTTGCGCCGCATTCTCGGTGCATGAAGGGCAGCTCACCGAGCCCGTGGACGTTTTTGCGCATCCCTTCTGGGATACCGTTCGCCGAAGCGTTGCGAGCAAGGCAGTCGAGATCCGGCGCCAGGGATTCGTCGGAGCTTCGGTCCGCCCGATGGCGCAGTCCGCCTGCTCGCACATCACCGAAAGACTCAAATCGCTCGACGAACGCTTCACCACGCTGCAAGCGTGAAGCCGCGTTCGCTTACGCGATCGCCCCGAGTGCCTGCGGCCATTCGAGAGCCAGGGCGCCGTCGGGCAACAACAGGATCGAGGTGCCGAAGCGATCGCATTCCCGGCTGAGCACCGAGGCGAGCCAGCGCGCCTCATCCAAACTCGCCAGGTTCACCTTCAGCTGGCGGATGCAAGTCGGCCTCATCAGCAGCCGGACGAGGTTGCCGGTCTCGCGATCCAGCTCAGGGAAGTACATGAGCCCCAGCTCGGCCCGAAAGCGCTCGTAGCCTCCGATGCCTTCGTAATCGTTCAACAGGTCCCCGCATCCATACAGAATGAGCTTGCCGCGATAGACCTCGATCGGCTTCGGATGATGGGAAGAATGGCCGTACACGAGGTCCACGCCGGCGACGTCGATCAGCCGGCGGGCGAAACGGCGCTGGTCCTCGCTCACCTCGTAGCCCCAGTTCTCGCCCCAGTGCAACGACAAAATGACGATGTCGTTGTGGCGTCTTTTCGATCTGATGTGCGTCGCAATCTCCTCGACCGTGCGCGAGGAGAGATCGTGGAGCACGTATAAGCCGGGTCGGGACGCGGTCGCCTCCCACTGCGGAAGGATCCCGCAATCCAGCGTGCCGCACGCAAAGACCAGGACACGCTGCCGGTCGGAAAGCTGGAAGCACGCGGGCTCGCGGGCTTGAGCGAGATTCATCCCGGCACCGGCAGTGCTGATTGCGGCCGTTTGCAGCACTCGCAGCGTCTCTGCCAATCCCTCTCTCCCCCAATCGAGCGTGTGGTTGTTGGCCAGCACGCAGCAATCGAGGCCCACCTCCGTCAGGCATTCCACGTTTCGAGGATTCATCCGATAGTGGATCCCTTTTCCCGGCCACGCCTCACCGCTGGAGGTCACTGCCGTTTCGAGATTCGCGATACGCAACACCGGTCGATGGCGATCGAGCTCGGCCAGCGCATCTCCCCAGATGTATGAGAACCCACGAGATTCCGGGATCTTCCCGTTGGCGTGCTCGGCGAGCTCGACGTACTCGCGAGCGCAGTGGACATAGGACTCGTACAACTCGGGAGCGGACGGGTGCGGCAGGATCTGGTCGATCCCGCGACCGGTCATGACGTCTCCGCAGAGGAAGAGCGTCATCTTGCTGGAAAGTGCTGACCTCGTGTGCATGATCGGTTGGCGCGCCTCGTCACTGCCCTGCTGCGTCGAGTGACATCGAGAGGCAGCATTCGCCGGCCTGCTCGCCGCGTCGATCAGGCATCGCAAGGCCCTGTGGCGAGGCGTCAGGATCGCCATCGCGGCCGAAGACTCCATTCGCAGTGCTACCGAGCGTCTATGGGAAGTCCCCGAGTCGACGCAGGCGCACAATCTTTCGCCGCAGCATGCGGCTCGAACGCTTACGGCGTTGTCAGAAAGTTCCCACGGGATCCGACGTAGGCGCTCATGGGATCCCGCATTGGTTCACGGGACCGGACTGATTACGCTGACCGGCATGGTCACGGCCGCGGCGGAAGCAGCCGAGTCGTTGATCGGGATCGCGCGCGCGACCGTCAGAGACCTGCGCCAAGCCGACGCTGACTCGCTCGAACTGACGCTCGACAGCACACTCGATCACGACCTCGGCCTCGACAGTCTTGCGCGCGTGGAGCTGTTCGCGCGCATCGAGCGCGAGCTGGGCGTCCAGTTGCCGGATTCCCTGCTAGAGACCGCCGAAACGTTGCGGGACCTTGCGGCGGCCGTGGGCCACGCGCCATCGATTCGTCTCGTCAAACCGTTACGTGTCGCTGAACGCGCGCCTGCAAGCACTCTTGCAGTGCCACCTCCTGCGAGCGTCACCACCTTGGATCAGGTGCTGCGCTGGCATCGGGAGCACCACGCCGAGTTCGCGCACATCACGCTCTGCGGCGATGCGCAAGAGGAAGTCATTACGTATGACCAGCTCTGGCGCGATGCCCGCGCAATCGCCGGCGGTCTGCAGCAGCATGGAATCAGGCTGGGCGACACGGTCGCCTTGATGCTTCCCACCGGCCGCGACTACTTCGGCGCGTTCTTCGGAATTTTGCTCGCAGGCGGAGTTCCTGTTCCGCTTTATCCCCCCACCCGACTAAGCCAGATCGAGGAGCACGTTCGACGACACGCAGGAATCCTCGCCAACGCCGAGGCCAGGACACTCATCACGACCGCAGAGATGCGCGGGATGGCCGCAGTGCTACGCGTCCACGCGCCTGCGCTCCAATGGATCGTGATGCCAGATGATCTGCGCTCTGCGCGCACGGAGCCGACTCATGTTCCATTGCGGCCGGACTCCACCGCCCTGCTGCAATACACATCGGGGAGCACAGGAAATCCCAAAGGGGTCATCCTGAGCCACTCCAACATCCTGTCGAACATTTCCGCACTCGGTCGTGCTCTGGGCGTTCGCAGCGATGATGTATTCGTGAGCTGGCTGCCGCTTTACCACGACATGGGACTCATCGGCGCGTGGCTCGGCACCCTGTATTTCGGGTTGCCGCTCATCGTGATGTCGCCGCTCGCCTTCCTGACCCGCCCGTCGCGATGGCTCGAAGCAATTCACAGGCATCGGGGCACGCTCTCGGCAGCGCCGAACTTTGCGTATGAGCTGTGTTTGAAGAGGATGACGGACGATGAGCTCGCGGAGCTCGACCTGAGCACGTGGCGCATCGCCATGAACGGCGCGGAAGCCGTCATACCGCAGACGCTGGCGCGGTTTCAGGAGCGGTTCTCGCGTTGCGGCTTGCGCCCAAGCACATTGACGCCAGTGTACGGACTCGCGGAATGCTCCGTTGGCCTCACCGTACCGCCCCTCGAGCGCGGACCTCTCGTCGATGTAATCGAGCGCGAGCCATTCGTGCGTAAAGGCATCGCAATCCCTGCGAACCCGGAAGCTTGCGATACCTTGGCGTTCGTGTCCTGTGGACGACCCATCGAGCGACATGAAGTGCGCATCGTCGACGACACAGGTCATGAGCTTGGCGACCGCCGTGAGGGACGACTGGAGTTTCGCGGCCCGTCCGCAACGCGAGGCTACTATCGCAACCCGGACGCCACCGCCAGGCTCATACGAGGAGGCTGGCTCGACAGCGGCGATCGCGCCTACACGGTGAATGGCGAAATTTACGTCACCGGCCGCATCAAGGACATCATCATCCGCGCCGGGCGGCACATCTATCCCGACAAAATCGAAGCGGCGCTCGGTGACATCGCGGGAGTGCGCAAAGGGTGCGTCGCGGTATTCGGCAGCACGGATCCTTCGACTGGCACCGAGCGTGTAATCGTGCTCGCCGAAACACGCCTGGAGGATGCAGCCAGGCGCGATGCTTTGCGTCAGGAGATTCTTGCTCGGGTGACGCAGTTGCTCGGTGAGCCCCCTGATGAAGTCGTATTAGTGGTTCCCCACACGGTCCTCAAAACTTCGAGCGGCAAGATTCGTCGCGCCGCCACCCGTGAGATCTATGAATCGGGCAAGCACCGAGCGGCCCGGCAACGCGCAGCCTGGTTGCAGCTCCTGAGCTTGGGACGAAGCGCGCTGTGGCCGGCATGCCGACGCACAATGCGGCGGGCTTCCGATCTCCTGTACGGCGCGTACTTCTGGACAGCGTTCAGCCTCCTTGGCAGCGCTACATTCCTGTGCATGTTGCTACCGCTGCGACGGCGGACGATCTGGTCGGTCGTTCATCGCGCGGCACGCTTGTTCCTGCGCTTGGTCGGCATCCCTGTCACGGTGCAGCATCACACGACCGTTACTGAAACAGAGGGCGGCATCCTCGTAGCGAATCATTCGAGCTATCTCGACGGTTTGTTCCTTCTCGCCACGATTCCGCACGATTGCCGGTTCGTCGCCAAACGCGAGCTGGCCCGCATGCCAATTGTCGGCACTTTCCTGCGACGGCTCGGCGCTTTCTTCGTCGAGCGCTTCGATGCGCGTGGCGGCGTCGAGGATGCGCATCAACTCGCCAAGCTCGCTGCTCAGGGAGAGTCCTGCATCTTCTTTCCGGAAGGCACGTTCACTCGCGCCCCGGGCTTGAGACCGTTCCATCTGGGCGCCTTCTCGGTGGCAGTCGAGACTCGCCGCCCAATCATTCCCGTTGCCCTGTGCGGCACTCGCGCTTTGCTTCGTGACGAGCAGTGGCTGCCTCGACGCGCACCTGTGACCGTGCACATTGGCGCCCCTATCGAGACACCCTCTTCCCCCAACACGTTCGCCGCCACTGTCGCGACGCGTGACGCCGCGCGCCGCTTCATCCTGGAGCATTGCGGCGAGCCTGACCTGACGAAACCATGAAACCCTTCACTGACCGCACCTTCGTTGATCGCGTGGATGCAGGCCGCGAGCTGGCTGCTCGGCTGGGACAGTACAAACATCGGCCGGACGTGCTGGTTCTCGGCTTGCCGCGCGGCGGTGTGCCCGTTGCCTTCGAGATCGCGCAGTCCCTTCACGCGCCGCTCGATGTGATGATCGTCCGCAAGCTGGGAGCGCCTGGACAACCAGAGCTTGCGATCGGCGCCGTGGCATCCGGAGGAGTCACGGTGTTGAACGAGGACATTCTCGATTTCTTCGGAGATTCCATCTCGCTCGAGGAAGCCAAGACCGCCCAATGCGCCGAGATCGAACGGCGCGAACGCGTCTATCGGGGTGGACGTCCGCCGATCACAGTTAAAGGACAAACCGTGATTCTTGTCGATGATGGTGCCGCCACTGGTGCAACGATGCTCGCCGCCGTCCGTGCTGCGCGCAAGCTCGAGGCGAAAAAGGTCGTCGTCGCATTACCTGTTGCGTCAACAAGCGCGTACGAGATGCTGAGCAGGGAGGCGGATGAGGTGATCTGTATCAGCGTCCCGCCTGGCTTTTACGCCGTCGGGCAGTGGTACATCGATTTCGCGCAGACGACAGACGAAGAAGTGCAGGACCTGCTGGCGCGCGCCG
>DASVCI010000039.1:0-5784 GCA_036381695.1 Steroidobacteraceae bacterium
TCCGCGGGACTTATGGCTTGTTCCCTCGAATTTCGCCACAGAAACTTTTCAGTTGTAAAAGCTTCCGGGCGCGAGCCGAGCGCGGAGGATACAAGATCGGCGCGGTGCGATAAAGCTTATGTCGCGAAATGCCAACGGTACAGGCCATGAGCACGGTGCCTGCGCTGCGCCAGCTCCATCGACCTGTTTCACAGAAGATGCGCGGCGGCGCCGTCCATCCACCTTGGCGGGCCGTTGGTCGGCTGCGTTTGCGGGCTTGCCTGCGGCCGGGCAGCTTGCGCGCCCATGAAGAGCCAGAAGAGTTCCGGCTTCACCCTGGTCGAGATCCTGACCGCCATCGTGGTGCTGGCGATCTTGCTCGGCATCGGCATCCCCTCGCTCACGGCGATCATGCGCCAGAACCGCCTGGCGGGGAAGACCAACGAGCTGATCGGTGCGCTGGCTTTAGCGAGGAGCGAAGCCGTCAAGCGCGGCTCGCGTGTATCGATCTGCAGCGCCAATGCCGCAGGCGATGACTGCTCGGGCGGGATCGATTGGAGCAACGGCTGGCTTCTGTTCAGCGACTCCGAAGGCAACGAGGGCGAGATCGACGCGGACGGCACGGCGCCCGACGACACGATCATCCAGAGCTGGGCCGCGCCCAGCCTCGAGTCGATCGACCTGACCTCGAGCCACGCCTCGA
The DNA here is from genome assembly GCA_036381695.1 of Steroidobacteraceae bacterium. Taxonomy (GTDB): domain Bacteria; phylum Pseudomonadota; class Gammaproteobacteria; order Steroidobacterales; family Steroidobacteraceae; genus Steroidobacter. Next base: position 683 of record DASVCI010000039.1, read on the forward strand.
TCACGTTCATGTCTTCCGGCGCGGCAACGGTGCAGACCTCGTTCACAGTCCGCCCGCAGAACTGCAGTAGCGCGGGCGACGCGCGGCGCATCGACGTCGCTCTCTCGGGGCGCGCAAGCAAATCAAACGGCGACTGCTAGAGCCTCACGCATGTACTCGATGAGAACAGGATCTGTAATGACGGCGAGCCTGCGTGGCGCTCGCGGCATGAGCGGCATGACGCTGATCGAAGTGCTGGTCACGCTCGTGATCATTTCCGTCGGCTTGCTCGGTGTCGCGGGCTTGCAGCTCACGACCTTGCGCAACAACTACGACGCCTACGTCCGATCGCAGGCGGCGATGCTCGCGGCGGACATCTTGGATCGCATGCGCGCCAATCGCGATGAAGCCCTCGAGAACCGCTACACGATTGCCATCGGCGCCACGCCCGACACCTCGACTGCCGCCGGTCGCGACCTGTTGCAGTGGAAGACGACGCTCAGCACGCAACTGCCGAACGGCGACGGCGCGGTGCGAACGCTGGTGGCGGACCCCGTCACGGGATTCGCAGACGTCGTCGAGATCACGATCCAGTGGGGCGAGCGGGGCGAGGCCAACCCGATCCAGTTCGTCACCAGCAGCAGCATCTGAGCCAGACCTCGCCTATGTATCGCGCACGAGACAATCAGGCCCGCCCGACCGGACAGCTCGGCTTCGGCCTCGTGGAGCTGATGGTCGCCCTGGCGCTCAGCTTGCTGTTGCTGGGCGGAGTGGTCGCCATCTTCATCAGCTCGCGTCAAAGCTACGAGACGACCGAGCGGCTGTCGCGCGTGCAGGAGAACGGGCGATTCGCGCTCGAGCAGATCGTCGACGATATTCGTGCGGCAGGCTACGTAGGGTGTGCGCGGCCGCCGACCACGGTTCCATCACGCGCTGAGGATTACCTGATCAACGAGCTCGTTAACGAAACCCATCCGTTCCGCAATTTCGCCGTCCCGATCGAAGGCTTCGACACGGACGGCGCGGGGACGTGGACGCCGGCGCTCCCCAGCCAGATTTCCGCGCTCACCCCCTCCGGGGTCGCGGATGTGCTCGTGGTGCGCGGCCCCGAGCGTGATGCCTTGGCCCTTCGGTTGACAGACCGTCAGACCGCCGGGACGGATCCTCTCGACGTGGATGATGTCTCGCCGGCGCCGTTGGACCCTCTCGATATCGCAGTGATCAGCGACTGCGCTGCGCGCGCCTGGTTTCAGGTCGACGCGTACAGCGGAGGGCAAATCACGCACGCCGCCGGCCTCAACGAAGACGATGATTTCATTCACCCCTTCGCCGTCGGCGCGGAAATCGTGCCGGTCAACACGATTGTCTACTATCTCGATGCGCCGAATGCGGGAGAACCGACCTCTCTGTACAGGCTCATCGTGCGCGACGGCAACAATGGAACTCCCGAGCCGCTGGCCGAGGGTATCGAACGCTTCGAGGTTCAGTACGGCGTGGACTCGGCGGGTGGAGACGGTCGCGTCGATCAATACGTGGACGCCGGCGCCGTCACGGACTGGAGCAGCGTCATAAGCGTGCGAATCGCATTGCTCGCGCGCTCCATGGACGCGTACGGCACCGATGTCGACAGCAAAGCCCACGTGCTTCTCGATCCGAACGCTCCCGTCGGTCCGTTCAACGACCGGTTCCAGCGGCAGGTTTTCACGACGACGGTGGCGTTGCGCAACCAGGTCATCGACTAGTCAACCATGAACCCTCGATCCTTACCTTCTGTGAAAGCTCAGCGCGGCGCGGTGCTGGTCGTCAGCTTGCTGTTGCTGCTCGTGATGACATTGCTTGCGCTCGGCGCGAGCCAGAGCACGCGGCTGCAGGAGAGGATGGCCGGTAACCAGCGTGACATGGACCTGGCGCTGCAGGGTGCCGAGGCGGGCTTGCGCGGGGCCGAGGAACTGCTCGCGCCGGCCGTGGCGACCGTTGCCACGTGTCTCACTCCGGCACCGCATTGCGAAGCCTACGAACAAGGCATCCTGCCCCTCGATCTCACTCGACAGAATCAGACGTGGTGGAACAGCTGGGGACGCGACTACTCGGTGACGACCCTGGGCTCGCTCGCAAGCCAGCCCGAGTTCGTGATCGAGCATATCGGGGAGGTGCGCGACTCGATAGCGGTAGGCGGGTCGTATCTGAACACCGTTCGCGATTACCACCGCTCCACCGCGCGCTCGAGCGGCATGACGCCGACTGCGGAAGTCATCTTGCAGAGCTCGCATGCTCGCATCTCATTCGAATGACCACGATTTACGAATGACAACGATTCCGGGCGGCGCGGGTGTGTCGCCGCAATGGTGAATGCCATGAACAAGCGCAGCATGTTTCACTGGTCGACTCTGGCGGGCACGGCTCTGGCCGTCGCGCTCGCCGCCTCGAACGCCGGCGCTGCCGAGCTCAACCTGAGCAACGTGCCGTTGTTCCTGAGCCCGTCGGTGGCGCCGCTCAACATGTTCGTCGTCGGGCGCGACCACAAGCTCTATTACGAGGCCTACAACGACGCCTCGGACTTGAACGGCGACGGCGTGCTCGACGTGGGCTTCAATCCGAACATCACGTACTACGGCTATTTCGACTCGTTCAAGTGCTACGAATACGACGCGGTTCAGTTCGAGCCGCGCAGCCGGACCCCCGACGGTCGCTGCTCCGGGCTCTGGAGCGGCAACTGGCTGAACTACGTCACTACGAGCCGAATTGATGCTTTGCGCAAGGTCCTGTACGGCGGCAAGCGCTCGCTGGACGCGGACTCGGACACGATCCTCGAGCGCAGCCACATCCCGCAGGATGCCCACAGCTGGGGCAAGGAATACGAGAGCGTCGCGCGGGACGGTTACGACATCCGTGAGTACACGCCGCTCCCCTTGCCGTCGACCGGCAGGCGCCACTTGTTTGCCAACACTACCCTGAACGGCACCAGCACGCCGCTCATGCGCCAGGTGCTCAACTCGCCGTACAGAATCTGGGAGTGGGTCAGCATCGAGCAGCCGGTCGCGGGCTCCCGGGCGGAGCATGGCAGGAGCGGGCCGAGCATCGGCACGATCACCAACTACATCGTGCGCGTGCGCGTGTGCGATCCCGCTCTGCTCGAGGCCAACTGCAAGCTCTACCCGAGCGGCTCCTACAAGCCGACGGGGCTCATTCACGAGTACGGCGAGAACGACGCGATGAAGTTCGGGCTCCTCACGGGCTCGTACGCGAAGAACACTCAAGGCGGCGTGCTGCGCAAGCGCGTCGGCTCGATCACGAACGAGATCGATCCTGACACCGGCCGGTTCCTCAACACCGCGGGCATCATCCGCACGCTCGATCGGCTGCGCACGACCGGCTTCACGAGCAGCTACTCCTACACCGACAGCAATGACAACTGCGGCTGGATCGTCGACGGTCCGATCAGCTCCGGACAGTGCCGGATGTGGGGCAACCCGGTGGCGGAGATGCTGTACGAGACCGTGCGGTACTTCGCCGGAAAGGGCAGCCCCACGTCTGCTTTCGCCATCTCGGGCTCCACCGATCCCGACGCCTCGCTCGGGCTGTCGCTCGCGAGCTGGAACAATCCTTACTCCGGCACGAACGCGGCCCCGGTGTGCGCAAAGCCCTTCGCCACGATCATCAGCGACATCAATCCTTCGTACGACACCGATCAGGTGCCCGGCACCTCGTTTGGCAGCTTCGGCGGCGATGTGAGCGGGCTCGACGCTTCCGCCGTCGCCACGCAAATCTGGAACCACGAGTTCGGAGCGCCAGGCACGCACTTCATCGGCCAGTCGGGCTCCAACTACGATGGCGCGCCCACTGCGAAGACGGTCAACTCGTTCGCGAATATCCGGGGCCTCGCGCCGGAAGAGCCGACGAAGAACGGTGGTTACTACTCCGCGAGCGTCGCTCACTTTGCGGCCATCAATGACCTCAACGCGGCGGCTGGCGACCAGAAGATGCAGACTTTCGCGGTGGCGCTTGCTTCGCCACTGCCTCGCATCGAGATTCCGGTAGGCACTAACCGCAAAGTCACGCTGGTTCCGTTCGCGAAGTCGGTCGGCGGCAGCGTCAGCGGCGTGAACCTCAACGGGGCGCAGGGCGCTTTCCAGCCCACTAACCAGATCGTCGACTTCTATGTCGAGTCGATCACTCCGACCTCGGGCCGCTTCCGCGTCAACTTCGAGGACGTGGAGCAGGGCGCGGACCATGACATGGATGCCATCGCGCTGTACGAGTACCAGCTGGTCAACGGCAACGTCGAGGTGACCGTCACGTCTCAATATGCGGCCGGCAGTATCGTCCAGCACATGGGGTACGTGATCTCGGGCACCACTGCGGATGGCACGTACCTCGTGGTGCGGGATGTCGATACTTCCGCCTCGAGCGACCCGGATTACTTCCTCGATACGCCGCCGGCGTTCGTCGGCGTCCCGCCCGCACCCTCATCGGGAACCGGAGGCTGGGATGACAATACCGCCTTGCCGCTCACGAGCACGCGCACGTTCACGCCCGGTACCGGCACCAGCGCCACGATCCTCAAGGGGCCGCTCTGGTACGCGGCGAAGTGGGGCGGCTTCCAGGACGACAACGAGAACGACATTCCGGATCTGACCGAGGAATGGGACGACAACAACGACGGAGAGCCGGATAACTACTTCCTCGTCACCAACGCCCTGACGTTGAGCCAGCAGCTCCGTGAGGCGTTCGAGGAGATCGTCGCGCGTACGTCCTCGGCATCGTCTGCCTCGGTGAACAGTGGTTCGATCAGCACGACGACTCGCGTTTACCAGGCGCGCTTCAATACACGCGACTGGACCGGGCAGCTCCTGGCGTTCGGCGTGGACCCGAACACAGGCGCCGTGAACATCAACAATCCGCTCTGGGATGCCAGTCGCGAGATTCCGCAAGCGGATAACCGGGACATCATCACTGTCAACGATGCTCCGAACACTCCGGAGGATCCGCCGGTGGCGTTCCGCTGGAACAGTCTGGACGCAACTCGCAGAAGCCAGCTCGATCCGACGCCCGCCACGGCGCAACTTATCCTTGATTACTTGCGTGGCGATGCGAGTCATGAGGCGGAGACCGCAATCCCTCGA
>DASVCI010000040.1:0-2455 GCA_036381695.1 Steroidobacteraceae bacterium
GACACCCACGGCACGAACTGCGGGTAGCTCGCGATATCCTCGACCAGTGCGAACATCTGCCCGGCCGTGAACGGCACGAGCGCGCTGGTCTTCACTTCCCGCATGCGGGCACGAGGCAGGCTGGCATGCGCACAGTGTACCGCAGCAGCCCGCCCGGCCACGTCCTGCCCCGGCCTGTACAATGCGCGCCCTCTATGAGCAAGAAGAAGCCTGCGAACGACAACCCGCTGATCGCCGAGAATCGCAAGGCCCGGCACGATTATTTCATCGAGGAGACGTATGAAGCGGGCCTCGCGCTGCAGGGCTGGGAAGTGAAGAGCCTGCGGGCCGGGCGCGCGCAGCTCAAGGAAGCGTACGTCTTCATCAAGGACGCGGAGGCGTATTTGTTCGGCGCGCACATCTCCGCGCTCCCCACGGCCTCCACGCACGTAATCCCGGATCCCATCCGCACGCGCAAGCTCCTGCTCAATCGCTCGGAGCTCGACCGCCTCGTCGGCGCCGTGGAAAGGCGCGGATACACGCTGGTGCCGCTCGAGCTGTACTGGAAGAACGGTCGCGCCAAGCTCCGCATCGGGCTCGCGAAGGGCAAGAAAGAGCACGACAAGCGCGCGAGCGCCAAGGATCGCGACTGGCAGCGGGAGCGATCCCGCTTGCTCAAGCACTCGACCCGCTAGGCAAGCGGCCTCGCCCGTCGCTTGTCATTTGCGCCGTCGCCCCTACACTAGGAGGCGCTGAAGGGGGCGACCGGCTTCGACGCGGGTGGCGAAACTTCAGGTGCATGCCGAGGTGTAAGTGCCTCGTTAAACTGCTTACACACTCATAGTTGCCAACGACGACAACTACGCTCTGGCGGCTTAATCCCGCCTAACCTCCGCCTGGTGTGTGCTTGTGCACCCAGAATCGGGGGACGCGCTCACAAGCTCGCGGTGTCGGTGTGCTCAGGGCCGGCCCGCTAAATCGCTCCTGGGCTGGCTGCACGCCTTCCCTGCCCTTCGGGTAGCGGGCAGCGAGACTCAAAGAACGGGCTAAGCATGTAGTGTCCTGAGGCGTAGTGCTTGCGGACGCGGGTTCGATTCCCGCCGCCTCCACCAATGTCCCTTCCGCTCGAGGGGCGGAAGGGGCTCCCTCCCTGATTGCTGCGTTTGATCGAGGCAGCGCGCGTGCCGGCTGCCGGCGCCTTTACTGGAAGAGCGCCTTGGATCTTCCGTGCCTCAGCACGCCCACCACGACTCCTTCGATGATGAGCGACTGCTCTTTGAGGTCCACACGGATGGGCTCGAACTCCTCGTTCTCCGGCAGGAGCCACACGACCTTTCCTTCCTGCTTGTAGCGCTTGACGGTCACCTCGTTGTCGAGCCTTGCGACCACGATTTGCCGGTTGCGCACATCGGGCGTGCGGTGCACGGCCACCAGGTCTCCGTCCAGGATGCCGATATCCTTCATGCTCATGCCGCGGACCTTGAGCAGATAGTGCGCCTTGGGCTGAAAGATCTTCGGGTCGATCTGGTAGCGCGCCTCGATGTGCTCCTCCGCGAGCATGGGCCTGCCGGCTGCAACTCGACCAATCAGCGGCAGGCCCAACTGCTCACGAAGAGAGTCCTTGAGCTGAATCCCGCGCGAGGCGCCCGGAATCATGTCGATGACGCCCTTGCGCTGCAGGGCGCGCAGATGCTCCTCCGCCGCGTTCGCAGACTTGAAGCCGAGGATCGCGGCGATCTCAGCCCGCGTTGGCGGCATCCCGTTCTCTGCGAGGGAGTCCTGGATGACTTTCAGAACCTGGCGCTGGCGCGCAGTGAGGTCGGTCATGAGCGGGCCTGTACAAATGCTCAGGAACTGAGTTTTTATACAGCAGCCCGGGACCGCCGGCAAGAGGAAGATTCGGAAATGAAAAGGCGCCGGCCGCTCATCCGGACGGCGCCTGAAAAGCGTGGCAGTGGCTCTCGAGCGCGCGGCTAGCGGCGCCAGCACTCGGCCGCGGCCCCTGTGACGGACGAGCCGCGCTCGTTGCGCTCGTTCAAAGTGAGCGAGCCGCAAGCCGTATCGGCCACTTGCCCACCCTGCGGAGTCGCAGTCAGCGTGTACGTCGTGGCCGTCGGGAAAGCGGCCGTCGCAAGATACCGGCCGGTGTCACTGAGCACCCCGCCACCAGTCAGCGCGGTTGCCGCCTCGCAATTCGCATCGTTGTACGAGCCGTAGCGCGTAAAGCACTTCTCGAGAGCCTGCGCCTGCTCCTGCAAGAGAGCCTTGCCCTCCGCACGGCCGCCGCGCAGAACCTGCTGGCGATAGCTCGGGTAGGCGATCCCGGCCAGGATGGCCACGATCACCACCACTATCATCAGCTCGATCAACGTGATCCCTGTGTTCGCCCTGCGCATGGAACGCTACCTGCTATCTGATCTGACGCCATGATTGCCGGCCGCGCGAAGCCCGGTCCGACACCTCGCTGATCTCGTAC
>DASVCI010000041.1:0-3810 GCA_036381695.1 Steroidobacteraceae bacterium
CGGCATGCCGGAGGAGGCGCTCGAGCAGGCGCGCAAGGAGCTCAAGCGTCTCGAGCGCATGCCCGATGCCAGCGCCGAGTACTCGATGCTGCGCGGCTGGCTCGACTGGATGCTGCAACTGCCGTGGGCGAAGCTCGATGAAGAGACGATCGACATCGAGCGCGCGCGGCGCGTGCTCGATGAGGATCACTACGGCCTCGAGAAGATCAAGCGCCGCATCGTCGAGTACCTCGCCGTGCGCAAGCTCAATCCTTCCGGCCGCAGCCCCATCCTTTGCTTCGTCGGTCCGCCGGGCGTGGGCAAGACCTCGCTCGGGCAGAGCATCGCGCGGGCGCTGGGCCTGAAGTTCGCACGCGTCAGCTTGGGCGGCGTGCACGACGAGGCGGAGATCCGCGGTCACCGCCGCACCTACATCGGCGCACTGCCCGGCAACATCATCCAGGCGATGCGCAAGGCTGGCACTCGCAACCCTGTGCTGATGCTCGATGAGATCGACAAGCTCGGCGCGGGCTTCCAGGGCGACCCGGCCTCCGCGCTCCTCGAGGTGCTCGATCCGGAGCAGAACAACACGTTCCGGGACAACTACCTGGGGCTGCCCTTCGACCTCTCTAAGGTGCTCTTCATCACGACCGCGAACGTGCTCGACACGATCCCCGGTCCGCTCCGCGACCGCATGGAAGTCATCGAGCTCACCGGCTACATCGACGAGGAGAAGCTCGAGATCGCCAAGCGCTACCTGGTGAAGCGCCAGCTCGAGGCAAACGGCCTGAAACCGGAGCAAGCCTCGATCACGGACGCGGCGCTTCGGCAGATCGCGCGCGATTACACGCGCGAAGCCGGAGTCCGGAATCTCGAGCGCATGATCGGCGCGGTGTTGCGGCACGTTGCCGTTCGGATTGCCGAGGGCGAGATCACGCAGCAGACGGTCGATGTCGATGACTTGCAGCCGATCCTTGGACCGCCGCGCTTCGAGAACGAGGTTGCGCTACGCACCAGCGTGCCCGGCGTCGCGACCGGCCTCGCCTGGACGCCCGTGGGCGGTGACATCCTGTTCATCGAGTCCACACGCGTGCCCGGCAGCGGCAAGCTGATCCTGACCGGTCAGCTCGGGGATGTGATGAAGGAAAGCGCGCAGGCGGCCTTGTCGCTGGTGAAGTCGCAGGCTTCGCGGCTCGGCATCGACGGCACGACTTTCGACAAGACGGACGTGCACATTCACGTCCCGGCCGGGGCCATTCCGAAAGACGGCCCGAGCGCCGGCGTCGCGATGCTGACTTCGCTCGTCTCGCTGTTCACCAGCAAGACCGTGAACCATGAGCTCGCGATGACTGGCGAGATCAGCCTGAGGGGACTGGTGCTGCCAGTCGGAGGCATCAAGGAGAAGACGGTGGCTGCGCACCGGGCGGGCATTCGGAAGGTGTTGCTGCCGGCGCGCAACCGCAAAGACCTCGAGGATGTCCCCAAAACGGTGCGTGACGAGGTGACGTTCGTCTTTTGCGAGCGCGTCGATGATGTGATCCGCGAGGCGCTCGGAATCGAGCTCAGCACGCCAGTCACCGCCGCCGCATAACACTCGATCACTCACTTGCCCGATCGTGGGACGTGCTGGATTCATTCCGGCGCGCTCCGCGCTGAACGTTCCCTGAATCTCAGGGGAACTTTTCACGGCGACTGCGCACGATGCGCCGGTCGCTTCTTCCCTCCGTGTGGTTTTCAACCAAGTTGCATGCGGCTATCCTGTTGAGTTACTGATTTCCTTTTCGCGGACAGAAGAGTCTTCGCCCGTCGGCGGGCGCTGAGCCTCGGCCTTACGGGTCGCTCAGCATTCGATCGCATTGCAAGATCGGCGCGAAGGGAGTAATCAGAGAGTCATGTCCGCCTTCGAGCGAGAGCGACGCCCCCGGGCGCGCGGGAAAGCTCACAGCCCGATGGAGCTTCGAGCTCTTTCGCTCTCCTTCATCCCCGTGAACAGGCCGTTCACGCACGCGCGCGCCGCCGGTGCGCATCCGAACGTGTTTCGCATGGAACATGTGCCGGCGTGGATCAGTCTTTGTCTTACGGGGCCGCCATCGGCGATGCGCGATTTCGTGCTTTCGATCGCAACGCCGGTGCGCGAGTGAGTGAGGTTCGGTGCGAGTTGTGAACTGCGTGCAAGAGCGCGCTGACTAACGAGCGTATAGCCAGTAGCGTATGAAAGATATGGAGGGCGGTTCGATGCAATCAGACAGCCCCAGGGGGAGCTCGCAGCGCGGCGAGAACTTCGTCGAGGCCCTGAGCGCCTACAGCCGGTTCCACCGCGCGCAGCATTGGTCGGGAACCTTCGGCGAGTTTCTACGCACCATCGTCCCGGGCAACGCACGCCAGCTCGCCCGCACCAGCCACGAATACCTGTGGGACATGCTCTGCTGGTTCGGACGCAACTCGCCGGCGAACGGCAGCGCTGGGCCGACGAACGGCGACGGCGGCGCCAAGGAGCTCTTCAAGCGCGAGCTGTTCGGCATCGACGAGGCGCTCGGGCGCGTGGTCGATTACTTCAAGGCCGCCGCGGCCGGTTCGGACGTCGGGCGCCGGCTCCTGCTGCTCCTCGGTCCGCCCTCGGGCGGCAAGTCCACCATGGCGATTCTGCTCAAGCGGGGGCTCGAGGAGTACAGCCACACCGAAGAGGGCGCGATCTACGCCTTGCAGGGCTCGCCGATGCACGAATCGCCCCTGAATCTGGTTCCAGCGAGCCTGCGTGCGGAATTCCGGGATACGTATGGCGTCGAGATTCGCGGCGAGCTGAGCCCGTGGGCCCGGGATCGCCTCGAGCGCGAGTTCGAGGGCGACTTCCTGCGCATGCCGGTCGAGCGCATCTTCCTGTCGGAGGCGGCGCGAGTCGGCGTCGGCACTTACGCACCCCACGATCCGACCACGGCCGATCTGGCGGACCTGGTCGGCTCGGTCGACTTGTCCAAAGTGGCGCAGTACGGCGATGAGGGCGATCCGCGCGCCTGGTCCTGGTCCGGCGCCGTCTACGCGGCGAGCCGCGGCATTCTCGAGATGATCGAGATCCTCAAGGTCAAGCGCGAGTTCCTGTACTTGCTTCTCACTCTCACGCAGGAGAAGAACGTCAAGGTCTCGCGCTTCCCGCTGATCTACCTCGATGAAACGATCATCGCGCACACGAACCTCGCCGAGTTTCACAAGTTCCTCCAGGAGAAGGAGAACGAGGCGCTGCTCGACCGAATGGTCATCGTCAAGGTCCCCTATACCTTGTCCTACATCGAAGAGGCGCGGATTTACAGCAAGCTGGTCTCGGCCGCTCCGGCATTCCGGGACGTGCATCTCGATCCACATGCGCTGCGCGTCGCGGCAGTGTTCGCGGTGCTGACGCGCCTGGTGAAGCCCGAGCGCGAGGGGCTGGACCTCTCGAAGAAGGTGCGCCTGTACGCGGGCGAGAGCGTCGAAGGCTTCCCCGAGACCGAAGTGACGCGTCTGAAGGCGGAGTCGTCCGAGGAGGGCCTCACGGGCGTGAGCCCGCGCTTCATCGTCAACTCGATCTCGAACGCCATCACGCGCAACGACAAGCGGAGCCTCACCAGCATGGAAGTGCTGCTCGCGCTCAAAGACTCGATCGAGACCGACGCCCGCATGGACGCGAAGTCGAAGAAGCTCTGGATCGATTATCTCGTGCTCGCGCGCAAGGACTTCTACAACCGCTGGGTGAAGGAGGACGTGCACCGGGCGCTCTTCGCTTCGTTCGAGGACGAGGCGCAGCAGCTCCTCGACAAGTACCTGGACGAGGTCGAGGCGGCGCTCGATCACCGCGAG
>DASVCI010000042.1:0-3268 GCA_036381695.1 Steroidobacteraceae bacterium
GCTCTATTTCGAGGCGTTCGTCGTCATCGATCCGGGCATGACGCAGCTGCAGCGCGGCCAGCTCCTCACCGACGAGATGTATCTCGAGGCGATCGAGCAGCACGGCGATGAGTTCGATGCGCGCATGGGCGCCGAGGCGGTCTATGAGCTCCTGAAGTCGCTCGACTTGAACGCCGAAGTGGCCAAGGTCCGCGAGGAGATCCAGAGCACGAACTCCGAGACCAAGATCAAGCGGCTTTCCAAGCGCCTGAAGCTCCTCGAGTCCTTCATCGAGTCCGGCAACCGGCCGGAGTGGATGGTGCTCACGGTCCTGCCCGTGCTGCCGCCGGACCTGCGTCCGCTCGTACCGCTCGATGGCGGTCGCTTCGCGACGTCCGATCTCAACGACCTCTATCGTCGCGTCATCAACCGCAACAATCGCCTGCGTCGTCTGCTCGAGCTCAACGCGCCCGACATCATCGTGCGCAACGAGAAGCGCATGCTGCAGGAGGCGGTGGATGCGCTGCTCGACAACGGCCGCCGCGGCCGTGCGATCACCGGCACCAACAAGCGCCCGCTCAAGTCGCTCGCCGACATGATCAAGGGCAAGCAGGGCCGCTTCCGTCAGAACCTGCTCGGCAAGCGCGTCGACTACTCGGGCCGCTCGGTCATCGTGGTCGGCCCGACGCTGCGCCTGCATCAGTGCGGTCTGCCGAAGAAGATGGCGCTCGAGCTCTTCAAGCCGTTCATCTTCTCGAAGCTGCAGCTCCGGGGCGAGGCCTCGACGATCAAGGCCGCCAAGCGCATGGTCGAGCGCGAAGGGCCCGAGGTGTGGGACATCCTGGAAGAGGTGATCCGCGAGCATCCGGTGCTGCTCAACCGCGCGCCCACGCTCCATCGACTCGGCATCCAGGCGTTCGAGCCGGTTCTGATCGAGGGCAAGGCGATCCAGCTGCATCCGCTCGTCTGCACCGCGTTCAACGCGGACTTCGACGGCGACCAGATGGCCGTGCACGTGCCTCTGTCGCTCGAGGCGCAGCTCGAAGCGCGCGCGCTGATGATGTCCTCGAACAACATCCTCTCGCCCGCGAACGGCGACCCGATCATCGTGCCGTCGCAGGACGTGGTGCTGGGTCTCTATTACATGACCCGCGAGCGCATCAACGCGAAGGGCGAGGGCATGGTCTTCGCCGACGTGCAGGAAGTGCATCGCGCGTACGAGAACCGCATCGCCGACCTTCAGGCGAAGGTCAAGGTGCGCGTGACGGAGTACACCCGTGAGGAGAACGGTGAGTTCACGGAGAGCCGCCGCGTCGTCGACACGACCGTCGGTCGTGCGCTCCTGTCCGAGATCCTGCCCAAGGGGCTGTCGTTCGATCTCGTGAACCGCGACATGACGAAGAAGGCGATCTCGAGCGTGATCAACGCCTGCTATCGCAGCGTCGGCCTGAAGGAAACGGTCGTGTTCGCCGACCAGCTCATGTACACGGGCTTCCACTACGCGACGCGCGCGGGCGTCTCGATCGGCGTCGACGACATGGTCGTGCCGCAGCAGAAGGGCAAGATCCTGGCGAATGCCGAGCGCGAGGTGAAGGAGATCCAGGAGCAGTACGCTTCGGGTCTGGTCACCAACGGCGAGCGCTACAACAAGGTCGTGGACATCTGGTCGCGCACCAACGACCAGGTAGCCAAGGCGATGATGGACAAGCTCGGCGTCGAGGAGGTCGTGACGGCCACCGGCGAGAAGGTCACTCAGAAGTCGTTCAACTCGATCTTCATGATGGCCGACTCGGGCGCCCGTGGCTCGGCGGCGCAGATCCGTCAGCTCGCCGGTATGCGCGGCCTGATGGCCAAGCCCGACGGCTCGATCATCGAGACGCCGATCACGGCGAACTTCCGTGAAGGCCTGAACGCGATGCAGTACTTCATCTCGACGCACGGCGCGCGTAAGGGTCTCGCGGATACAGCGCTCAAGACGGCCAACTCCGGTTACCTCACCCGCCGACTCGTCGACGTGGCGCAGGACCTGGTGGTGACGGAAGAGGACTGCGGAACGTCGAATGGCCTCACCATGACCCCGATCGTCGAAGGCGGCGACGTGGTCGAAGGTCTCGGCGAGCGCGTGCTCGGTCGCGTGGCGGCCGTGGACGTGATGAAGCCGAGCGGCGATGCGGTCGTCATCCCCGCGGGCACGCTGATCGACGAGAAGCTGGTGAAGCTGCTCGAGCAGGAAGGCGTCGATCAGGTGAAGGTGCGTTCGCCGATCACGTGCGAGACGCGCTACGGCGTGTGCGCACAGTGCTACGGGCGCGATCTGGCCCGCGGCCATCGCATCAACCTGGGCGAGGCTGTGGGCGTCATCGCGGCGCAGTCGATCGGCGAGCCGGGCACGCAGCTTACGATGCGTACGTTCCACATCGGTGGCGCCGCGTCTCGTGCGGCAGCGGCGAACTCGGTGGAAGCCAAGAGCCGCGGCTCGGTTCGTCTGCACAACCTCAAGACCGTGCACCACGAGAAAGGTCACTGGGTGGCGGTTTCTCGCTCCGGTGAGCTCGGCATCATCGACGAGTTCGGCCGTGAGCGTGAGCGCTACAAGATTCCGTACGGCGCAGTCATCAACGTGAGCGACGGCGACAAGGTCGAGCCGGGCCAGGTGCTGGCGACGTGGGATCCTCACACGCACCCGGTCGTCACCGAGGTGGCGGGCTTCATCAAGTTCCAGGACTTCATCGAAGGCCTGACGGTGCAGTCGCAGGTCGACGAGGTCACGGGCTTGTCGAGCACCGTGGTGATGGATCCGAAGCAACGCGGTGCTGGCGGCAAGGATCTGCGTCCGGTCGTGCGCCTCGTGAACGCGAAGGGCAAGGAGGTCACGTTCGCGAACACGGACATTCCAGCCGTCTACGCGCTGCCGCCGGGCGCCATCGTGAGCCTGGAGGACGGTGCGAAGGTTTCGGTCGGCGACGTCATCGCGCGTATCCCGCAAGAATCGTCGAAGACCCGCGACATCACCGGCGGTCTGCCGCGCGTGGCGGACTTGTTCGAGGCTCGCAAGCCCAAAGATTCGGCGATCCTCGCTGAGCACTCGGGCACGGTCAGCTTCGGCAAGGAGACCAAGGGCAAGCGCCGTCTCATCATCACGGACGAGAACGGCGAGAAGCACGAGGAGCTGATTCCGAAGTGGCGTCACCTCAACGTGTTCGAAGGCGAGCAGGTGGAGCGCGGAGAGGTCATCGCCGACGGCGAGCCGAACCCGCACGACATCCTGCGCCTGCAGGGCGTCGAGGCG